>CAZSOR010000255.1:2840-6968 GCA_964608395.1 uncultured Pirellulales bacterium
TTAATGATTGAATATGAAATCAAGGTCAGGTATTATGAAAAAAGTTCATCTGCTTCCGAGCAGGTACGCGGTTTTCGCCGCCGGGCAATGAGATATTCAAGCGATGAACGAGGAAAAGATCATTCAAAAACAAGCAAGGTAAAAGTGGAGCGTCGAAAAGCGTATCGACGGTTGAAGGAGATCCAGGATGAAACGTCTATTCGTACTTGTCAGTTTCTTATGCTGTTCACTGTCTGTTCATGCGGAGCTTTCGCTAACGGAAATCCGCACTGCCTCGAACAATGTCCTTGTGGCCTATTACAAGAGCGATATCATTAAGGCCGACCAGGTCGATACCAACGATGTGTCCCTGTGGAAGCTTAACGGCCAACCCGTCGCTGCGATCAATAAATTTGTAACCGAGGCTAACGCCTGTGATCATCATATTTATTTGCAGGTGCCGACCCTTGTCAACGGAACGAGCTACACACTCCGAACGCCGCACGGCGAGAAAACCTTTGTATTCGACGACAAGAAGATATTCTGCGAATCCATTAAAACCAATCAGAATGCATATAGTGCCTTGTCAAAAGTCAGATACGCCAATTTCGCCATCTGGCTCGGTGACGGCGGCAGCAAACAGATTAGCGGGGACCTCCCGACCTATACGGTTTTCAAGTTATCCACGTCTCAGCAGGTCACTCAGGGAACGCTCAAAGAGATCGGGCAGGATGAATCATCGGGCGATTTCGTGTACCGGATCGATCTGTCGGCAGTCCCCGAGGGCGGGCCGTACAAGATTTCCGTAAAAGGGTACGGCTGCTCATATCCGCTTGGCGTTGGCGGGGATTTTTCACGCCGCCTCGGTCACATTTCTTTTCGTTCGTTATACCATCAACGCTGCGGCTGCCCGGTTAAAGAACCGTATGCGTGGAACATCCGAATGAAACCATGTCACACCACGATATACGATACGAATGCACCGATTCGAGAAGCGCGTCTGGTCGTTGACGGAAATGAACCTACATTCACCGCTTACGGAGGCTATCACGATGCCGGTGACGCGGACCGTCGTACCTACCATATGGATGTGACGGTCACGCTGTTGACGACCTATGAGGCCTTCAGCGAGATGTTCACGGACGACCAATACAATATCCCGGATAAGTTCGACGAAAACTTCAATATCGTTGGCAAGGGCAACAAAATTCCCGACATCATCGATGAAGCCGAATGGGGTGCGATGTTCTGGGAATATATGCAGAAGCCGTCCGGTGCGATTCATTGGGGCACTGAGACGAATCGGTATTCTCCTTTTACGACCTACGACAAGGAGACCAAACGCTTTGGCACAGAAGTACTTGATACACGCACCGCGGGATTTGCCGCCGGTATGTTCATGCACCTGGCCCGAATCATAAAACCTTACAAGCCGGAGCGATCCGAAGAGCTGCGCAAACACGCGGAGATGGCATTCAAAGCTGCGGGGCAGCGGATTCGTACCACGCATCACCTTTATTATGCCGTGCAAAAATATTTGCTGACCGGCGACGAAACCGCACATCGGGCCGTCAAGGATCTGGCTGAAAATGCCGCCCGGTATGTTGAGACCTTTAACAGCGCTCCTGAAACGTTTGCCGGATCCAATCGGTCCAGACGTCCGGACGGCTGGTTGGCATCGTTCTTCTACTCCTACATCATAGAAAAAGACAGGCCTACCGACCCGGCTGTGGTGCAGCAATTCAAGGCTGCGATCAAGGCCGCAGCAGACAAAGCTATCGAGTATCTTGAAGCTAATGCCTATCCGGTCGGCACTCCGTTGAATCTCCGCTGGTGGGGCAGTAACGCGGGCCAGGGACAGTATGCCTATCCCTGTCTGCTACACTGGGGCCTGACCGGGGAACAAAAGTACATCGACGCCGTTAGTCAGCTCATGGACTATAACCAGGGTTTGAATCCACTCGGCAAATGTTATGTCTGCGGCATCGGCTTCAATCGAGTGCACAATCCGCACGACCGGGAATCCGCCTATACCATCGAACAGGGATGGGGCCCCCGACCGGGCATTCTCGTGTTTGGACCGGGCGGACGAGGCAGGGGGACATCAGTGCCCGAGGTCAGATCGCTGGCCCGAGAACGCCGATATATTGACAACTTAGCGTCTATTCAATGGAACGAGTTTACTATCTATCAGAGTCTGTGCTTCCCGGCCGCTGTCTATCCGGTGCTGTCACAGGGCGGCAAGTGGGAAGATACGAATGATCCCTTTGCTACGAAAGAATAAAAACCGAAGGTGACAAAATGAAAACACGTAATTTTATCTGTATGATCCTGCTGGCCCTGGCGTGGTGTCCCCGGGCCGATGCGTATGAGAACTTTTCCGTGGCCGTATACTGCCGGGCGTATGAAACCCGGGAAATGGCGGACCTGAACTGGCTGGATTCACGCTGGCAGGATATCACAAAGCAGGTCCATGTGGACAAGGTGTATCTGGAAACACACCGGGATTTATTGATTGTGGACGACGAGACCCTGAACAAGGCCAAGGCCTATTTCCACGAGCGTGGAATTCGTACGGCAGGAGGCATTACTCTGACCGTCAATGAACGCAACCGGTTCGAGACCTTCTGCTACAGCAATCCTGAGCACCGGCAGAAGGTAAAGGAAATCGTAGAGCACACGGCCCGTCACTTTGACGAGCTGATTCTGGACGACTTCTATTTCACGAGCTGCAAGTGTCATCTGTGCATCGCGGCCAAAGGCGATAAGACCTGGACCCGGTATCGCCTGGATCTCCTGGCGGAGGCGGCCCAGAGCATAGTTATAAATCCGGCCAAAGCCGTCAATCCCAAAGTCAAAGTGGTTATCAAGTATCCTAACTGGTACGAACACTTCCAGGGCCTGGGCTTTAACCTGGAGAAAGAACCGGCCCTGTTTGACGGTCTTTACACCGGCACGGAAACCCGCGACCCTTCCGGCAATCAGCACTTGCAGCCCTATCTGGGCTATTTGATCTTCCGCTATTTCGAGAACCTCAAGCCGGGCGGAAACGACGGCGGCTGGGTGGATACCGGCGGCCTGCGTTTCATGGACCGCTACGCCGAACAGCTCTGGCTGACGCTCTTTGCCAAAGCCCCGGAAATTACGCTCTTTGATATCCGCCAGATCGTGCGTCCGGTCAATCCGAACATGCGGGCCAAGTGGCAGGATGGAAAAACCAGCTTTGACTTTGACGCCATGACGGCTCCTATTACCCTGCCGGACGCAAGCACATATCAGCCCAAAATGATAGCCCGGGCCGCGGGAGTGACCTTCGAGCAGGTGGACCGGTTTTTAGGAAAGCTCGGCGACCCGGTGGGGATTAAGAGCTACAAACCATATCACTCCACAGGTGAAGACTTCCTGCACAACTACCTGGGCATGTGCGGCGTACCGATGGATTTGGTGCCGGAATTTCCCACGGATGTGAACATGGTCTTCCTGGCCGAAACCGCCAAATTCGATCCGGACCTGATAGCCAAAATCAAGGCTCACCTCATGCAGGGCAAACAGGTGATGATTACCTCCGGCCTGTTGCGGGCTTTGCAGGGTGGGAGGATCGAAGAGATTGTGGAGATGCAGGTCACGGACCGCAAGGCCGTGGTCAGGGACTTTCGCGCCGGATGGGGCCGCCCGGTACAGGGAAAGGCCGAGATGCTCATCCCCCAGATACAGTATCTGACTAACGATTCGTGGGAAGAAATTTCCGCCCTGGACGAGACCAACGGCTGGCCCGTGCTGCACTCAGCCTCCTACGGCGGAGGAACCCTGTATGTGCTGACCATTCCGGAGAGCTTTACGGACCTGTACAACCTTCCGGTTGAGGTCCTGAACCGGATCAGGCAAACCCTGTGCCGGGACATGGCTGTGCGTTTGCAGGGGCCGGGGAAGGTCTCTCTGTTTGTCTATGACAATGACACGTTCATTGTGGAATCCTTTCTTGATGAGCCCGTGGACGTGCAGGTAGTGACGGACGATCGATTGACAACACTGACCGATCTTGTCACCGGCCGGACAGTGACTGCTGGTTCTGCGCCGCGGAGCCCGTGGGGACGTATCTCCGGCAAACGTTTTGAGATAACGCTGCCGCCGCATTCGTATCGAGTGTTT
>CAZSOR010000256.1:0-6926 GCA_964608395.1 uncultured Pirellulales bacterium
TTATGATCGAAAACTTGTAACTGAGAAGGTTACTAAGTATCTCTTTTCTGATTATTGACATAAGCATGGTTTCTGTCCCTTATTATCGCACATCATATCTCATAAATCCCGCAAACGCCGCCACAAAAAACACGACATTAAACAAAACGAGTATCCCCCAGTAAGGCAGCACTTCGCCTAATTTACCTCTCAACGCTTCCTCTTTGAACTCAAAGCGGGAGTAATCACTTAAATCAAGAAAAGTGTCCCTTCTAAACGTCGGGTCATTTTTCCTCGCATCCTCCACCTTCTTAGACACATATCGCCAAAACAGCTTTCTGTATTCCGATTTAGTTTTTTCAAAGTACTGCAAACTACGCAGCCCTGTACCCGTCAGATCCCTGGCAACATAAACGAAATTCGCAAGAGGTGAAATGCAAGCCAGGTTTTTTGCAAGCTTCGTCTGGGCAGCAACTTTTGTATTCAAGTCACCCCAAAGCTTGTCTACCTCTTGGCGTTCCGCGCCCCGAACTTCACTCGATACCTGGTCAAGCTCATGACGAAAGGCATCAACCATGGTCCTAAATTGAGGGTCGGCGGCGGCCAATCCTCCTACCTTTTCTCGATCATCAATCTCGTCGTCCAGTATCCTGCCAAAACCTAACGATTCTAATTTGGAAAAGAGTCCGCCATAAGCACTCCTGAATTTGTTGACAACCTGTTTTCTACGTTGCTGGTGTACTTCATCGTAAGCCTGCCCGATTTCTTCCGACTGCCTTTCAGTTTCCCTAATCGATGGAACACGGCGAAGCTGGGCGGAGATATAGGGGCATACATTGGGAATTACCAGAATCAGTAGTACCCAAAGGAAGAGGCAACTCAGAATTGAGGTGGCCGAGTATCGGGAAAACGTAGATACCATAAGCCCCAGGAGATAAAACAACATGATGAACGTAATGGAAGCTACGGTTAATAATACAAGTTCCACCCATGCCAAGCCATCCCATTGGATGTTAGGATTAAGGTTGATATAAAGTACGCCGAGCAGAAGCGACAATATGAAGGGGATCAGCAAGCTGGCGGCTCCTCCAACCAATTTACCAAAAAGAATTGTTGTTCTGGATATGGAATTAGCTATCACTAATCTCAGAGTACCCCTTTGCCGTTCACCGGTGATAGCATCGTAAGAGAAGAGAATTGCCAGCAAGCTCATAATAATCGTCACGATGAATAAGAAGTCAAGAGAAGGAAAGAGTATTGGTAACGGATTATCATCAAAAGACTTCGAATTCTCATTGCCTGAAATGCCAATGATTAACGGCCGAAACCGTTCCGGCGGCTTCTGATGCGGAACCATCCCGGATATTCGACCGCGGGTAGCATAGTTGCTCAGGAAGTCATCCTGCAAATTGACTCGAATGTTGTAATCGGCCAGTTCCTTCCCGTAATCATGAGACAGAATTATAGTACAGGCGACGGTGATAATGACGCACAAAACAAGACCAACTATAAACCGCAAATCAAGGATATTGTTCAAGAACTCTCTTGCAATAATTGTTTTTAACATCGATATTCTCCTTTGATTAGAATTACCGCGCATCATATCGCAGGAAAGCCACATACGCCCCTGTGAAAAACAGTACGTTAAACAAGATGAGAATAAGGCAATTGCTCAGGCCTCCCCGGCCTAAAACCTCTCTGAATGAACTGCGCTGATAACTAAAAGCTGGACTATTCGCCTCACTATGCATGTATTGCCGAACTGCCCTTTTTAATTTTCGTTCTTCTAACATACCCGTTCCCATAATGTCGGTCGCCTGGAAAGTAAATGCGGCAGCAGGGGAAATTCGGGTGATATTTTTGGATATTGTTACCAGTCTATTGAAACGGTTGCGGTAATCTTCGCCGAGCATTTCATTTTCTGAGTTAAAACGTTCAAGAGCTTCCATTCTCTCATACATTGTGGTCTGCGGTCTGTTGACCTCGATCCCTTTCCTGATCTGGATTTGTTCGCGTCTTAGATCAAGCTGCTGAACCGTTGGAATCCGGACAAGCTGACGAGCCAGAATATTGCCAAGATTCGGAATGACAAATACAAGAATGGTCCATACAAATAGAGATATAACAAGCGATAAGGAGGATTGGTGCGTGAGGCAGGAAATCAACAAGCCCAGGGAGAAGAAAACGGATAAATAGATCACACTGCTCAAGAGGAACAGGCCCAGCTTTGCCCAGTTCTGGGGGCTCATATCTACTGTAGGTTTCAGGGTCACGAAAGCTGTGCCCAGGAGCACAGCTACGAAGAAGGGCAGGATGAAACTGGTGAATCCGCCGATCCATTTGCCAATAATCAGAATCGGCCTTTTCAGGCTGTTGCTCAGCGATTGTCGCAGTGTCCCTGTCTCTTTTTCACCTGAAACTATGTCAAAAGAAAAGAGCATCGCACAAAGAGAGAGTATGACCTTGATGACATACAGCAGGTCCGGTACTGTGAAAAGCTTGAAAAGATTGTTCACTGACTGCCGGTTACTGTTGACGCTGACTCCTCCACCAAATCCGCGTTCATAAGATCGACATAGGTTCTCATCAAGGCCCTTGGCAAAGATAGACAACGGCGTGGGCGGAATAACTACTGGAGTAGCCTCAGATATACCCTCGGATGTCAATGGTATGGCGTATGTCGACGACCGTAAGATCTCATAGTTCTCCCTGGCCAGACAGTAGTCCAGATACATAATGAATATGCTGACAAGAATCAGTATCGTGGTGAGAATAGTTATGATCGAGAACTTGTAACTGAAGAGGTTATGCCGCATCTCTTTCCCGACTATTAGCTCAAGCGTGGTGAGAACTCTTGTGATCGAACACTTGTAACTGGAAAGGCTATTCCGTATTTCTTTCCCGACTATTCGGTTAAGCATGGTTGCTTTCCTTTCTTATCGCAGGTCGTATTTGTTGTACTTAATATAGGCCGCGACTACGAATACAATGTTAGAGAGAAAAGGCGGTAATACGCCGATCCAACCTGTCCCGAAGGCTTCTGCCAAGGTCGGATAGCGGTAACGAATCTTGCCGAGATTAAATTCAGCAGAAACTCTTCTCTCGCAATTTTCCAGATCATGCCGGATTCCTCTTGCGCGGTCGAATCTTTGACATAACGAATATCCAGACGCTCTGATGACAAATCCTTCCATTGTGGGAATCATTCTTTCCAAGTATCGGCGCTACGAATCTAGCTTCCACTGCCCATCTTCTTGAACGAAGGACACATGCTCGTCTCCATGGGATGAGACCGTAATACGTACTCTCACACGACCGTCAATTTTGGTGGCAGACTCCGGATGCATGATGGCTTCCATTATTAAAGCATCCGGACCACGTGTCATAGCTTCCTTGAATTCCGCAAAGCTCCCCTGGCTCTTGATGGATTCCGAGGTAAGTTTCCATGCCTGCTCATAATCCTCGCTCTTGAGGGCACTTAGAAACTCGCTGAATACTTTGGTAATGGCTTCGACCTGAGCCGGAGAGACAGCAGAACCGGAGTCTTCTTCGGGTGTTGCCTTATCGGTTTTGTCGGCATCGACTTGTTTTGCACTTTGCGTCTCTTCTGCCTGGTTATACACATTTTGGTTTTCTGACATGCTTAGTTTAACAATTGCATACACAAGACAGCATATCAATATGACAACTACGACAATCCATTTCTTCTTCATAATTCCGCCCTTTCAGAATTTAATAAAACAATATTTACAATTTTAACTACTCAAATGCTCTACTGTTTTGTGGCAGCTTCGCCCTTTTTAAATTTTTCAGAGCATTTTCTACTATCTATGTGTTTATCTTCTGCTCAGTTTTACGCCCATGAATACTATGCCGGTTATCAGGACAACCAGCCCTAAAACCAATATCAGTGTGGCGGTAATATTTGTCTTGGCGCTGATGCGGACTTTGAGTCGCTTCTCAAGTGCCTCCACAACTTCGCTGCCGCTTTGGCCTCGCACCTCGATTTGGGCCTCATATTCGCCGACGCCGACGTCCGGGCCCGGACTGAGGTGTATCTGTATCGACTGCTTGCTATCCGGCGAAAGTTCCTCAATCAATTTCGGCACGACTTCAGCCTTCCAGCCTAATGGCGGCGATATCTCCGGAACGATATTGAACAAAGTCAGGGTGCCGTCATTATGCAAATCGGCCTTGATGTCCACGTCCTGCTGCGGCTTGATTTCCTCGAAAAGATTGTTGATCAGTATCTCAAGCCGGCCGGCCCCTTTGGGGATCAGGACCAGATCGACCCGGCCAGCCTTAATTTGGGCGAGCTGCTCGGCGGGTATTTCCTGGTTAACATTTTCCTGTTTCAATCCGTTGAGCATTTCCGCCTGTTTGGTTGTAAGCACCCAGGCCTGGAAGTTGATCGTCTTGTCAATCATTCCCACATCGAGCTTTTGCGGAATGGAGATGCGCAGAGCCAGGCCGTGCTTGCTGACTAATTCGGTAAAACGCACGCTGGTGATGCGAGCGCCGCTGCTCGAATCAACAAAAGAGTAGTTGATCTGCGGCGGCAGATTCGTCACCAACAGAGAGAAATTCATCTCGGACGTCACAAGCATTTCGAGATCAAGGCGATAATTGATATCTGTGCCGAGCTGGCCCTCCTGAGAGAACTGGGAAGCCACGGCGGTCGGGATTTCCTGGAGCGATTCCTTCTCGAGATAAACATACTCAATAACATTCTGATCCAGGTATTTTAGTTTGACTCCTGCTTCCTGGACATCCGTCAGCAGTATGAACTTGAGTTTCTCTTCGGCTCCATAGCGCAGCATAGGTATGATCTTCTCGTAAGGCTTGCCTATGCTCGCGTTGTTGCTGACAATCGAGACGATAATATTATCGATATCCAGCAGGGCCTGTATCTGCTTGGGGTTTTGCCATTCCGATCGTAATTCGGATCCACTTTGCGTCTCGGTCAAACTCAATGCCGACTCGGCCAGCGTCAAATCAGACGAGTTCTTGAGCACCAAATCGATCATTCGCCGGCCTTCACTGTCATAGTACTTCTTGGCTTCCATGATCGTAATGTGTGTGGCGTTGGCGAGAAAACCCAGCTTCGTTTGATCGAGCTGGATCTCAGCCTGCTTCAGTGTCTGTTGGGCTTGCATATAGGCCGACCAGGCATCATCGAGTTCCTTTTGGGGAATGATGTTCTGCTTAATAAGCCTTTCTGCATCCCGGTACGCACTCTCGAAACGATCGTGGGCTTCCTTGGCATTCTCGAGTACAACCAGAGCATCTCTGAGACTGAGCTCGTTCAAAAGTTCCGTACGTGTCTTAGATGTTTGGTCCGGATTGGTGGTGGGTGCCTCTTGTTCTTCCTGCTGTGCATACACAATACCAGTTAGAAATAAGGCACATACTATTGCTGCAATGTTTATGAAATTTCGGATTCTGTTCATCTGAAAGTTTCTCCTACTTAAAAAACCGTATTGCTAAACGCAGGTTTTCCTGGCGTTGGATAAGTTCTCCCTGTTCAATAAAGAGGCCGTCCTGCGCCCGGAAAAAATTCTCGCGGAACCGCTCCAGGGCGTCGTCGTCGATCTTTCCGACGTCTCTCCGTTGGGTTTGTATCATGAACCGCTGGCTCTCGATATCGACGTTCTTCTGCGCCAGGTCCACTTTCAATTTTTGCTCCGCTAAAAAGTTGTATTGTTGACGCACGGTCAATTCAATGCGATCCTTTTGATCTTCGAGAGCCGCCTTGTAGCTGTTCAGCATGGCCCTCGCCTGGATTTGCCGGCCTTTGCGTGCTCCGCCCTCTGTGATCGGAATCCGCAATTGCAAGCCAGCGTACCATCCCGGATCGGGCCCGCCTAAAGTCACTTCATCGCTGAATATGCCGAGACTTTGTGATCTGTCTTCTTTCTGGCCCGGCATCTTCGGCTGGCCGAAAATATCGAATCCCCAGGTGTCGTCTTCGTTGAGAAGGTCGCCACCAATCGTACCATTTTCATCCTGATACCCCGTGCTCGCACGCAAGTCCGGCAGGTATTCATAACGCAATTGATCCAGCGATCTTTGCTGCTCGGCCACAAAGGCCTCGAACAATGCCACCTGACTGCTCTGGGCAAGGGCGAGGAGGATCATGCCCTCCATGTCGAATTCGTCAAGAGCGAAGCTATCCACCTGGCCTTCAAATTCCACCTGATTGGCCCCAACCGGCAAACCAATCAGCCGCAACAAATCTATCATACGGTTGAATTTCTCACGCTCCAATGCATTGATTGCCGATTTTTCCGTAAGCACGTTTAGGTAGGCCGTCAGAACCTCCATTTTGGTGCTCAGGTTGTTTTCCTCCATCCTCTGGTTCTTTATTTCGTGCTGCTTTTCGAATTGCTTAAGCAGTTCCTGGCGAGTGGCAATTTGTTGCTCCTTCAGCTTTATGAAAAAGAACGCTTTACGTACATCCGAAAATACACTGGCAATTGCGTTTTCATAATTGAACAACACATCACGCTGCTCGCGACGCAAGTTAACATCCAGGGGATTGTCTTTGCCGTACTCAAAGATCCGCTGGCTGATTTTGGCACTGATGCTGTGGGCATCATCGGTATTGTTGTCGGACTCGAAATTTCGGAAATGCTCATATTGGGAAATTAGCTCAACGCTGGGCATGAATCGCGAATTGTTAATTAGCTTACTGCCTCCGACGGCCAGGATTTGTTCGCGTGCCTGCTTGATCTGGTTGCTGTTGGTAAAGGCCGATTGTAAGCATTCGGCCAGTGTTAATACACGTTTGGCCTTCATTCCCCTCGGCGAGACAGTTCGTGCCGGCAGCTCCCCAACTGCCCTGAGATACGCAATCGAATTCGGCTCAGAAGGACTTATTTTGCTTTCTTCCTGGAGACGTTGCTCAATCCGACTCAGTGAAGAATCGAGCTTCTCCGCCGCAAGAA
>CAZSOR010000257.1:0-6903 GCA_964608395.1 uncultured Pirellulales bacterium
AGTCGGAGGTTGTGAACTTCCACAGCACGCCTATCCTCTTGCCGTTGCTGTTGACTTCGTCAATACGCCAAAAGTATGTAGTACCTCCATCCAGCCAGTCGGGATCGGGGTCGAATATGGGCATTTCCTGATTACCCATAAATGCAAGTGATACGGGATGGCCCGGATTTTCCCTCCCGAAATAGACGTCATGTGAAACGGCGTTTGCGCCTGGGGTCCAGCTCAATATTACATCCGGTCGAACTTCAACCGCTTCATCAGCGGGATTGGGATCGGTAGCCCGACCCGGCAGGCTTGATTGTTGGTACGGTGACAAGCTGGCCTGCGCAGTGCCGCCATAAGCACCCATATTGATTTGGTTGCCGTTGGGTATCGGCTCATCTAACGGCTCGTCGTTCGGGTCGCCGCCATCGACACAGGGACTGGTCAGGCGGTCAAGAATCCAGACGTCATGCTCGGGCCAATACCGGCCTCGATTGGAGCGCAGGCGATAATCGCCATTTTCAAGATCTACAAATAGCGGATCGCCGTCGATATTGCCCTGGCCTGCACTGACGTCACTGATAAGACTGAACCGCGCCTGGCATCCGGAAAGGTCGCTGTAGATATTGTTCCAGAAGATAGTATTGCTTATATCAGGTTCCGAGTCGTCGGAGGCTTCTATGCCGTACAGGTTATCAACTATTGTAAGATTGCTGATAGTCGGGGAACTGTCGGCAATGAAAACCGCCATGAAGTTGCTTTTTATAATGAAATTCTTCAGGATGCTATCGGGACCTTCACCATTGTAGAACGATACCGCAAAATCGTCGGGGTTGTGGAGCACAGGTACGCCGGCAGTGCCTGCAGTAACACCTTGTACGACGAGCGCCTTGCCCCGAAAATTGACTTCCTCCTGGTACAAACCCGGATAGACCAGAATGATGTCACCGTCCACGGCTTTATTAATTCCTCTTTGGATGCTTGCGAACGCCGTTCCCGGAGTTAATCCTCCATTGTCATCGTCACCATGAACCACATCGACGTAAAATGTATCCGGAGCTAATACTAAGTTGTCATCATCTCCGGGAATCACTTCGCCTTCTTGAGCGGTTGCTGGGCCGGCAAGTGCGGCGAAAAATACCAGAACCGCCACTATTTTCATAACATTTGCAATTTTAGCCATTGTACACTTTCCTTTCTGCTATAAATTCCTTCACAAAAGATGTAATTCACCAGCGGTTGTTAATTAATTTTACAAGCCACAGCACGCCCGGCGGGTTCTGCTGCAACTTACGGTAGCTTCCGACTCTCGGCGAGACAAATTCGTTGCCGGGATTATCGATATTCTGCAGGTAGGAAAATTCCAGCTCGCTCTGACCGCCGTTATCCGCCAAAAATGTAATCTTCTCGATAACATCAGTCTCCATATCGATCGTATAGACCAGCCTGGTTTGCTCCTGCGTCAAGATTACTTCTACTTTAGCGCCGCCCGGCAAGCCTCTGGTTTTAAACCAAACTTGTTCTTCAGCCGCATCCCGGCGCACCATATCAATCGTATGCAAGCCCATCCAGGGCCGTCCCAATCCCTTGAAGAAACTGCCACCTTTGTACGCTGCAATTGCTTTTCCGCTTGCGTCGAAGAGGCAAGCCTCCGCCCCGCTGTCAACAATTTTTGTGCCGTCTGCGAGCTGGAGTTTGAGCCATGGACCGGATTGTCCGCTTGCCGCATATACAAACGGTATCCGCCCGGTTCCTGAGACTTGCTGCCCATTTACCATGCCGATAATTCTGAAATACGTCCAGCCCCGCTTGTGCATTTCGTCTCGTTTGTCAACGATTCTCGCATTTTGCGGCCAGTCGAACTGGAAATATTCCTCATCCAGAATATTAAAGTGGCGGTCCGTCCTCCAGATTCTGTCGCCGTACTCATCGCTGCGTTTGGAGATTATAAGCAGCCCCTTTTTCGTGCTGGAAACCCTTTCCATATCGGCCTGCCTGCCCTCTACCTGAGAAATGAACCGGCTCAAATCCTCGCTGTCCGTTGGCAGTCTTGCTGCAGACAGGTCGGGATTGTATGTGCGAAAATTGTTTATGTAGACAGTGTCTTTGTCATAATAATAGTTGGCATGTTGGTTTTGAAGATTCCGGCAGTAAGAGTTTTTGCCGGCAGCATTAAATTTCAGCATTCGCATCATCACAGGCCTGCCGGGGCCTTCGGGAAAGAAATACCAGCACTGCTCCATATCCTTGCCCGCTTCGGTCCGGCCCGGCGAATTGAAGGAAGTTTGCGCATTGATTCTTTCCGGCCCTATATTAATATTGCCTGTCCCAAGCGTCACTACCATAGTTCCTCCGGTAATCGCGGCGGTAGTGACCAACGAAACGATAGCGGTTTTGCTTGTCACTATCGCTGCCAGAGAAGCTGCCGCACCAACCTTGAGAGTAGCAGCCGTTACCGATACGTTCGCGGCGGCAGCCTCGGTTGAAGCCGTGAGTTTTCCGAATAACACCAAAGCCGTCAGCAGATATCCCTTGCCGAGCCCGTGACGGGACAGCTTTTTGGCTAAGGATTTCTTTGCCCTATAGAACAATGATTGGGCGCCAAACTCCGTACATCCCATCAACCCGGCAATCTCCGAATACGGCATGTCCTTATAACAGCGCATGGTCAATACGGCCCTGTAACGGGGCGATAATTCCCGCATCGATATAAGAACGATTTGTTTCAGTTCCCGGTTAACCATGTCGGCCAGGGCGCTTTGGCTGTCCTCTATGGCGACCTCGCGGCCGATATCAGACAGGGAAATCGTTTTATGCCGCCACTGCCGGCCGTAGTGGCTGCGAATCTTGTTGAAAGCAATGCCGTCCAGCCATGACCAAAACTTCTCGGCCCTCTTCAGTTTGTCGAATACCTTAAACATTTCCAGAATGCTCTCCTGAACAATATCCTGCGTCAAATCTTCTCGTAACGTAAGGCGGAGTACATATTCACGTAAATGTACCTTCGCCACCTCAGCCAGGCGATTCAGACACTCCTTATCGCCAAGCTGTGCTTTCCTGACTAATTCATCATGCTCTTTGTAGTTAATCATTAACTCCTATATAGTAAGTTCAACAAAAGCGCCAAACTTGACGTTAATTCTTGAGTATTTTAACTTTTTTTTGCTGATCTTTGTGAAAATAAGCCAAAATCTGCGTCAGAACACCCATAAAGCGGTTCTCACAACGTAAATGTTACCGTTATTTTTTATTTCTTTTGAAAAAAACACAAAAAGAGTCGAAGGCAGAAGGTAGTATCAGAGAATCAGCGAATGGGTGGATTGGCGGTTAGCCGCTACTGCTGTGTTTGCGGGCACCAAACATCAAGTACCCGGCATCGAGCGTCGATTCACGACTCAACGATGTACGATTTAGAATCTGTCGTGGTCGCGTCTTGGCATGGGAGGCGGAGTGGGGTGGCCGTGAGGGCGACGCGGTGGTGCCGGCGGTCTGGGCGGACGGCGCGGACTGGTTACAATTACAACCTGGCGGCCGGGCCGAGGATGATGGTGCCTGTAGCCAACACAGCCGGTAAGGGACATTATCAGGCTTCCAAGGATTATTGTCATTATTAGCCGTTTCATTTTAATGCTCCTTTCATTGTCGTTTTTGTCTATTGTCTCTACCTATAAAAGGCAACAAAAGCTAAGAAAGTAACGAAGGTTTCAGGGCGGGGAAGTTCGGGCGGGCGAATTCTTTGTGGTACTTTATTGCTGCATCGTCGTATGCCCTGGCGGCAACGATTTTGTCCCTGAAATAGCCGAGGTGCATTCTCCTGCCGTGACAGACGATTGATGCACGCCACAGGCCTTTGTCCTTAGCGAACCAAACGCCTTTATAGCCGGAGCGGGGGTTTCGTTTCTTCGAGTTCCATGCGTTCTGGGCGACGGTGGCTAATCGCAGGTTGGCCCGGCGGTTGTCGAGACCGCAGCCGTTTATGTGGTCGATGACGTATCCTTCGGGGGCTTCAATGAGCTGGCGATGCATGAGGATTCGCGAGTATTTTCCGCCAGGCAGGCGTATGGAGCGTTCGGCGTAGAGCACGTTTTTGCCCCTTATCCGGCAGAGACGCCATTTGTATCTGCTCAGGCGCTGATAGTCCTGCGGGTCGACTATGGCGAAGTGGCCCTGAGACAGCGGGATTCTGCGGAAGGCGTAGCCGAAGCGCAGACGCCGCCAGAGTAGCACGAGCCAAAGCAAGGGCCAAACGAGCCACGATGGAAGCTCGAGTGTAATGGTGAACTTTATCATCACCCCCCCCCCGGTGATATTTCGATCAGGAATCGGGTGTTTATTTCCAATAACCAATAATCATTTAATCCTCGCCCCCATAATTGAACGAACCTGCGCGTTTGATGCGAAAATCTACAAAATTGTAGGCGGATTTGTTGGTGTAACTTGTTGCAAGGAAAGGAGTAAAAAATATTTTAAGATTTTTGATTTTTGTTCGGCGCTACCATCGCTTTTGGTCGAAATCCGCACAACTCAAAACTAAAAACACAAAATTCAAAACTACCATCGCCATCGCTTTTGGTCACGCAAAGGCTGTTTGAAAATCAGATTTCTCTTTGCAGTCTGACCTGTTTCCATAACAAGCAACCTCTCAAATTGAGTCCTGAGGGAACTATGAGCACCCTTTCAAGAAAAAGTGCATATAAATTAAGAACGAAAACAGTGGAAGTTTATGGACAGATTTGGTAAAATAGAGCATAGAAAGATTTTGGAAATCTTAAAAGACGGTAAAAATAGGCAATTCCGGGTCACGCCGGCCTGTCTGGATTAATATCCAGCGGCTTTGTATACCGGAAAAGACGGCTTGCGGTCGGTTGGGGGTTCTGATCACCATCGTCGGAGAAAGGAGCAAACACTAAATGAAAAACCAGCAGCGGCATCTTTGGCGTCTGTTAGTAATGAGCTGTATGGTCATCCTTTGGGTCACGCAATCCGGCATGGGACTCGTCGTGAGCGAGATAATGTACCACCCCACTGATGCGGGCGGAACACTCGAGTTCATCGAATTGTATAACAACCGGGCAGTCACCGAAGACCTCACCAACTATGCATTCACAAACGGCATTCAATACGTGTTCGAACCCGGCACGACTATCGGGCCCAAAGGCTATCTGGTCGTGGCACGCGATCCGGCCGGCCTGGAAGCCGCGTACAATATCAGCGATGTGGCGGGCCCTTTCACGGGCCGGCTCGATAACGACGGCGAGCGAATCGAACTATCCAACGGTGGCGGCGGAATTGCCCTCTCGTTGCGATACGACGACGAACAGCCGTGGCCGGTCTCGCCCGATGGAACGGGACACTCGCTGATTCTCGCCAGGTTCAGCGGCGATCCCATGGAGGCCTCCACGTGGGCGCCCAGCACGTTTATCGACGGCACGCCGGGCGGGCCGGATGAGACCCAGGTCGGGCCCGAAGACCCGACATTGGTGACGCTCGTAAGTGTGGGCCATCCCGGGATCTACTTCAAAGGTACCCAGGAACCATCGCCGGGTATTCAGGGACAACCCACAACAGAATGGACGCAAATCGGATTCAACGACAACACATCCACAACACGCTGGAGCGATGGTCCAGGCGGATATGGATACAGCTCGGAAGCTGACGAACTTCAGTACATCGGGACCGAGACAAACGACATGAACGGGCAATATATGTCCATTTATGCACGGTTGCCGTTCACGCTGACGCAGGAGGAGATCGATTCGTTCTCGCAGTTGCGCGCCAATGTCCACTTTGACGATGGTTTCGTGCTCTATCTGAACGGCGTGCGTGTGGGAGCTTCGGATGGAATCTCCGGCAATCCGCCCGCACACGATGCAAGTGGCGGCACGGCGGCGGAATACCCGGCCGCCAGCGTAAACCTGACCGGCAACATAGAGCTGCTCGTTCCCGGCACAAACATCTTAGCCATCCAGGCCCACAATTCGCAACTATCGGGCAGCTCCGACTGCTTTGGCAGTCCGGTACTTCACGCGATTGTGGAAGAGGACGGAGCTAACGGTGCCGATCCCAGAGTACGTCTGGTTATCAACGAAGTTTTAGCCAACAGTGACGCGGCCTCCGGCGCCGACCAAATCGAGCTGTACAACCCCGGCCCGACAACGGTCGATCTGAGCAGCGTTTATCTGAGCGACGATGAGACTGACCTGCTAAAGTACAAAATTTCTGCTGCTATCGTGCTGGAAGCTGGCGATTTCTGGACGGTCAGTGAAGGCGAATTCGGATTCGGACTGTCGGCTTCCGGCGAGACGATTTATGTGACGGCGGCCACTGATGACACATTACTTATACCGGTTCGCGTTCTGGACGCGGTGAACTGCGATGCAATGGAGCCGGAGGTGACGTTCGGGCGCTTTCCGGACGGGGCCGATTCTTTCTGCTTCCTGACTTCGGCAACGTTTGGCGGGCCAAACGCTCAGCCGGCGATAAACGACATCGTAATTAACGAAATAATGTATCATCACGCCATGCGGGACGAACGCTACGAGTATATAGAGCTGTACAATCGCGGCACTGGCACGGTCTCACTTGCCGGGTGGACTTTCACCGACGGTATTACCTACACATTCGAGACCGGCACGGAAATGCCGCCGGACTCGTATCTGGTAGTAGCAATGGACCCGAACTTTATCGCGGGCGTTTATGACAATCTCGTTATAGGCACGAATCTGGTCGGGCCCTATACGGGCAGGCTCGATGATCACAGCGAACGTATCCGGTTGTCGTACCCGTACAAAGACGTGGATTCGCTCAGCGGTGACATCAACGTCCTGATGATCACGGCCGATGAGGTGACTTATTACGACGGTGGACGGTGGCCGAGCTGGGCCGACGGGCAGGGAGCCAGCCTGGAGCTGCGTGACCCTG
>CAZSOR010000258.1:0-6891 GCA_964608395.1 uncultured Pirellulales bacterium
GGTTCGTGCACTTGTCCGTGATTACGGAATTGAATACATGGGACTCCTTCAATCCGGGCCGGCTCGACCAGCATTTGCTGCCGTTCTACGAAAAAGGACTCCAGGAAGGGAATTTGACAGATGAGCAAGCCATAGAGCTGCTGGAGTGTTTCTGGATAAAGTTCAATAACCAGCCCGCTCCGCCGAAAGTCGGTGTGACCGAGGAACAAAGCGGGACCTACACCGACTTTGCATTGATTAACATCGGCGGGGTAATACCGGCCGATGGCAGTGACGCGGTCAACGATGTTTCATATATGATACTGGACGTGGTCGAAGAGATGCGGTTGACCCAGCCCAGTTCCTGCATTCAAATCAGCATGAGGAATCCCGACCGGTTCCTGAAGCGCGCCTGTGAAGTAATCCGTACCGGATTCGGGCAGCCTTCCGTCTTCAACACCGATGTCATCATCAAGGAAATGCTCCAGGACGGCAAGAACATAACGGATGCGCGTACCGGCGGTCCCAGCGGCTGCGTGACGATCAGCTCGTTCGGCAAGGAAAGCTGCACCCTGACAGGCTATATTAACTGGCCCAAAATTTTCGAACTTGCCTGCAACGACGGCGTTGATCCGAATTCGGGCGAGCAGGTTGGTCCTCGAACCGGTGACGCCCGGCAATTCACTTCTTATCGGCAGCTCATGGATGCGTACAGCCAGCAGCTCAGGTATTTTATCGACCTTAAAATCAAAGGCAACAATATCGTCGAAAGGCTCTATGCCAATTATATGCCAGCTCCTTTCATGTCGGTTGTGATGGATGACTGCATCGCCCGCGGGCTCGATTACCACAATGGCGGCGCGAGGTATAATCCGACCTACATTCAGGGCGTTGGTATCGGTACGTTAACCGATTCGCTGGCTGCGGTGAAGTATCATGTTTTCGATGAGCAAAATATTTTGATGGATGAATTATTAAAAGCAATGCAGGCTGACTTCGGGGGATATGAACACCTGCGACAAAAGCTGCTCTATCATACACCCAAATACGGCAATGACGATGATTACGCGGACGAAATTACCGAAGAGGTCTTTAACGTTTATTACGACCTGCTCAACGGCCGCCCGAATACCAAAGGGGGCAAGTATCGTGTGAATCTTCTTCCCACGACGGTTCATATTTATTTTGGCTCAGTGGTTGGCGCGCTGCCCAACGGCAGGAAAAGCGGCGAGCCGGTCTCCGAAGGTATTTCGCCGACCCAGGGCGCAGATACGAAAGGGCCTACTGCTGTTGTCAAGTCCGCGGCCAGAATCGATCACGCACGCACCGGCGGAACGCTGTTGAATATGAAATTCAATCCGCAGGTGCTCGCTGGCGAAGGTATCGATAAGTTTCTTCATCTGATCAGGTCTTACTTCAAGCTTGACGGCCATCATATCCAGTTCAATGTCATTGACGCCGAAATGCTAAGGAAGGCCCAGCAGAATCCCGAACAGCATCGTGACCTGATCGTAAGAGTCGCCGGTTACAGCGATTACTTTGTAGAAGTAGGCCGGGACCTGCAAAACGAAATTATCGCCCGAACCGAACAGCGATTACTGTAGGGGCAGGCCCGCGTGCCTGCCCTGGGCAACCACATGGGGTTGCCCCTACAAATTCTGATATGGAGGTTTATTATGGAGAGAATATCTGCTTTGCTCACTGTATTTGTTGCATTTGTTTTTCTTGCCGGCTGCGAGCCTGCCGCTAAGCAGCACCGTAAGGCGTCCCTCAAGCAAGAACAATTGGAGCGGTTTATAGAAGCTCATGTCGCAAAAGTCGAACCTTTGACAACAGAAGCGAATCTTGCCTATTGGGATGCAGCGACGAAAGGCAAAACAGAAGATTATGACAGATACAGCGAATTACAGCTTGAGATAAGCCGGTTCTACAGCGACCCTCAGGATTTCGCCTTTATCAAGGACATAAAAGAATCCGGCCGGATCAAAAATGCCAGGCTGGCCCGGCAGTTGGATAAATTATACTACACTTACCTGCCGAAACAGGTGCCGCCGGAGCTGCTCGAAGAGATAGTCGGCCTGGACGGCAAAATCCAGGAAAAGTTCAGCAGCTTTCGCGGAACGATGGATGGTAAAAAAGTCACCATGAGTGACATCTATAACATTTTGACAACGGAAAAAGACTGCCGTAAAAGGGAGCTGGCGTGGAAGGCCAGCAAACAGGTGGGAGATGTGATTATTGACGATCTCATCAGGCTGGTGAAGCTGCGTAATGAAGCGGCACAAAAAGTTGGCTTTGACAATTATCACACTCTTACAATAGTCACGGGTCAGCAGAATGTAAAAGAGCTTGACCGCATTTTCGATGAGCTTTGCGAATTAACAACCGAACCGTTCGCCCGGTTAAAGAATGAGCTGGATGTCATCCTTGCGGGCAGTTACGGCATTGCCGCCGGGGATTTGATGCCGTGGCATTATCATGACCCTTTCTTTCAAAGGACCCCGCTGGTTTATGAACAGGATCTGGATTTCTATTACAAGGACAGGGATATCAGGGAATTGGCGGAAAAATATTACGCCGGCGTCGGCCTGCCTGTGGATGACATCCTCGCTAAGAGTGATTTATACGATCGTAAAGGTAAATATCCGCACGCTTTCAGCCATGATATAGACCGGCGGGGGGATGTTCGTATTTTGTGCAATCTTCAGGATACAGAACGCTGGATGGAAACCATATTGCACGAATTGGGCCATGCGATTTACAGCAAATACCACGATCGTAATGAGCCCTGGTTGCTCAGGGAACCTGCCCACAGTTTTACTACCGAGGCGATTGCGATGTTTTTCGGCCGGTTGAGCCGCAATGCCGCCTGGATGCAGGAGATGCTCGATCTGTCCGATGAAGAACGGATGGAGGTAGAAGAAGTCAGTGAAAAATATCTTCGCTTTCAGCAGGTTCTTTTTGCCCGCTGGGCACTGGTGATGTACAACTTTGAAAAACAGCTTTACGCCGATCCCGAGCAGGATTTGAATAACCTGTGGTGGCAGCTTGTTGAAAAGTACCAGTTTGTCAAAAGACCGCCGGGCCCTGTTGACGCCGGCTGGGCTTCCAAACTGCATTTTACGTCTGCGCCGTGTTATTATCATAACTACATGATGGGAGAATTGTTGGCTTCTCAACTGCATCACCACATTGTAGGGACAACCCCATTTGGTAGCCCAGGGCAGGCACGCGGGCCTGCCCCTACAGTGCGCGATGTAAGCTATGTAGGCGAGAAAATCCTCGGAGATTATCTGCGAGAAAAAGTCTTTGGCCCCGGCGCCCTGTATCGCTGGAACGATATGATTAAACGAGCAACCGGCGAGCCGCTGACGCCCAAATACTTCGTAGAGCAATTTGTAAAATAACGCCGGGGATAGCTGTGAGCCTATACATGCATCCTGAATCCTGAATATGCTGTGGAGCAAAACATGACTTACTTGATTGCCATATTCATCTACTTGTTTATCCTGGCAGGCATCGGCATCTACAAATCACGCCAGGTCAAAACCCAACAGGATTTTGCCATAGCGGGTCGCACACTTTCTCCGTGGGTTATGGTCTTGACCATGCTCGCTGTCTGGATCGGGACCGGTTCGATCGTCGGCAATGCCGAAGAGGCCTATCGTACCGGCGCTGCGGCTCTGATCATTCCTTTCGGCACCTTCACCGGCATGATTCTACTGTCGTTTATCGCCACAAAGGCACGTAATATCGAAGCTTCGAGTGTCCCTGAAATAATCGGTTCGAGATTCGGTCCGGCCGCACGGTTCCTGGCAGTTATTGCCCTTATAATGGCCTATATGGTGATCGTCAGCTACCAGTTTAACGCCGGAGGTGCCGTGATCGAGGTCATCAGCGGATATACTGTGACCAAGGAAACCGCTACAATAATCGCAGGATCGTTCATAATCGTTTATACTATGCTGGCAGGCCTGAAAAGTCTTGCCAGTATGGACATTGTCACCGGGTCAATCATTACCGTTTCGCTGCTTATCGCCTTTCCGGTCCTTTTAATCAAAGCTGGCGGCTTTGACGGTATGCGGGTCGCGTACGAGGCCATGGAAACAAGAACGTCACATATGCAGTTCTGGGGTGTCTATTCCCCAGTCCAGATCATCAATTATCTTCTGCCCACGTTTCTTCTTGTTATGGGAGATGCTAATCAATATCAGCGTATTTTTGCCAGCCGCAACGCACAGGGAGCAAGACGGGCGGTTATTGTACTGGTCTTTGCGGCCCTCGTGATCGAACTGTTAATCATCGGCTCGGCATGGATTGCCGGCAGTATGACACCGGATCCGGCAAACGGCAAATATATCCTGATCTATGCGGCACGTCATCATATGCCTTTCGCCCTTGGACTTCTGTTCATGATTACTGTTGTCGGTGTTATTGTCTCAACTGCGGATTCGTTTCTTCTTGTGCCTGCCACTACTTTTATAAACGACGTCTATTCGGCCTATATTAATCCTAAGGCCAGTCAGAAGAAGGTGATATTTATCAGCAGAATTCTTGTGCTCGGCTTCGGCGTAATCGCCTATATGGTGACTCATGCCTTTGCCGAAACCACTGGTTTTTTCAAGAAAGCTCTCTATGCGTATACGATCTATGGCTCCGCGGTTACTCCTGTACTGGTGGCTGCTCTGTTCTGGAAAAAGGCAACAAAAACCGGAGCTATTTGCTCAATCGTCACAGGTACTGTAGTGACTCTATTGTGGTCGGAAGTCGATTTTATTCGAAACAGTTTGCCGCCAGATATGGCGGAACTCGACGCAGTACTGCCCGCGATAACGCTGTCGGTTATCTGCCTGATAGTCGTCAGCCTTTTAACCCAAAAGCAACAGCCAACTGGAGGTAATTGATACATGTTTTCCGCCGACGTATATATCGAACGAAGAAAACGCCTGCGAAACGACGTTCAGGCCGGCGTGATTCTTTTCCTGGGCAACGAGGAGAGCCCGATGAACTATGCCGACAATCAGTATCCGTTCCGGCAGGATAGTTCCTTTCTCTATTTCTTTGGTCTCGATTGCCCCGGGCTGGTTGCCGTCATTGACGTCGAGAAGGGCGATGAGTGCATGTTCGGCGATGACTTGACAGTTGACGATATAGTCTGGACCGGGCCGCAGCCGACATTGAAAGAAAAATGCCGCAACACCGGTATTACCGAAACCGCCGGACTTGATAAGTTGCCGGAAGTCATAAACAAAGCAGCAAAACAGGGCAGACAAATTCACTTTCTCCCACAGTATCGGCCGGAGAATGTTCTGAAAATACAACAATTACTGGGGACGCCGCCATCTACTATCGCCGGGCACGTATCAGAGCCATTGATAAAAGTGGTCGTTGCTCAGCGATCAGTAAAGAGCGAACAGGAGATCGCACAGATTGAAGCGGTGTTGGATATTTCCTACGAGATGCAAACGCTCGCGATGAAAATGTCGAAGCCAGGCGTATATGAAAGAGAGGTCGCCTCTGCGATGGAGGCGGTTGTTTTATCTCACGGCTCGGCACTTTCCTTTCCGACGATTTTCTCGATCCACGGCGAAACGCTTCATAATCACCATTACGACAACAAAATGCAGGCCGGCGACATGGCCGTCAATGATTCCGGCGCCGAATCGCCTCTTCACTATGCAAGTGACATTACCAGGACCGTCCCCGTAAGCGGCAAATTCTCCCAGAGACAAAAGGGAATATACGCTATCGTTTTAAACGCACAGGAAAGGGCGATTGAAGCGGTAAAGCCCGGTGTTGAATTTAGAGATATTCACCTTCTCGCCTGCAGGGCACTCGCATCCGGCTTGAAGGACCAGGGATTGATGAAAGGCGATATCGAACAGGCCGTTCAAGCCGGAGCGCATACATTGTTCTTTCAATGCGGGTTGGGGCATATGCTGGGGTTGGATGTCCATGACATGGAAGGACTGGGGGAGGAGTATGTCGGTTATACCGACTCGATCAAACGCAATCCCGAGTTTGGCTTCAAGTCGTTAAGGCTGGCTAAGGCCCTTGAGCCGGGTTTTGTAATAACGGTTGAGCCGGGAATTTATTTCATTCCGGAACTGATCGACCGATGGAAGGCAGGCCAAAAAAACTCACAATATATAAACTACGAATTGCTTGAGACATACAGGGATTTTGGTGGTATCAGAATAGAAGATGACGTTTTGGTGACAGAGACCGGCCATCGTGTCCTGGGTAAAAAAATACCCAAAACAATCTCCGAGGTCGAAGATATATCATCATAACTTTAAACTTAAAACTTTTTGCCGTATCGCAGCAAGAGGCATGGTCCCGGCAGCAAAAGCTCGATGCCGTGGTGCTCGGTGTCACTGAGTAACGTCAACGTATTTTCGCCGGCTTTGAGATGTTTGATGCCCACCTCGATGTTTGTAAATACAAGATCGTGATTCGCCCTGCCGGATGTTATCGAATACGGATGTCCGTTAATCTTGAAATGCTCGGTAACGGTGCCTTCGCCGCCGTCCCAGATTCTGACCATCAGTCTGGCGGATTCCGCATCGGCGGGATTCCGGGGCAGGTTGATCGTCGCTGTTACCGGCTTAGATGCACGGGACCAGAAAGGCTTCGGCAGCACGTTACATTTGTACAGTTCGACATTGTTTCTGTATGCGGGAAATACAAGGCCGTCCAGCACGTCCGTCCAGTAGTGAAAGTCTCCCTTTAAATGCACGAGAGCTTTTAACGCCATTGGTCCGGCCTGGCTGGGGATCATGCTCGTATCCCAGGTCAGCGAGTAGGGCGGAGATGTCATTTGCCCTATATGATTGACATATTTTCTGTTTTGGGTGTAGCCGTGCCAGTCATTATCGAGTTTGTTGCCGTTATCGTCGAAGCCTTCGTACC
>CAZSOR010000259.1:0-6868 GCA_964608395.1 uncultured Pirellulales bacterium
TTTAGCCTGCTATCGGTTCATCTGGAGGGTGCCGGGGCCGACAATTTCGGCTTCGACTCTGCCGGTCCTTATGTCCATTTTGATCCCACCGACAAGGGCGCCGTTGTAATAGCACGGTGTAGATGTATCACCTTTAACCTTTAAGATAGCGGTTTCATGGTCGTAAAACAATTCGCTGCCGATGAATTGATTATCCTTATCTTCATATTCGATTCCGCCTGTTGCAGTAAGCGTCGAGAGTTCCGTTTGGCCTGAAGGCAGTTCATAAAGCAAGATCTCGACGTGAGACGCTTTAGTGGAAACATGTTCATCATACCGACCATAGACGGCGGGAATGTAATCCATTCGTAACTTTTCCTGCGAACCGGTATCGGCAACAATTCGATTCTCCCGGACGAAATATGTCAAAGTATCGAATCCATCCATAACCGCCCAGCATGGTTTTTGCATACTGAATCGGCCGACCGGTTCGTTCGGCTCCGGGGCCTTGGAATTATTGAGTTTTATGACGCCCGGACCGGTCGCCAAAAATTCCTGCCGGACGGCGTCGTAATCGAATCTGCTGCATTTCAGCTCGACGCCGCCGAGCATTTTTGCCGTATTTGCGTCTTGAACCTGCCCTGCAAAAGCACCTTCGGCTTTCGCTGTTTTGGTCGTAGCAAGCCTGACCACTTCGCCGGTGGCAGTCAGATGTTTTATGCCTGCGGCAGGACCGGATAAGCTGTCATTCGAATCCGCCGGCAGATCGACGGTTATCTGCTCCGATAAGAGCACGTACTTTACCAGGGCATTCGGATCTTCCCTAAGCATCGTACAGCGGGAATCACCTTCAAAAACAATCTGATTCGATGCCGCCAGGAAACGTGCCTGTTTCTGCGAGTTGACCGTGACTGGAACCGGCCCTTGATTTATATCCGTGTTGTTTGCATCTTCCATATAAAACACAAGTTCCGCCGGGCCGGCAGCAAACATGTCAGGCTTTCCGGATTTGTCTTCAGGTAGATTCACAGTAATCTCGGGAGCGGCAAAAGTGACATCTTTGGACTCGGACAAACCGCTCTGCGGCATTGTCACCAGGCAATCGCCTACGAAGACGACCTTATTCGAAGCATGAGAAAAGTTCGCTCCCTTCCGGGCGGTTACCTTCACCGGTACGGGCGCCTCGTTGGCATCTGCACCTGATGCGGAACCTACATAAAATGTAAGCTCCGACAGACCATCGGCAATACCGTCCCCGGTTGTTGCGTTATAGTCGATCCTCTGAGTGAGGAACCGGGTTTTTCCCGTGTCATCATCGAACTCACCGGGAGGCTCTGTTTCCGAGACAGCATCCTTAACTTCGTTTGCAGCGGCATCTTCCTGTGCTCTGACAGAGTCTCTCGGCACAACGACAAAACCACTGTCACAAGTAACCAGAACACTCTCGATCTTTTGGGAAGGCACATTAGGCTCAGCCGGTTTCGAGGTGGTGACGTCCTTTTCAACGGCGCTTTCGGCGACTTGCCGGGCCGGCTCAGGGGTCTCGGCCGCAACTTCGACTTCGTCGGTCCCGGCGGCATCAACTTCATTGGGCTCATCCGTCGAGGACTTCGACCAGAAAATATCGTTGATGCAGAGTTTGTCACCGGCAAAAACAAGCTGTTCGGGAGTATCGACGAGCACATTTTTACTAAAAGTGCATTTATAATAAACGCCCTGTTCCTGCCCGGCCTGCGGTTGGGTAACCGGGGCCGAAGCTTGAGCTTTTTGGGCTTCGCCGGCTACAACGGGCTCATCCGGCCGATGCGATCCGTCTGGTTTCTTGACGTCGGGGGGCGGCTCTTCTTCCACCTTGCCGGCTGAAAACATGGCCGCCAGCGAGCCTTCTATGCGCAAGCTCTCCAAATCGGGGATTGTGAAAAATTCGAGACGCTCGGTCTGTTCGTTATAGATAAGCTCCATGCCGGTACCGCGCATCCGGATGTCATCCGAAACATATTCGACCGGACCCGCCGTCGAAAGCCGCGACCTTTCACTCAGGTAAATAATATCGTCAAGATAAACGGTGCTTTCTTTGATGCTGCCTTCGGGCCCGGACATAATACGGATGACCACGTTCGAAGAAAACGTCGCGTCTTTCGGGGTCGTTCTTCCGACGGCGGTTTCGACCTGGACTTTTCCCCTGTCGGCCGTGATGTAGCATTTAAAATTACGCCGGTAGATATTCATATACGGATCTTCAATGTCCCAGAGGTCCCTGGAGTCATTAAGAAGCTTCTCGAAGCCGAACTCCCGCTCGACCTGTTTGTCCTTGTTAAGGGTAATATATTTGGCTTTTCGGACGGTACCGAGCCCGACATCGCCGATCTTGCCAATCTCACTGTCGAAACCGACGGCATTAGCATCGGACGCGGACTCGATGATATCGACTTCCGGATCGGTATCCATTGAGGGTGAACTGCTTAGACGACTGTAGAGCAGATATGCCGCCAGCACGATACATAGTGAAACGAATCCTATAACGAACTTACGCATCTCGACAACCTCTTTTCACCGCTACGGCAGGTATCTTTTCATCAGCTCCTGCAACCTGCCCGAGTTTTTCAGAATGTATTCTATAACTTCCCGAACGGCACCGCTGCCGCCGGGGCGGGTGGTTACATAATCGGCACACTGCTTAACCTCATCAACCGCATTGGCAACGGCAACTCCGAATCCGACATATCTTATGACAGGCATATCCGTCAAGTCATCGCCGACAAATGCAATATTTTCCGGCAAAAGACCAAGCTGCCCGGCAAGCTGCTCAACCACGGGCAGTTTGTAATGACAATCCTGAAATACGTATTCTATCTGCAATTGTTCGGCCCGGCGTTCGGTGGGCAACGATGCTCTGCCGCTGATAAGGGCGACTTTCAGCCCCGCTCTTTGCCACATTCGAATTCCGTGGCCGTCCAGTGAATTGAAAAATTTGCTCTCACTGCCGTCGGCGTTAATTATCAGCGTCCCATTGGTCAAAACACCGTCAACATCAAGAGCCAGCAATTTTATTTTTGCAAAGTCCACGTCTTTCATTTTCGAGTTTCGATTATCAATCGACAACCGGCTTTTCGCCAATCGTCAATCATTTTTATCCTACAATTTTTATGGTCACTATATCCTGGACGTCGATCATGCCGACAGGTTTGTCGTCCGCATCCACAACAGGCAGATCGTCAATTCTATATTTATGAAAGATAGCCGTCGCTTCGGCGGCCAGTGCATCGGCCCTGATTTTCTTACAATTCGGCGTCATAACTTCACCGGCCTCGCACTCGAATGCCTTGAGACCGTGCTTGCTCATCAGACGCCTGATATCGGCATCCGTGATAATGCCCGCTAATTTTCCTTCTTTGTTGACCACCATTACAGCCCCGTGACGTTTTACTTCGCCGGTCTTTTCAAGTAAGACTTTTATCGTGTCGACAAGATCCACAACAGGCAATTTTTCGCCCGGCCTGAACATCATTGACTGGGCAACCGTCATCAGCTTTGCGCCAAGCGAGCCGCCGGGATGAAACCTCACATAATCCTCAACGCCAAAATTACGTGCTTTCATTACCGTAAAAGCAAGAGCATCACCGACAGCCAGCATACAAGTGGTAGAAACACTCGGAGCAACACCGAGCGGACATGCTTCGCTCATTCTGCCCATGCACAACGCCACGTCACTGTACTTGCACAATGTCGAATCGCTCTGGCCGGTTATTGCTATTAGCTTTATTTCCAGTTGCTTGACCAGATTAATCATCCGGATGACCTCATCGGTTTCGCCGCCGTAGCTCAGAACCATTACGATATCGTTGTTACGCAACCTGCCCAGGTCGCCATGGACGGCTTCGGCGGGATGAAGGAAATGGCTCGGCGTGCCGGTCGAAGCAAGAGTCGCGCTGATTTTTTGCCCGATGATCCCCGCTTTGCCGATACCGCTGATTATACACGAGCCGGTGCAGTCATAAATCATCCTGCATGCGCGGGCAAAAGACTCATCCACAACGGGCGTAACGGACACGATAGCATCCGCTTCGACTTCAATTACTTTCCTTGCATATTCAAGATCAAATTCCAACTGTTTCTTCCCTGACCGGCAAATTGTCGTTTGCCGGGTATTTACTATCGAATGACGGGCCGCAGACTATTTTTCCAATTTTACTACACTGCCGCGGTCGTTATAGCAGACTATATCGTGTTTTTCGCCGGCGTAATCGGGCGCAAAATGAATGATTACTTGTTTCTCGCTGACCTGCTCTATCAGGGTAAGCGCAGCTCTCTTGACATTCTGCAGGTAGTCGGCAACCTCCGGCGAAACAAACAGCTCGATGCGCTTTATCTGCTCCTTCGATGCCGAGAGATTCAGCAGCCGGATAATTTCGAGAGCCAGCGACTCATGGCTTTTGACAAAACCCGTACCGCCGCAGTTCGGACATGCCAGATAGGTGCTGGATTGCAGCGATGGACGCATTCTCTGCCGCGTCATTTCCACGACGCCGAACCGGCTTATGCTCAATATTCTCGAACGGGCGCGGTCGGTCTTGACGGCAGCTCTAAAAGCTCTTTCAACAGCCTTGCGGTGCTTGGCATTGCGCATATCAATAAAATCGCATATAATCAGGCCGCCAAGGTCTCGCAATCTAAGCTGGCGGGCAATTTCTGTCGCCGCTTCTACGTTGCTCTCGTAAGCAGTCTGTTCTGCGTTTATCTGCTTGCGATACCGCCCGCTGTTGACATCAATCGAGACCAGCGCCTCGGTTTGCTCGATGATAATGGAACCGCCGCCTTTAAGCTCAACCCTTCGGGATTGGACCTTTGTAATCTCATCCTCGATTCGATACTTATGAAACAGCGGAACTTTGCCGTCATATAACATAACCCTTCGTT
Source organism: uncultured Pirellulales bacterium (assembly GCA_964608395.1). GTDB lineage: Bacteria > Planctomycetota > Phycisphaerae > Sedimentisphaerales > Anaerobacaceae > JAFGPJ01. Next base: position 4,897 of record CAZSOR010000259.1, read on the forward strand.
TCAAACGCGGCGTCGCGATGGAAAAGAAGTCCTTGATTTTACGAACTACATTTTCCGAATCACATACAATTTTAGTTATCTTACTGGTAAAGACATCCCGCAGGGCCCTGATAACCAAATCCGATTCCTGATAAAGCTCGCCGGGCGCACCTTCGGTTTCTATCCGTTTTTCGATAGCTCTCCACAACCGCCTCAGATACCTCAAGTCGCCTTGTATATCCCTCTTCGAGCATCCCTGGCCTGCCGTCCTGATTATAAAGCCCAGCCCTTTCGGCGGATTACTTTCCTCAAGAATCTGCCGCAGCCTCCGGCGCTCATCCTCATCCTCGATCTTATGCGAGACTCCATGCTTTCGCATCCAGGGCATCATCACAAGGTACTTGCCCGGCAAAGCAACATATGTGCTTAGGGTAGCTCCCTTGGTCTTTAATCCTTCTTTTGTTACCTGTACGACAATTTCTGTGCCTTTTCGAAGGCAATCCTGTATAGGCGGCCGGTCCTTTAATGATTTCCTCCTGCCGATACTCTCAATCTGCCCGCTGCCTCCACTGGAAAAAAACCGGGGATGCACGTCGCTTATGTGAAGAAAACCGTTTTTGCCCACGCCGAAGTCAATAAACGCAGCCTGTATGCCGGACTCGATATTGACTACTTTCCCTTTATAAATATTGCCGACGTGGCTGCTCAGGCTTGCTCTTTCGACATAAAGCTCCTCAAGGCCGCCTCCTTCAACTACCGCCACCCGGCACTCTTCTCTCTCAGCCACATTTATGAGCATTTCTCTTGACATTTTTTTCCTCATATTTCGTAGTTAGCATATCATCGCTCGATTCACAATTCATCGACTACGATTCATTAACTACGATTCATTAACTTGCCATTGTACCTTCGTCCGCCTTACAGGCGATGCGAGTTTGCCTTCATCAAGCTCCAGCAGCCTCAAAACCTCATCAACGCGTATCGAGCCGGCGAAGCTGATATTGCACTCAACAATTATACTTTGGTTTTCCAATTTAATCGATTTCAAAAACACTCTAACATCCAGATTTTTGACTTTCGAGAGTTTTATTCCCGCCTTTCTCTGGATATTGAGATTCTCACTCGCCAGTAAACGCTCAATAGTCGCCTTTAACTTATCGTCGAGATATTCGGCTTTAACCGCCAGCATATACGTAGCTGTAGAAGGCTGAAACGATCTGCCCGCCCGGGCAACACTTACCGAAAGCAGCTCACAGCCTTCAGGTAGTTGCGCGGAAAGCTCATCCTTAATTCGTGACTCATAACTCGTAACTCGTAGCTCACCCGGAACTCCAGCCACCCGAAGACAGAACAATTCTTCGTCCGACTCGACCCCTACCGGCCTCGGCAGCGGCAAGGACATCTTCGGACGAGGATTGAAACCCTGGCTGTATTGGACGCCGATACCCGCCCGAACACAAGCGCGCTGAAATAAATTGAGCGTTTCAGCGTGCGAAAGAAACCTTAGGTTCCCGGCTACCTTGAACTTTATTACTAACAGAATAATCTCGCTCGAAGCTACTATGCAAAAATCTCCTTAAAAGCCTTTGTTTATATAATTTGGATTATGCACATCAATCCCCTAAAAACAAGCATTTTCTACCTAATATCCCGGCGATGTGAGTTTTAAGCATTTGACGTTGAGTTTTGAAGTAGCGGGAATTCCGTAATAAATTGAATAGCAGTGCGAATAATGGTTAATCACGAATCAAAGTTCACCGTGTGTAAGGCGGTCAGCGAAAATCTGCGGGCCGGATTGAAAAACGCTTTCGGCGTCTAACTAACGCCATGTCGGACCATATTCACATGTGTCTATCGGTTCCCCCGAAGTTTAGTATTGCTCATACGATAGGATATCTCAAAGGCAAAAGTGCGGTATTGATTCATCGTCAGCTATTGCATGAACGTCGTATGACGGGCCTCTCGTTTTGGGCCACAGGGTATTATGTCAGCA
>CAZSOR010000260.1:0-6783 GCA_964608395.1 uncultured Pirellulales bacterium
TCTGGGGGTTGAAAGGCTATTTGAAAAAACAAAGCCAATTTGCCAACGGACAAATCGGCGTAAAGTATTACATGAAAGGATATTATGGCAATATGTCGCCCTGGCGGGTACGAAAAAACAAAGCCAATCAAGCTTGTCCTGAGCATCGTCGAATGGAGCCAATATACTGCATTATTTGAATTGGTGCTTGATCGTGTTAACCTTTGGAAGAGCAATTCGAGGTTTCTTGCTGTAATGAGCGCAGAAAAAAGGCCGGCCCCAACGACGTTGGAAGTCCGGCCCTTTCAAAAGGTTATAAATTATCCGGCATCATTTTCTGCCGGGTTCACTGCATTGAATTTTTACCTATTGGACATCAGCCTCCACAGCAGTCATCGGACAACCGGTCGCTCCGGCCGTGCCGCAGCAGCCTCCCTCGTCGCAGCAAGGCTTCGGGCAGGGAATCGGACAAGGTTCCTCGAAGCAGCCCTGCTCAGCACAGCACGGCTTCGGGCATTCCGTTGCGCATGGCGTCTTGGTACAGCCTGTTGTTTCAGCCTGCATAGCCGCCATCGTTCCGGTACCCGGGCAACATCCTGCTTTTGCCGTGTCGGCCGGTTTGCTGTTGGCGTAACCGCCAAGAAGTACTGTCCCAGCTAAAAGAGCTGCTATGACACTTACACTTACTATGATATTCTTTGGATACTTAAAACTCATTAACATGTGCCTCCTAAAATGTTTACGTCAATATTTAACAATAGATACTACACCCTGTTCGTAATGTATACTATACTTTTTACAAAGCAGCGGAGTTCACATAAAAAACGCTTAAAACAAGAATATTTACACTTATTTTCGTCAGATCGGCATGGGCTCTCTAATCAGCTTTATTTAATACGATTCGATACCATCGAAAAGTTACGAGAAATGAGAAGATATAGAATTGGAATGATAAGGGTATTTATGTTGTCACTTTAGAGGACTATCAGGCTTATAACCCAGAGGGCTATTGCGGCCGCGGTGCCTACTACGAGTGTTCCGAGCGTTTGCAGCTTATAGCCTTGCTTGACCGTCATGCCGGTAAGGCCCGTTACCACCCAGAAGTAACTGTCGTTTGCGTGGCTGACTACCATCGAGCCGGCTCCGATTGCTACGACTACAAGTGCTTTGGCTGTAGGCGCTTCGAGGCCGAGCGTACCGAGAAGCGGCGCCATTATTCCCGCTGTTGTTATGATCGCTACGGTTGATGAGCCTTGTGCTGTCTTTAGGGCGGCGGCAACTATAAAGGGCAGCCAGATGCTTAGGCCGGCACTCTGACCGAGGTAAGCTTTGACTACATCGGAGATTCCCGAGTTCTGCAAAACTTTGCCGAAAGCTCCGCCGCAGCCGGTTATTATAATAATTGTTGCTGCCGCAATTACAGCCTGGCCGACCCAGCCGGATGCTGAAAGCATCTCTTTGCTCAGCTTCCGGGGCAGCAGAAAAGCAAAGAAAACGCCGATCAGCAGTGCTACGACAGGTTGTCCGATAAAATCGATAATAACAGCAATATTACCGTCACCGAACGGTTGTGATTTCAAATTGCCAATTGATCTTAGCACAATTAATATGATTGGCAGCAGGATTGGAATCACGGATTTGAAGGCTGAGGGTGCCTCGGTTGTGATATATTCTACATTTGATTCTTCTGAATCCATCTCGGGATCGATATATATCCTGGTGGCGATTTTTACCGAAAACAGCCAGCCGGCAGCTAAGGCGATGATACTTACAAGGCCGCCCCAAAGGATAACCAGGCCAAGATCGGCACCAAGCAGTCCCGCCGCAGCAACCGGGCCTGGTGTCGGAGGAATCATCGTATGCGTTACGTAAAGGCCGAGGCTAAGCGCCACGGCACTTGCCGCCAGCGATATTTTCACCTTTTTAGAAAGTGCCTTGGCAAGCGGAGAAAGAATCACGAATGCCGAGTCACAGAATACGGGAATGCTCACAATATACCCTATTATTCCCATAGCCATTGGCACATTTCTCTTTCCCACGAGCTTCAGCGTACTCTCAGCGAGTTTGTACGCCCCGCCGGACTTTTCAAGAAATGTCCCGATTACCGCCCCTGCCAGTATTACTATGCCGATATAGCCGATCGTGCCGCCGAATCCAGCATTTACTGATTGGACAACCTCTTCCAAGGACATCTTGCCGCAAAATATGCCGTAACCGAAAGCGGAGATAAGTAGTGCGAGAAACGGGTGGAGATTCAATCTGGTTGTCGCGACGATAATGAAAACGACAGAAAGCAGAAGCAGGATTAATAGCCACATCTGGTTTGCCCTTTCATCGGCACAGCCTTTTCTATTGTTTGGATATAACTGTGGCGGCCTGCAACGTGAAATCGCAGCACCTCAAAGATATCTACCCTGCCTGTCACCATGTGTCAATCATTTTTTCGTGCTGTACACACTGTTTTATGTTGTTTCTACAGAAAGAATCACTTTTCGAGAAAAATGCTTATATGGCCGTTAATCGCCGCTTTTGTACAGAATAATCAAAGCAATATTAATATAATAGTATGAAGTATATAGAACAAACTTTTACGCTGCTCATTTATCAAGGATCGGCAAACCTGTTGATATTGTAAAATTCATACTAACAGCAAAGGCCGACACATTCATACCATGTCCTGAATTAACCTAAGTCCAACCGGCAAAGTTCAGCGAAGATACTGAACAATCTCAAACAGAGTATAAGGACAAGTTGAATGGATTATTTAGCTGTATTGAGACGAGGAAATATGATTTTATACCAAATAGCATTAGCATCATTCAATATTTAATCAGACCATTTGCCCCCTGCTCGATGTGTCGTTGATAGAACAGCTATCTGCCATGTGAGTCATTGCAGCAAATATTTTTGCTTTAGTAAGCGAGGAAATTCATAATACATGAAAAGCCTAATTACTGCTAAAAACGGAATATTTCGCTCCTATTCAAAACATGATAATCTTTTATGACCTTTAATTATCCCTGTGGCAGAGCCAGTCCCCCCTACCATCTTTATGATATTTAGAACAGTCGATAAGGCTGTAAATGGATATATTTGTCTATTTGGAGGCGTGTTTATATAGTATTTTCGTCCTGAATATTAAAAATCATTTTTGACTGCACAGGCATGCTTTTGAACATTATGCATTGATGTTTCACGTGAAACATTCATATCTTTAACGGTTATCATGTTGCTATAGCAGGCACACTCTATGGATACTTTTGCATTTCCAGGGCAATAAAATAGCTATCTGAAAGTCATGAATACATTTGGAATCGTAGAATGAGCAGCATATTGTTCGAGTCAACAGTGGAATTACCCGGTATTCGATTATATGGTCAAGCAAAGAATATATTTAGATACTGCCAGCATTCAAACTATCAAACGATCTCCACTCGTACGATAAATGGATGGTCGAGTAATACACTTTAACGGATATTTATTAAAGATATCTGATACTGGAAAATCAGTTTTAATGCTCGACGTATCCTCCTTTCATTGTTTCACGTGAAACATTTTTTTAAAAATTGATATTTTAGTCTGGTAAAGCTACAGGATTTAAAGTAAGTATTCCGAAATAATATTTGTGTTAACACTTTGATATGAGTTAACAAAAGTGAAATGATTTAAGATCCCCATGCAAGAGTGTAAAGGATTGTAAATATGGCCGACAGGAAAAGAGAAAAACCAAGGCATCTCGGCAGGGGGCTTCAATCCCTATTGGGTCCGATAACTATGAGTGATTCAGAAGTTGAACAAACATTACCCGGCTCTCCAGTCGTCTCTAACTTTCCTCCTGATAAGGAGTTGCGTGATTCCCTTCAAAAGATCGGCATCGACTCTATATCGCCTAATCCTTATCAGGCTCGTACAGTATGGAATGAGCATGAATTAGCAGAATTGACTGAGTCAATCAAGGCAAACGGCATAATTCAGCCGATTATCGTCCGGCCAATTGGTACCGGCTTTCAGCTTATCGCGGGGGAGCGCCGGCTGCGAGCTGCCGAACTGGCCAACCTGACAAGCGTACCTGCCCTGGTTCGTCGTGCAAGCGATGAGCAATTGCAGGAGTGGGCCTTAGTTGAGAATATACACCGTGTAGATCTCAATCCTATCGAGAGGGCAAAGGCATATCATGAATACATAAGCACATTCTCATTAACACAGGCCGAAGCGGCAGAAAGGCTCGGCGAAGGCCGGTCGGTAGTTGCTAACTATATACGACTACTGGACTTACCTTCAGAAATTAAGCAAATGCTTGCTGATGGTCAGCTTAGCATGGGTCACGCCCGGGCAATCCTTGCACTACCGACGGACGAACATCGACGGAAATTGGCTAATCGAGCGATGGCAGGGCGGCTAAGCGTTCGAGAGGTCGAACGATTAGTACGAAAATATCTCGCCGGTACAGGCCAGATCAAGACAACGGTCCGATCGAAACCACCTCATATACTTGACATTGAAAACAAGCTGTCCAGCCAGCTTGGCACAAAAGTTAACATTGAAACGAAGAAAAGCGGGCAGAGAGGCAAGGTCATAATCGAGTTTTACTCACTGGATGAATTCGACGGAATCCTGGAAAGGATCGGCTTAGCTTGCGGAGAGGAAATCTAAAAAAATATTGAAAAAAGTGGATGAAACAAATTTTGCGTGAGAAATTAAACAAAATGATGTATAATTAGATATATCTATAATTGTGGTTGCCCGATAAATACTCACTTAAAATAGCTGATGGGTTATATTTAAGGTTAAATATTTCTGGAGGACATACCGTGAAGCGTATAACAACTTCCATAACGATTTTATTACTGCTAACATCTTTGGCACTCAATACAACTTTTGCTCAGCGACAACGGAGCAAATCCCTGAACCAGGCTGTCGTTGACGGTGACATCGACCAGGTCAAGTCTAAAATTTCAGCGGGTGCGGATGTGAATTCGAAAAATAGAATGGGCTGGACACTGCTCCAAACTGCAATTCGGAACAAACGGACGGAGATCGCACAACTACTTATTGATAAAGGAGCTGATGTTAATGCAAAGGACAATCGTGGGAGGACGACTCTGCATTTCGCGGTGGAGTCCGGCCAGAAGGCCATCGTGGAGACGCTAATTGCAAAGGGAGTCGATGTAAATGTTATGGACGGCAGGGCCGACAACGCTTTGTCGTTGGCGAAAAAGAAAAACCAGAAGGAAATTGCTGACCTCTTGGTCAAGCACGGCGCTAAAGACCCGGATCCCAGTGAATTGCTCAGAGACAGACTATATTCTTCGCCGGCGGCAAGTCGAAATCAGAATTCCGCCAGAATGACACAACCAGGAACCAGAGCTGGAAACGTTAATCAATCGTCTGTTGCTGTAGATTTACTTACCGATCCGAACGAGATTAAAACCCGCGTTAAGACGTTCGATGGTCTGGAAAAGTCAGTGAAGGTGGTTTCCGATAAAAGCAAAAATGAGGAGCGTCAGTGGCTGCAAATGAGATATGATAACAGAACGACTCTTTTAAGGGCTGTGGACAAGCAAATCGAGGATGAAATTGATTTCGTACGCAAGGTAGCTGTTGAGGAATCAGCAAAAAAGACAGTCGAGGCCATCGACAATATGCGAACTAACAGGCGGAAGCGGTCCATAAAGGTCAACAGAGAACTCATGCAGCAAAAAAGAGAGCAGAAACTAACCGAATCTGCCAGTACCCGCGGCCGGGGTCGAACAACTGGCAGAAGCACGAGAGGCCGGACTTCAATGAGAGGCCAGACATCCGGAACAAACACCACCAACTCCCTCTATGGTAGCGGGGCAGTTACTATGCCAAGAGGATACGGATCAGAAAGCACGGGTCGGCCTGCCGAGCAACTGGACCCCCAAACAGAAGAGCAGAAGCGCCTGTGGATGCAGACAACAACGGATAACAAGTCAGACTTAGCCAAAGCGATACACCCGCAAATTCAGGCAGAGATTGGCTACATACGAACTATTGCTGTTGAAGAAAAAGCTAAAAAGACAACCGCTGCAATTGACGGGCTGCTGCTGGCAAGGAAAGAGCGTTTTGATAAGCTTGTGATAAATATTGGGGAAGAGATAAGAAAGCTGCAGGAAACGCAGAGCCTGCGCAATAGAACGAACGAGCCGGGCCAGGAATATCAGCAAGGCAGCCGAACCAGGGGACGAACGTCCGGAAGAACAACAGGAACACAAACGGATACACAGCAACGCGGAACGCGAACTCGGCGGCGCTGAGACCGATGGCAGAAAAGTTAGCCGGCAAAGTAGCAATAGTCACAGGGGCCAGCCGAGGGATCGGCAGGGCGATTAGCGTGGCGCTGGCGCAAGAAGCTGCAACGGTCGTTCTGGCCGCACGTTCGATTAAGGAACTGCAAAGAACCGCCGATATGGTGACACGGGCCGGCGGAAAATCACTAACCGTTGCCACCGAGTTTACCGAAGAGCGATCAATTAAGAATCTCGTCAAAGTGACAGCCGAAAAACTCGGCGGGCTTGATATACTGGTCAATAACGCTGGCGTCACTCACTCGGCGAGGCTGGAGCAGACCTCAACCGAAGATTGGCAGCGGTGTATTTCAATCAATGCCCGCGCGCCGTTCATACTCTGCAGGGAAGCCCTGCGGTTATTAAAAGAATCGCAGGCGGCTCATATTATCAACATCGCATCGGTAGTCGGCGTCAAGGGCTATCCGCTTCAAAGTGCCTATACCGCCTCCAAACACGCCCTTCGCGGCATGACAATTTCACTGGCTGAGGAGCT
>CAZSOR010000261.1:0-1834 GCA_964608395.1 uncultured Pirellulales bacterium
GTCACCGGGCCGGTCAAGGTGATTCTTTACGCCGCCAGCACGGCAAAAGATACCGACTTCACGGCGAAGCTTCTGGATGTTTATCCCGACGGGCGCCCCTTCAATCTCTGCGACGGCATCGCACGCGCAAGCTGCCGTGACTCTAAGAGCGACCCGAGCCTCATTCAGTCGGGCAAGGTTTATCGTTACGAGATCGACCTATGGGTAACAAGCAACGCTTTTCTGCCCGGGCATAAAATCAGAGTCGAGATATCGAGCAGCAATTTCCCGCGCTTCGACAGGAATCTAAACACGGGCGAGCCGTTTGGCACCGGCACCGAGTTCATTAAGGCGACGCAAATCATTTACCACGATGAAGAACGCCCATCACATGTTCTGTTGCCTGTAATTCCCTGAATTAATAATAGTTGAAAAAACCGGTTTTTCAAAAGGAGGTATACGCTTTGAAAGCAAAATGTAATCGCCGTGAGTTTTTGGCAGGATGTGGTTTCGGAATCGCCGCTTTGGGATTCGTACAACCGGGTGACATATACGGGCAAGACAGGAAGAAGCCGAACATTTTATGGATTGTCGTCGAAGATATGTCATGTCATTTCGGTTGTTACGGTGAAACAAGCATACGGACACCGAACGTGGATCGGCTGGCGGCCGAAGGCGTGAAGTTCGATAAGGCGTTCGTGACGGCGCCGGTATGCTCGCCGTGCCGGTCCGCACTGATTACCGGGATGTACCAAACCAGTATCGGCGCTCATCACCATCGCTCCGGGCGGGGAACGGAAAAGATTCACCTGCCTTCACGCATCCGGCTCGTTCCCGAATTATTTCAAAAGGCGGGGTATTATACCTGCAACGGATTCCTCGGTAATCGTAACAAGCGGCCGGGCAAGACGGATTATAATTTCGAGTTTGATAAGGCTGTTTACGATGGAACCAATTGGGCGGATCGCAAGCCGGCCCAGCCGTTTTTTGCTCAGATCCAATTGTCAGGTGGCAAGGGCCGAACGAAAAAAACGCCGAAGCCGATGAATCCGGCGGATGTAAAACTGCCGCCTTATTATCCTGACGATCCGGTAATTCTTGATGATTGGGCGCAATATCTCAATGCCGCCATGAACACGGATATTCAGGTGGGACAAATTGTCAAGCGGCTGAAAGCGGAAGGCATCTATGACAATACTCACATCTTCTTCATGACGGATCACGGAATCAGTCACGCGAGAGGCAAACAGTTTCTGTATGAAGAGGGGATTCGTGTCCCGCTCATCGTGCGAGGCCCCGGTTTGAAGGCGGGGACGGTCCGTAGGGACATGGTGGTCCATATTGATTTGGCTGCCGCGTCACTGGTGCTGGCCGGGATAGCGATTCCGAAATGGATGCAGAGCAGGGATTTCCTGGGAGGCAATTATAAGCACCGGGAGTATATCGTCTCTGCGCGCGATCGATGCGATGAGACGGTGGACCGGATTCGCTGCGTGCGAACGGATCGATACAAATACATCCGCAACTTTTATCCGGATCGCCCGTATCTGCAGCCGTGTGCTTACAAGGATAAGAAGGGGATTTTGAAGGCTCTTCGGCGGCTGCATAAGGAGGGGAAGTTGAATCGGGACCAGTTATTGATTTTTGCCGAAAAGCGGCCGAAAGAAGAGTTATATGATCTCCAGCAAGATCCCTGGGAGTTGCATAATCTGGCGCAGGATACATCGCATCGGCAGACGCTGGAAAGACTGCGTGAGATTCTGAATCAGTGGATACGAGAAACGCACGACCGGGCAGAGCAGCCGGAGCCGATGACAATGTATGATAGTGACATGAAAGTTTATGTGGATGGGAT
>CAZSOR010000261.1:1934-6765 GCA_964608395.1 uncultured Pirellulales bacterium
AGCCGGAGCCGATGACAATGTATGATAGTGACATGAAAGTTTATGTGGATGGGATGCGAAACAGCGGATCGATAGAACACGCCGGGCGCATCGAAGCAAACATCGCCTTGATGAAGAAATGGCGGGCGGAAGGAAAGTAGTTTGTGTGAATTGTGGATGTACAAGCTGTGAATATGAGAAGTAGCGAAGTTTACGCATTGTTATGTGGCTTCTCCGAATTGCTCTCCGGCCCGAGCAGGGCTGCTGACGGGTCGGATGCAATACAGGATGGCATGTAATGGGTATAATCCGGCCGCTCACTTGATCTTGTCACAGTTCTTGCATAGTGGGATGGAGGCTATCTTGTGTTCGCGGTTGAGTTGGCGCAGTTTTTGATACCGCTCGCTTTCCCAGACCGCTTTAACGCCATCCTTAAGGACATTGCCAATGATGAACTCGCCGTTGAAATCGTAGCAGCAGGGCACTACGTTCCCGTCCCACAGGATTTGCATGATCGGACGCGATACCATGGGACAAAGGGCCTTGCCATGCTGCCTCTGTGCATTGTAGGATCGCCCGGTACCATAGTTGTGAAGGTGACTGAACTCCACTTTTGTGCGTCCGATCCACTGAACCGCAAATCGTACGCAATTCGGAATCGATCCGATGTACTTGACGCTAAGGGTCGGCTTTCGGGAGCGGAGTTCCTTTTTGAGTCGAACAAATTCCAGGATGTTCCGTCTTGTCTGATCGTACTTCAGTCCCCGGTGGATGTCCTCATACTCCGCGGGACTGACGCCGTAGAAGCTGACCTTAATTTTGTCTACGCCGGAGCGGATAATGTCTCTGGCCAGATCCCCCTGCAAGAGAGATGCATTGGTCACGAAGAAAAGACGCGTATCGGGCAGCTTCTCTCTGGCGTAGCGAATCTTCTGTACAAAGTGTTTGTCGAGCAGGGGCTCACCGAAACCCTGGAGGTGGAGGTCCTTCAGGGTTGACGGGTCGAACTGATCGACGATCGACCGGAAATCTTCAAACGGCATTGTGCCCATCGGGCGACTCAACTGCTCTCGCGGACAGATCGTGCATCGCGCATTACAGAGCGAGGTATTCTCTACCCGGATCTGTACGGGAGATTTCACTATATGCTGATCCTTATCCATTCTAATTCTTAATCCGTCCCACGTGCGATTCGTTCATAATCCTGCTGCTGAATCCATTCAGGCTTCCGAGCGTGCATGGTAACACATAGGGCCTGAAATTCAAGTGCATTTGCTCTTAAACTCAGTGGTTTTCCAAATTTCAAATTCCACTCCCAATCCTTTCAAAAAACCTGGGTTTGAGCATTTGCTGTGCGTACCCTCTTGGTGTGCAGATATGTATTTATGTTCGAATATTTGAGATTTGCAATGGGATTTGGTACACTTGCTGTGCCGTGAAGTTGATTTAGTTTTATGGAAATGAAAATCGCCGGGCAGATACGGCCGGTTGCGCTCAGCCGGATCTGATGTCTTGTCTGCGTATTATTGGTGGAGATTAAATTGACGATTTGTGCATATATCAGCCTCGTTTTTATGTTCGTGAATCCGGCAGGCTCGCCGCAGGTTTCGGATACCCTTGCCTGCTTCGAGAATGTTCCCCGTACTTTCACTCAGGTTCCTTTCTGGTTCTGGAACGGCCCGCTGAACCCGAACCAGTTCCGCGGCACGGCCAGGGCGGAGCCTTCAGGAATCCTGGGGCCGGCGTATCTTTGGCTGGAGAAATAACAGAACACGACAAAAACAAAGGGGCACCTTATGAGGAAGTTGTTGCTGAAGAGTCAAATTGTTCTGATGATTGTTCACGTTGCCGTTTGTGTTGGGCGGAATTCAGATAAAATCCGTATCGAGGCGCCGAGTGCTGAAGCGGGCAGATACAAGAAGCTGGAGCTGCTAATTGAAGTTGAAAGGCATTATAATAATCCGTTCGACCCGGAAGAGGTTGATCTGGTTGTAATGTTGAAGACTCCGGGCGGTGAGCAATTGACACTGCCTGCTTTCTACTGCCAGGATTACGAGCGGCGGAAACTTAATCAGGGCCGCGAGCGGATGAATTGGTACTACCCCGTTGGTAACGGCACATGGAAGGCACGCTTTGCACCGATGCAGACGGGCTCATATTTTGCCACAGCGCGGCTGAAAGATAAATCAGGCACGATTCATTCGCAGAGCATTCAATTTGAATGTGTGTCTTCTTCAAGCAAAGGATTCCTCCGCGTCAGCGGGAAGGATCCCCGTTTCATGGAATTCAGCAACGGTGAGCCTTTCTTTTCCATCGGCCAGAACCTGGCGTTCATCGGCGAAGGCCAGTATGTCACCCTCTCGAAGGCCGAGGAAATTTTCGGCAAGCTCGCCGCCAATGGCGCGAACTTCCTTCGCATCTGGACCGGATGTCACGACTGGGCATTGGCTATCGAGGCGAATAAAAGCGCCTGGGACCGCTCATGGAGTCGCAGAGATATTGTCGTTCCGTTACCCGGCAGAGAAAACGATCAGGATGCCCGAAAATGTGTAAAAATAGGCAACAAGTCGGTAACAGTCTCGCCGTCTCATCCGGTGGCGCTGCAGCCGAACACGCATTACACGCTTACTGGCCGTTTCATGGCGGACGGCGCGACCGGGCTGCGGATAAACCGTGGCCGGAACAATTGTCAAATACTTTTCGACTCGGCCGGAGGAAAATGGCAGCAGTTTAAAAAGGAATTTACAACCTCCGAAAACGAATTCTGGCTCGGGCAGTTTACAATAGGCCCGGTCGGCTTCGGTACGATTTGGCTGGACAACTTGTCTTTGAAGGAAACGCCGGATGGGTCGGAACTGTTGTGGGAGGCGGACGTGAATCGGCCGGTGCTGGGAGTCTATAACCAGTTGGACTGTTTTATGCTGGATGAGCTTGTCGAAGCGGCTCAAAATAATGGCATCTACCTGATGTTGTGCATGCTGACCCGTGACCTGTACATGAAGCATCTTACCGATGAGAGCAGCGGCGAATATCAGCAGGCGATTAAATATGCCAAAAAATTCATGCGCTATGCCGTAGCACGCTGGGGTTATTCGACCAGCGTGGCCTCATGGGAGTATTTCAATGAGATCGATCCGGGCCTGCCGACCGATCGTTTCTATGCCGAGGTTGGTGACTATCTCGAACGGATAGACATTTACCACCACCTTCGCGCAACAAGCACGTGGCACCCTTCGGTAAAAGACTGCCGCCACGCGTCTCTGGACATCGGCCAGTTGCATCGCTATATGCGTCCCGGCACCGATGAGGAGTACAAGGACGAGGTCGCAGTTGTAATCGACAGGGCACAGTTTTTGAGAAAGCATGCCCCGAATAAGCCGGCACTAATTGCCGAATTCGGGCTGGCCGATACCAAATGGGGCCTGAGCGATTACATGAAGCAGGACACCGAAGGCGTGAATTTTCATACTTCGCTCTGGGCCTCGGCTTTTGCGGATACTTCCGGCACCGCGATGTTCTGGTGGTGGGAACTGCTCGACCAGCAGGATGCTTATAAGCACTACCGGCCGCTGTCGGCATTCCTGGCGGACGTTTGCTTTGTTGGACTCCGGCAGACCAACGCTACAATAACCAACGAGCAGCTTCGGTTGTTAGGCTATCAGGGCGACGATTGTGCATACATCTGGATTTCCGATAGCCAGACTACGTGGTGGAACCAGATCGTCGAGAAAAAGCAGCCGGCGCCGGTTGCGGATGCTTCAATCGAAATCCGGGGACTCCGGCCCGGGAAGTATCGACTCGAATGGTGGGATACCTATAAGGGCAAAACCATCCGGACCGAACAGGTTACATGCACGCAAGTCTCCGTGCAGATTTCGGTACCATCATTCAGCCGGGATATCGCATTCAAAATTAGGCTGTGACCGTTAGTACAAAAGTTGCAGGATATATTCCGACCCCGAATTGCTTTTGAGAAACAGCAGTTTCAACTATTCAGAATCTTGTCGACCTCTTTTTGGTCTACGTCCATTATATACTGAATTCTGCTTATATCCGCTGCCTGATGAGTCAGTGCTGCTATATCCTCCCGTGCTATATATTCCATGGCGAACTTCCGGCAACCGGCCATAAGCTGCCTGAGGCCTTGTGCAAGACGTTCATAATAAGTGTAGAGACCTAAAGCTCCGGTCGGGATTTTTTCAAATTCTTCGTTGCCGAGTTCTTTACGCAATGTGCTTGCCGTTACGAATATATCGTCCTTCGAATTGCCAAAACGCTCGATATACACAGGGACCTGGTTCTCATCAATTGTGCGTCCGATTGTCTTGCCGACCATTGCGGCGGCGATAGGAGCTCTGGCCATACCGACCAGCTTTACAAACGGTGCGCCGAGGGAAAGCCCTTTGAAGATCTGGTCTTCGAATGCAAAGCCGCCTGCTACCGTTAAAGCCGGCAAATAACCGCCCTTATCGGTAATACGTTTGGCATACTGGTATAGAAGCGAGTGCAGGTGTACGGGAGGGACACCCCATTCGTTCATCATTCGCCATGGGCTCATACCTGTTCCGCCGCCGGCACCGTCGACTGTGAGAAGATCGATCTTATACTTTGAGGCGAACAGCACGGCCCTTGCCAGGTCTGCCGGCCGGTAAGCGCCGGTTTTAAGGAAGACGTATTTTGCACCGGCCTTGCGTAATTCTTCCACTCTTTGGGCGAATGATTCTTCCGTTACCATTCCAACCCGGGAATGCCGCTCGAACTCTTTGAACGCGCCTCGTTCAAAAGCCTTGATGACACTGGGATCGTTCGGATTAGGCAGGACTATGTAGCCTCGCTCATGCAGCAGTTGTGC
>CAZSOR010000262.1:0-3683 GCA_964608395.1 uncultured Pirellulales bacterium
GGGATCGACTTTTTTCCTCTTCGAAACGGTCAGTGACGTGGGGATATTGACGAAGTATTGATTCCAGTAACCGACGACCATATTTGTCCGCCCCGACATGCCTGCGTGCACGGCGTTTTGGCCGAGCATGACGCAGAACGCCGAATCGTTGGAATCGGCGGGCAAGCTGCGAATCATATAACTGGGGTCGATGTATTTTAAAGATAGCGGCTTTTCCTTCCGCCTGAAATATTCGGCAATTTTTTCTTTCAGTATCAGACCGATATCCTGGCGCAGAATATTGCCGGACGCATCCTTTGCCGGAGAGCCGTTTCCTCCGCTCAGGTGGCCGCCCGCACCCTCAGCGACAACAACGACTGCGTGGTGTCTCTCATCCAGCCTTCTCTCCAGCGCGCTTAGGAATCCCTCCAGTACGAGCGGGACCTCCGGTATGAAACAGAAATTCACATCGCTGTTGGCCAGGGTGGCATAGGCGGCAATGAAGCCCGAATCGCGGCCCATCAACTTGACCAATCCTACGCCTTTCCAGGCACCTCTGGCCTCTTCGTGCGCGCCGCAAATCGCCGCTCGCGTTGCCTCGACGGCGGTCGAGAAGCCAAAAGACTGCTCTATGCCGGAGATGTCGTTGTCAATCGTCTTGGGAATCCCGATTACCGAAATCTTAAGGCCTCTTTTCTTTATTGCCTCGGCCAGGTCCCTCGCACCTCGCAACGTACCATCTCCGCCTATCGTGAATAACACACCTATCCCCATCTCTTCCAGCTTGTCCACCATTTCATCTGAATCCTGAGGGCCGCGGGAAGATGACAGGATATCACCACCCTTAAGATGAATATCGTTCATGAGTTCCGCCGTTAACAGCAGGGGGGGCTGCGGCGGCTTCGAGGTCAGACCGGCGTATCCGTATCGGAAACCGTAAACGTTTTTTACGCCATATTGCCAGATTAGACTCAGCGTGATGGTCCGCACGACGTCGTTGAGGCCGGGACACAATCCGCCGCAAGTTACTATGCCACAATTTAGTTCTGCCGGATTAAACAAAATCTTCCGGCGGGGACCGGCCCTCTCAAACGTTGGAGGCTCTTTTTTCGAATCCTTAGAGTCCCTCAGATCATGAGAATGCGAGAAGACAAAAATTCTTTCATCGTCATCGACAAAATGACGATTGCTTTTAATCAGAGGAGAATCAACCGTAGGCGGTCCAATTCTCTCGATGGCCAAATCAGGCAATTCGTCGGGTTTTAAACATGAAGCATCCATATAATATCCTCAATAATTTTTCGAATTATCCTCTATGACCTGCCGCCTTGTCAAAGAGTTTCTGAGAGCCTGCCTGGATGAGTCATACAGAAAAGAAAATATCTGGACACCTCTTTTATTCGGACTATAATCATGCTGTGTATAAATAGCAAGTCCCAGAAGTGAAGCAGCCTGCTTAATTTAGCTACTTACCGGCGACAGGCAAGTAAACAAATGATATAATCTCGGCGAAGTAATCCGCGGGAGGCTTTCTTTTATGAATAGTATGCTGCGAATATCTTCGGTTTGGTTTTTCGTGCTCGCATTAGCCGGCCGAGCAATGCCTTCGGCAGACCCGGCCGCACTTTTCAAGGAGGTTCAGCTTGCCATAGCAACGGTCGTTACTTATGACGGTGACAAAAACAGCTTGAATAAAGGGGCCGGATTTTTTATCAACGAGCAGGGTCACCTAATTACGAATTACGACATTTTAAAAGGTGCACACAGCGCCGAGGTCATAACTTACGATGGTAATGAGTATTCAATAAAACTCGTGCTGGCGGAAAATGCGGAAAGCGGCCTCGTAAAGGTTTCGGTCGATATCCCTGAGGATGCCGTTAAATTCGTAAGGCTTGCCGGAGCAGTGCCGAAAGTAACCGAACAAGTAATCGCAGTCGACAGCTCAGCAAAAACCAGGCAGGCCTTAAGCGGCGGTATTGTTATCGCCGTTCGTGACATACCCTCAACGGGAAAGATATGTCAAATTTCAGCACCGGTTTCGACAGGCGCAATCGGCGGCCCCGTGCTTAACGTCAGAGCCGAAGTAATCGGCGTGGCCGTCATTCGGACGATAGAAGGGCAGGCCGTAAACTTTGCCGTACCGATAGAACCGTTTCTGTCTATTGACCCGGAAACAACCGGCAGGACTTTGAGCCAATGGTCTTCCGACGTTTCCAAACAGGAAACCGCGGCGGGCCGGAGTTCATATCAGGATGGTATCGGATTTGTCTGGGCCGGCAGGAACAAAAAGGCTCTCAATTGCTTTAAAAAAGTTGTCGAGGTCGATCAAAAGTCTGCGGGGGCGTGGTTTTATATCGGCTACTGTTATGCCGAACTTGGCAGTCATCTTGAGGCATTGGAGGCCTATGAATCTGCTATCGGCATAAAACCTGACGATGCACAGACTCACTATTACTTTGGTGCTGCTTATAACTATCTCGGGCGCCATATAGAGGCCATCGGAGCCTGCAAGAAGGCTGTAAGTATCGCACCAAAACTGGCAGAGGCTTATTCTGTCATGGGACTATCCTATGCCAAACTTACCCGCTACAAAGAAGCCATAGAAGCCTTCAATCAGGCCATCCATGCCAGGCCTGATTACGCGGAGGCTCACTACGATTTGGGTGTGCTCTATGGCGAGCTTGGCCGGCATCAGGAAGCTATGGAAGCCTTTATACGGGCCATCCGGATCGATCCGGACTTTGTGGATGCTCACTACAATCTGGGCGTTGCTTATAGCGAACTGGGCCGCCGAGAAGATGCGATAGAGGCCTTCAGGCAGGCTTTGCGGATAAATCCCGATCTGATGGAGGCTCACTACAGACTGCAAAGAGAATATTCCGTGCTTGGCCAGTATGCCGAGGCAATCGAAGCCTGCAGGCAGGCCATTCGTATCAAACCCGATGATCCGACAGCACACTATGATCTGGGCGTCGCCTGCGATAATCTCGGCCGCTATGTCGAGGCGGCAGAAGCTTACGAGCAGGCAATCCGTCTCAAGCCTGATTATCTTGAGGCTTATCATAACGTTGGGCGGACATATGGCGAGCTTGGCCGCCATGAAGAAGCCCTCGAAGCCTTCAGGGAAGCTATCCTTATCGATCCTGAATACCCGGATGCCTACTCCGGCTTAGGACTCACCTATTGCGAGCTCGGCCGCTATACCGAGGCAATCGAGGTCTGTGAGCTGGCGCTCCAGATACGACTCGACCATGCGATGGCCTACCTGGGTTTGGGGATTGCCTACGAGGGGCTCGGCCGGCATGAGCAGGCTATCGAAGCCTTCAAAGAAGCGGTCAGGGTAAAGCCTGATTTCGCCGAAGCATATCTGAATCTGGGAATGACCTATGGCCAGCTCGGCCGCTACCAGGAGTCAATCGAGGCCTGTAGGCTGGCGATTCAAACGCAGCCCGATTATGCGATGGCTCACTTCGGATTGGGAATGGCCTGCAACGAACTGGCTCTTCACGAAGAGGCGTTGGAAGCCTTCAAAAAGGTCGCCGGCCTGAAGCCGGATTATCCCGAAGCTTACATCAACATGGGACTAACCTATGGTGCGCTGGGCCGCTACCCGGAAGCAATCGAAGCCTTCAGGAAGGCGGTTTCTCTAACACCCGATGATGCAAACGCCCACTTCGGATTAGGATTATCTTACCTGTCAATAA
>CAZSOR010000262.1:3783-6748 GCA_964608395.1 uncultured Pirellulales bacterium
TTCAGTGTGGCCGAACAGAAGTTCCCCGATCAGCGGTATATCACCCAGCAGCGGAACCTTGCGTTTGACAATTCTATCTTCCTGGAAGAGAATTCCGCCGAGCATAATTGTCTGGCCGTTCCCGACTATCATATTGGTCTTCGTCTCCATCTCGGTTCTCACCGGCTGGCCGTTCTCCATGTCACCAGGAGCCATCTGGGAGATGATAATGTTTATAATCATGTCCACGTCTTTGTTGGGAGTAATGCTTGGCCTGACCGCCAGAGTCATACCGACTCTTTGAAATTCGGTATTCTGCACATTCCCAGCCGTCGCCGAGGTTGTCGCGCTCGTGAGGAATGCAACTTTATCACCCTTAAAGAAACTCGCTTCTTCATTGTCTTCGGTCCACAATGTCTGTTGATTGAGAATCTTCGCATTAGTTTGTGTGGCCAGGAAATCGACCATCGCAGTAACATCTGCCGCCGCCGTTAATGTTAACGAGCCGCGTTCTTGCAAATACCGTAATTCATTAAGAACGGCAACAGTATCTTCGTCATAACTGCCGAACGCTGTCATCTCCGACCCGGTCGGTGCGAGCTGCATACCAAGAGAAGTCATGTTGCTGTGGTCAACTTCCACAATTATCGCCTTTATCATGACTTGTTTGCCGGGCACGTCAAGCTGTTCGATCAGCTTTTCTATCTGCGGCATAAACTCCGGAGGCGATAGAACGAGGATTTTTTTTGTGCGAGGCTCTGGAACAAAGCGTATCCTGCCAATAACATTACTTATCGGCATTTCCTCATCGACGGTGCGTCGAGCGCCGGAGCTGGACCACGGCGGCGTGTACTGGCTCTGGCTCGTGCTCTCGGCAGTAGTGGTCTGCGTTTCATCCATCGAATACTCGCTAAGTCCCACATCACTACGCCTGAGGCTCGCGGAGGTGCCCGCCTCGGCAAACATCGCATTCAGGATTTCGCAGAGCACTTCCGGATCCGAGTACTTGAGTTCTATAACTTTCGGTATCTCGGCCATCTCCTCCATATCAAGCTCCTTCACCAAAGCCTCAATGACATCATAAGCCTCGGCAATCTTGCTTATTATGATGATCTTCTTGGTGCCAGGAACTTCTTCAACAGTAAGTTGCCCGTAGAGTGCCCCGACAATCTTCTGCTGGTCCACCAACTGGGTGGCAAACATACCTCGAAACATGGCAACACCGCGACTGCTGCTACTGCTGCCGCCGCCCTCGCTGAAGAGTGAATTCAGCAGGTTGGCCATCTCTACGGGGTCACAGTTACGCAGCTCGATGATTCTCGGCTTAAGCGATTCAATATCCAGTGGAACGTCCCATTCGAGGAGTCGTTTTCTGATTTCTACCATATTCTCCGGCGAGGCAATCACTGTGATCTCCTTCAGCGTAGTATATGAGACAACTTTCACCATTTCGGTAGATTGTGATGATGAACTTCTCCCCCGTCCCCGGGAGTAAGAATTATATCCACCGAAAAAGCTTCTGCTGCTACTACCGCTCATTCCATCCTGATACAACTCGTCCAGCTTCTCTTTGATCATGTCGGGATCGGCGTGTTTAAGCTTAATATGTGCCGTCTCGAACTGGCCCGGAGGAACATCTATTTCCGCAATCATTTTCTTGACCATCTCGCGCAGGTCCTTTCTGCCGAAGATCACAACCTGTTTTGTCTCATCCACAGACTCAACAAGAACGCTCGGCATAAATTCCATCCCCGGCATATCTTCGAATCCACGTTCGACGGCGTCCTCTATATCAACAGGATCGGCATACCTGAGTTGAACTACCTCATAATCCGTTCCGACAGGCTCTTCCTTGTCAAGCCTATTCACCCACTCTTTGATTTGCTTCAAATCTTCCGCCGACGCTTTCGCAATGATCCACTTACGCCTGGGCTCTGGGATAAGAACTATCGGTCCTCGTGTCGTCCCTACAACAACCGAAGTCGCCAACCCTTGGCTCGAAGCCGTTTTCTTGGCGGTGCTGCTTGAAGGTCTTTCGGATGAGCTTCGGGATGACGAACCGGATCTCTGAGACGAAGCCCGACTGTTTCTTGAAGACCTGTTGTATCTTAAGGTGCTGATGCCCTGGGTCTCACCTAACAGAATGTTCAACATCTGAACAATCTCCGAAGGATCACCATAACGAACTTCAATAATGTCCGTTACGGTCTGCTCGGAACCGGGAACATCAAACTGCTGGATAATCCGCTGAAGACGCATAAGGTTCGCGACCGAATCAATCACCATCAGAGTACCGCTGGTTTCGTCAACACTCAAGTAGCCATGCTCGCCGATCAATGGCTGAATAATCGTGCCCATCTCGGAGGGACTGTAGCTTGTCATTTCAAAAAATTTCTGAACAATCTGGTCTTTATTATCAATCAGAGCAAGCGGCTCATCGACGGATATTGTGGGAACCCGGCCGAGCATTGCGTCCGCTATCGGCTTGAGAACAAGAGTCCCGTCGCTTTCTTCGACAATGTAGCCATTCAGACGCAGTGCGCTGTATATCACACGAAGGGCTTCACTCCTCGGCAGCTTTTCGGGCGCATATATGGTAATTTTCTGCTTCAGCGCTTCGTCTGTCGGGATAATTACCATGCCGGTCCAGTCCGCAAGCTTCTCAATGATGCTTTTCATCTCGACACTTTTGAGGTTCACGAACTCCATCGGCCCATTCGGATCGGCAGGCTCATTCGGCTCAGATTCGGCAAACATTCTTACAGGCTCGTCATCACCCGCCGGCCTCCGCCTGCGGGATTCATCGACGTCGAAGGTCACCATCGGCTCGTTCGCTTCGCCCGGCAAGTTGGGCTCAGCAGCCACTTCGGTTTCATCCGGCTTTTCCGTTTGCCCGGGCGCGGGCGGGTAAAAACCAACCCTCCATATAATAAGAATCGCCGCGAGACCGACTACAATCGATATTATTGATTTTGACCGTTCCATT
>CAZSOR010000263.1:0-6746 GCA_964608395.1 uncultured Pirellulales bacterium
ATGATTCTAACGATGAGAAATAATCCGGTCTCCGACAGTGTCGCGATGGTTGTCGTTCTTTTGATGGCTGTCGGTACGGTCTTCGTCTTCTCGGCCAGTGCCAACATCGGTCAGGATATAGACTTACAGAGGTTCTACGAATACGCCAGCCTGCGGCAGATTTTGTTTTTCCCATTGGCGTGTTTGATTATGTACTTCTTCTCTTGCTTTAACTACCGCAGACTGAGCCTCGCCAACGGCTGGTCGCGAAATCCGACTGTCTATCTGCTGGCCCTGAGCATCGTGATGCTTGCCATCGTTTTATCACAGCGATTATACCCTGTGTTGCCTCGGCTTATTCCACCGATAAACAGGCATTACCGCTGGCTGAAAATACCGCTTGGACCTATATCTGTGAGTTTCCAGCCGTCCGAGCTGGCAAAATGGGCGGTCATTTTCTTCCTTGCAGCCGTATGCGATAAATTCCGGGACGGCATCAGGCTGTACTGGCGAGGATTTGTGCCGGTCTGCCTTGTCGTTGGCGTAGTTGTGGCACTTGTGATCGTCGAAGACTTCGGAACGGCAGCGTTTATCGCGCTTTTGGCCTTCCTAATATTAATAATAGCAGGCGTTAAATGGTGGCATATTCTGACTCCCCTGCCGTTTGGTGCCGCTGCTTTTTCCTTAATGCTGATTAGCTCGCCCAGCCGAATGCGGCGAATTGGCGCTTTTTTGGATCCCGAGAAGTGGACGGGTTCGGCCAGCTATCAGGCAAACCAGTCGCTGATTGCCCTGGGTTCCGGCGGACTGTGGGGCAAAGGATTAGGCAAGGGAATCTGCAAATACGGGCACCTGCCGGAGGATACTACAGATTTCATTTTCGCGATTATCGGTGAAGAGCTCGGCTTCGTCGGAAACGCGGCGGTAATCTTACTGTTTATGATGTTCGTCGGGCTGGGAATCCTCGCTGTGATTCGCTGCCGGGACACTTTCGGCCGGCTTTTAGGCAGCGGGATTGTTCTGGCGATTGCCATTCAGGCGGCGCTCAATATCGGTGTAGTGACAGTTGTTCTGCCGACGAAAGGGATTCCTCTGCCGTTTGTTAGTGCCGGCGGGACGAGCATGCTGCTGTCGGCCGCTGCGGTTGGTGTGCTGATAAATATTGCTAAGCAATCTACCGGAGAAAAAGACCTGCAATACGAGCTACCGGAGTCCTGAACCGGTCATTCAGCGGGGCTTTGCGGTTCGGTGAGGGCTTGATATTCTCAATACTTAAATCATTCCGGTGAACAATCCAATGCCGGAGATAAGTCCGGCAAGAATTCCGGCGATAGCAAGGCCAACATCCAAACAATGGTCTCGATAAGATTGAATGGTCTTAATGACCGTCACACCCAAAAAGATGGAAAAAATGGCGGGCAGGAAAATAAACACAAATTTGCCGCCGAATCCCATATTGAAAGAAGCAGACAGAAGGCTCGCTATTCCAAGCACAAATGATCCTAAGGCCGATTTGCGAGTACTGCCCGGCTCGCCGGCATCGAGCGGCTCTTTGCGCCCGATTATTTTCATAATCTCTTGCCGGACTCGCTCCGACTGTGATTCCAGACTAAACGCAGGCTGATTCAACCACCGCTTATATAAAACAACGTCCAGGATCAGGAGCGGCGGCCCAATAAAGAGTAAAAACCAGGGGAACTGACGGTCGCTGATTGACGCTATAAGTGCAGCCAGGAAAATGAGACTTGCCGCCGCTGCGAAAATATTCGCTGCGATTATTCCAGTTTTACTATTGCCGGTCTGGGGTGTTTTCTCCATAACTTCGATAAAGGCTACGTGCACTTCGCGCCGCGTAAGCACAACCAGCGCCCAGATTCCGATAGGCAATCCGAGCAACGATCCCGGGCTTGGCACCAACTGCAGAACACCGGCACCCACTGCCAATCCGTACGACTGAAGCCGCATCATTCTCTGTGCCCCCACAAAGGTCAACAAACCCGTCGCCGCTAAAATAATCCCGATACTTCCCGTTATTACCGCGCCGGGAGACTTTAGACCCGAAGACACGCTGACTATCGACCAGGACACCAGTAATATAAGGCCTATGCCGCAATTAATCAGCCCGGCGATCTTCAGACCTATGCCCGGCGCCCTGATACGCTGCCTAACAGCTTCCAACCTGTAATCTGCTGCCGAGCGATACGGCACAGCATCCCGGCCGCCGGAGGAAATTATCTCGACGTCCGTTTTCACCTCGTTTATGTGCTGGTAGCGGCGATCCGGCTCCTTCTCTAAAGTCCGCAGCACTACATTATCGAGCCGGGCGTCCACATGCACCTTCTGAGATGGCGGGGCAAACCGGCCCAGCGGCAGCTCGCCTGTGAGCATTTCATAGAAAACCACGCCCAGCGAGTAAATATCCGCGCGGTGGTCCACTTCCGAGGGGTGCTCGATTTGTTCGGGGGCCATGTAATGCGGCGTACCCATCTGCTGCCCGACTTTTGTCAGCATGGATGTGGGGCCTGTTGCCGGGCGATCCAAAAGCTTGGCAAGGCCGAAATCGGCGATTCTTACCTGCCCCTTTCTGTTCAGCAAAATGTTCTCAGGCTTTATGTCACGATGAACGATTCCTTCTTCATGAGCGTACTGCAGGGCCTCGCAAATCTGTGGTATAATTTTGAGTGCCTCGGATGCTAAAAGATCGCCGGTTTGAATCACCCGGCGTAAATCCGTCCCGTCCACATACTCCATAATAAAGTAGTACAGGCCGGCTTCCGTGTGGCCGAAATCGTAAATTATGACGATGCGAGGGTGGCTCAGTCTGGCCAGCGAACGTGCCTCGCGTGTGAATCTTTCTGCGAAAGCTTCCGTTTGACCGATGTGCGGCGGCAGAATTTTCAGTGCCACCAGCCTGTCAAGCTGCCTTTGGCGGGCCTTGTAAACCACGCCCATGCCGCCCTGACCCAGCAGTTCGAGGATTTCGAGCTGCGGAAACTGCCCGGCCAATTCCGCCGGATCTGGCGGTACGAATCCGGACGGAGGTGTGACGTTTGTGGGGATGTCGCTCTGGTCGGCCGAGGTCTTGACCTTGTTAGTTTTGGGATCGCCTGGCTGGCCAAGCTTCATCAGGCATTGCCGGCAGAGCCCCTGTGGCGTTTCGGCCGGCCGCTTACCCCCACATTCACCCCAACATCTTTCTTCGGCCATTACAACATCTCCTTTTCAGGTCCCGGTTGCTCTGTAAGGGCTGCTCGCACTTCAAATCGCAGAACGCTAACGCCAAATCCTTACCTAAAGGCTGAGAACCGCTTATAGATATTACATTCTATCAGATTTTTTTGCCAGAACATATCGTTTCGAACGAGTTTTCCTTTTACGATTAGTGGCTGGAATACGGGGCTAATTTGATTTGAGATTTGAAATATTTGAAAGATATTAACATTGCCTGACATTGTTTTAATAATTTTTTTGACAATTGATTTTGCTGTTGTTAAATTCCATATTGTCAGGGGTGTTTTACGAACAGCCCCTGCAGAAGTGGTTAATAGGAGCGCAAATTTTAGTAGGGAGTATTAAGATGGAAGCGAGACTTTGGATTAAGCTGGTTTTGGCGGTAGCTGTAATCTCGATGTCCGGTTGTGAAAAAAAGGATGCAACCGTAAAAAAACCGGAAGCTAAGGAGATCAAACAAATGAGTGCTAACAAGGAATCTTTTGGAAAAACGCCCGATGGTAAACAGGTTGATTTATACACTTTGACCAATAGCAGCGGTATCAGGGCCAGGATAACCAGCTTCGGAGCGATTTTAGTCTCGCTGGAGGTCCCGGACCGGGACGGCAAATTAGCTGATATCACTCTCGGCTTCGATAAGCTTGCCGGATATCTTGGCGTGCACCCCTATTTCGGCGCAATCGTCGGCAGATATGCCAATCGTATCGGCAAGGCCGCATTTAAGCTCGACGGCGTCGAGTATAAACTGGCGGCAAACGACAGCGAGAATCACCTGCATGGCGGCATCAAGGGTTTTGACAAAGTTGTATGGAGACTTGAAGACTTAGATGACAAGGGTGCCGGAGCAATGGTCAAGCTGAGCTATATCAGCGAGGACGGCGAAGAAGGCTATCCGGGCAATTTGGCGTGCAGCGTTACATATACGCTGACCGAAGACGATAAACTTCAGATCAGCTACGAGGCCGAGACGGATAAGAAGACCGTTTTAAATCTGACGAATCACAGCTACTACAATCTTGCCGGGCAGGGGACCGGTGATATTCTCGGGCATGAGCTTATGCTCAATGCCGATAAGTACACAGTCGTCGATGAAGGCCTGATACCGACCGGGGAGAACAGGAGCGTCAAGGGTACTCCGATGGATTTTACCACGCCGATGGCCATTGGCTCCCGGATCGGGCAGGTTGAGGGCGGATACGACCATAATTACGTGCTTAACAGCGGCGGCGGCATGCTGGCCCTGGCCGCTAAGGTTTACGAGCCGACGAGTGGACGGATTATGGAGATTCATACCGATCAGCCGGGCGTCCAGTTCTATACCGGCAATTTCCTGGATGGTTCCGTAACGGGTAAGGCCGGCAAAGTATATCAGAAGAACTATGGATTCTGCCTGGAGACGCAGCACTTCCCGGACTCGCCGAATAAGCCCGACTTCCCGACCGTAGTCCTACAGCCGGGACAGAAGTATACCACGATGACGGTACATAAATTCTCTACGAAATAGCTGCGAAGCTTCTGGTTAAAACCAGCTTAAAAATACTGCGTGAACTCAGGCTATGTAGAAGCAGCCGGACCGCTTGATCTCGGGTATTTGATCCAGCTTCTCTTTGATGTTTTCTTTTTCAAGCGCGAAGCTCGGGGCGATTTCGAGCAGGCAATCGACCGAGCCGTCCGGTTTTCTGGGGATTGTGACGCCCGCCGATTCGAGCCAGTCGGCGGCACGGGTGATCATCATTTGCCTTGTGGTTTCGACGCTGTCAACTCCGGTGGCGTTTTTGGTGGGGGCAAATTCTTCGCTCCGAATCGTCTGTAATATAACCGACTTCGAGGCCAGCGGCAGAGCATCAAAAACGAAGCTCTCCAGTTTTATGCCGTCGGATTCGACTGTATTTCCCTTCTTGTCTATGTGCTGGATTTTTTTTACCGCTCTGTGCAGCGGCAAAGAGAAATCACCGGCGTTCAATTTTTCCACGAAGGTGCGATTGATGATATGGATGGCAATACTGCCGAGCTCAAAGACCAGCGAGCCGTCGGGATTTCTTTTCTCAGCCAGTTCATCGGGCAGATCGCTGTATTCGATGACGTTTACCCTGCCGTCAACCAGGCAGAAGTTGCCGACCTTTTCTTTCGGGCCGGATTTTATCAATGTCTTCGATGACATCTCGGCCTTATCGAGAACGTGCAGGCCAATAAAAAGCGGATCGAAGATATTTATCAGGGGATTATCGACCTGCCAATAACTCAGGAATTCCACGCCGCGTCTTTTCATATCATCCAGGGCGCCGCTTTGGTAAAGGGCCCTGAAACTTCCGCCGTGGCCGTCGGGTGAGCAGGCGATTTTCGCTTTATCTTCAAGCAGAATCTTGCCGTCCAAACTGAAATTGGGCAATGTCTCCTGCTGAAAGACAAAGACGTTTTTCTCGCCCATACCGTAATAGTTATTCGAGCGAAAAATCTCTGTGGTCTGGCCGTAGTTCAAAGGACTGGCCATAACATACCAGGGGCAGTCGGCTTGATATTTTTGCGAGGCGGCGGCGATGGAATCGGCAAAGATTCGAAAAAGCGTTTTGTTCTTTATGGGACTAATAGGAAAATTTCCCTTTGGCCCGTCAAATCCGAGGCGTGTTCCCTGGCCGCCCGCGACGACAAAGGCGGCTACTTTGCCGGCTGATATCAACTCTTTGCCCAGTTTGACTGCTTCGGCATACTTGCGCTGCTGCTCCGGGCCGACCGGGGTTGAATTATAGGACAATGCAGCGACAAAATCGCCGCTGATTGCATCGGAAACGGGATTTTTGATGAATTTCTTCACCCAAACGTCTATTTTATCAAGGTCAAGCCGATGAATTTGCGCAAGTAAATCCTGCCTTTGGCTTTTATTTAACTTGTCCCAGAATGCCAAAAAATGCTCCTGATTGTGATTTTTTAGCAATTTTTTTGTGTTTTCGTAATTTTTTTGAATGCTCATATCCACGATTCCGTTCTAAAAACATGGATTATAAACGAATAGTAAAAAAGTTTCAAGAACGTCTCGAAATTTGACGAAATTCAGTTGACAGCCGCGTTACCTTGTGCTAAGATTTAAGTATAGATGCAGGTAGGTTTGAAAAGTTCTTTATAATAAATCTGAAGCTGTCATCATAATCTTGGTCCCAATTTCATATCAAGAACCCACCTGCCGAGAGAAGTTTTTGCTTGCAGTTTGTATGTATGTCCTTGAGTTGGCGTAGAAGCAAGCCAGAAGTAACTGAAGAACTGATTGCACGAATTTAATTGGTAAAAACCGGTTTTACAAATTTAGACCGACCGTTATAGGAAATTATTGTCAAGTTAATGGGATTCGCGGGAGAAAAAATGGGTGTTTGGTGTCTCATGTGTATGCGACAGTAGGCATTTATCTATTAAAATATAAACCGAAGCGTGATTCAAAACGGTCGGGCTGGCGAATCTCGAAAAGAAAAAGGAGAACAAGATGAAGAAAAAAGGTTTTACATTAGTTGAGCTGCTGGTCGTAATTGCGATCATAGCGCTGCTCA
>CAZSOR010000264.1:0-6734 GCA_964608395.1 uncultured Pirellulales bacterium
TCTTCATAATCACCTTTCATATAGATACTTAAGCTCATTTTGCTCATTCGTAAATTGGCTTTGTTTTTTCAAATAGCCATGCCGGAAAAGCTCCGGATTGACTATTTTCTATTGATTATTGACTATTTTTCATTCTCTATTCAAAATTCAAAGTGCGATATACTACATACGATATACGACATACGAATATGTTATCTATAATACGAAATCAAAGCTTAAAAGGCGGGAAAAATCTCAAAAAATCTCCACTACACGGCATTCATTATCCTGCCATAGAAGATGCAGAGCAATAATCAATCAACAGTAATCGTTTTAATAAAACAAGTGGTGTTCATGAATATAGGTTCACTAAGAAGGATACTGGGAACCACGAAGAAATACGTAAGACGTCCCCACAATTAACCGGAGGGTTTTGAAACATGGCAATACAAGATGATAACCGGAAGATTTAATACTTGACCCCTTGTAGCCTCTTGAGATTCCATTATTCTGTCATATAAAGGTCGCTGAATCATTATTAAAGTTGTTGTACAGTGACAGGTTCATCTTCATCATTGACTTTCAATTGGAAGTCTACCCCATTGTACCAGATAGTGACTTCAGGTCTTAGATATATGCAGATGTTAATATGGAACTCCGTTTGCTCCCATATCTGGCCATTGCTCAGCTTGTATATATTGCCGTATTCAAAACCGTCAAACTCATTGATGATAGTAGCCTCAATTACCCCACCACAATTTAGCTTTCTGCACAATAATGGCTCTTCCACACCCTCGATGAACAGCTTGTGGAATTGGCCATTGGTCAGGACAGTGACATCTGGTCTCACTTCAAGTTCAAGCAAGATGACTACGTCAAAGACTTCATATATATTCTTTGATTTCGTCTTGAATATTGTTCCTTTCCTGATTCTTCTGACTCTACCATCAATAGCAGTCGTCTCGAACACTTGCCAACCACTTGCTCCTGTGCTATTGTAGGCGCTGCCTCTGTCCACAGATGCAATCTGTAATTGTCGCTGACTTGCCGCACCTCGATATGAAGAGCCAAAGACTTGTCTCCCACCTCCCCCTCCATGCAGACCTGCCAGAGATTTCAATTTAGTTCTTTTATGAGCAGACAAGAACACAGTTTGCGAATTAGGGTCATAGTAATAACCTTCCTTTTCCCAATATTTTATCGTGTCCAGTTCATTAACTTTTTTGTCCATTTCTTGTGCTGTCATTAAATTGGGATCGAATTCGTATCCTTCATCTTGCCAGTATCTTGCCCTGTCAATATCTTTAACCTTTTGGTTTATTTGGCTCATTGTCATTGAGTCAAAGTCAAAGACATAGCCTTTTTCGTTCCAGTGCTTTGCTGTCCGTATAGCCAAGGCTCTTTCATACATTTGATAGCAAGTCATGGTATTGGGATCAAAATCGTATCCTTGTTTCTGCCAGTTATTTGCACAATCAATTGCTCGTTGTTTCTCTATAGGTATATTTTTTGAATTATTGCTACAGCCAGCTATTACAAAAACTAACACTGACATTATCATCCAAATAAAAAGTACGTAAACAGTTACCGCCAATTGGATTTTCAAGAACAAATGCTTTTTTTGTTTAACCGTATCGTTCATTTTGATTTTCCTCTAAGTAAGACAAAATACCCCAAGATGAAAGAATAATCCCGCTTTCAATATGTCGGCTATTTCAGAAGTTGATATAACGTGTGGACTACCTTCTTTTAGGAATTACGTATAACTACGTATTTTTCCAATAGGAAGCCTTGTTTATTGTTGGGAAAATGCCTGTAAACCGACCTAAATCAGATTCCGATAAGATTCGCACGAACGCGAGGAGAGCTTTCATTCCGTTGTGCCGGGAGTGAAAGATTTTTATCTATAGGTATTTACTTTTTTTGCTTACTAATTTTTTTCGGAAGGCTTCGGATTCCCAGTTGTTTATGAATTCCTGCCGGCGTTTGTTCAGGGCGAGGACGCCGCCGAAGTTTGCTGTGTGCATCCGGATTATGAGTGAGCTTAATGCTTCCATACCTGGCTATTCACATGGGATGCCCTGTCCGTGCAGAAGTCCTTTCATGTAACCGATTGCATAAATCTTACCCAGCGTCCCGTATCCGGTAGATCTTCCATCGGTTTCGGTTCCCATTGCAGGGGCGTGGTCCGGCCGGATTGGGCCGTCGAAACCGTTCTCATATAAGATTTTCATGATTTTACCCATATCCGTGGGGCCATTGTCATGGAATGTTTCGTGGAATTTCTCTTTTGTGCCTTCGACGTCGCGGAAATGTACGAAAAAGATTTTATTCTGCCGACTCCACTCTTTGGCAAGGGCGTAAATATCCTCGCCCATCAATTTGAAATTCGCGTGGCAGAATGTTATCCCGTTCATGGGGCTTGGTACCATGTTCATAATTTTACGGAAGTTGGCAGCGCTTGTACAAATGCGGGCGATATTTCCCAGAGGTGATATCGGCGGATCATCCGGATGTAGTGCCATCTTGACTTTGTACTTGTCGGCCACGGGGATGATTTCTTTGAGAAAGTACTCCAGATTTTCCCATACCTGCTCTTCGCTTATCGGCTCATCGCTTCGGCGCCGGCGGGATCGCCTGCTATCGGTATTATCCGGATTATTAAAAGACTCAAGGTCAAATTCACTCGTTACGGCACCGCCTCGATCGGGCAATCTGTTGTTGGTGCGTATCCAGCCGATGCCGACCATCCAATTGTAGCAGATCATGTCAAGGCCGACCTGGTTCATAGCCTGTATTGCCGTTTTAAAGTCCTGTATATCTTCGTCACGTCCATCGGCTCCTAATTTAATTCTCCAATGGTTGATAGGCGGGCCTTCGAAGCCGGCGATTTTGATCCCGACTTCCTCATATCGTGCTTTCTGCCCGGCCAATTGTTCGGCGTATTGCTCGACAGTGCCGCCTCTTCTCAGACCTCTGGCGCCGGTTATCACATGCGTGACTCCCATTTGTCGGCCTAAAGTTTGCAAGTCTCCTCGGCCCGACATAAGGGCGAGCTTAATTCGGTTTTTTCTTTCTCCCGCGGATGAGCCCGGCTGCGCAGCCGATGCGGAAATGCTCGACGATGTTGATACTGCGCCCGCCCCGGCGATTGCTGCCAATGCACCTTTCATCCAGTCTCGGCGTGTAAGTTTCGACATAATTTATTCTCCTATAGTTGCGGTAATCCATCATTGAATCGATCATTAATATAGCCCGGAATTTCCAACTCGGTGATAGAGCATTTTGTTGCTCGTAGCGAAGACTTGTCACATATCTCGCCAATAGAAGCACAGGCTTGCCAGGATAACGGCCGCTATGGTCGGCAGCCCGTATCCCAGAGTCACGCGGAACACGGAAAAGTCGTCGAATTTTTCGCCCTCGAAGAAATCGGGCTTGCTCGCCTTTGGCTTAGGCTGGACGCTGGAAAAGACGCTGAAAAAGTTGGACACCTGGTCGGTAAAAGCATCGGCATCCTGTACGTTGGCATTGTCCTTCGCCTTCTCATCGGTCTCTCGCCAGGAGCGGCGAAGCTGTGTTGATATCGCCCGGTTCAAACTGATCGGCGAGAACTCCTCTAATGAGAAGACGCTCAAAATCAGGCCGATCGGGTACCAGACGAAGATAAGCACTACCACCGCCAACAGCGGCTTTCGCAGCAGTGTCCCGGTGAGAAATCCCAGCGACACGAGGAAAGTCAGTACGAGTCCGACCACAAACAGAGCGGTAACAATTCCATAGACAGTCACTGTGTCCTCCGGCACAGGGCGTTTTGCCAACATTACGAGCACTATCGCCGGGACTATTACAACCAGGTAGACACTCAACACGAGCACGACCCGGGCCGACCATGTGGCCAGCAGGTATTCAAAGCGGCTCACAGGCCGGCTCAAGATACCGTCGGCCAGCGTTTCGGTTCGCGATCCCGATACCGGGGTGACTCCGAGCACCACAACAACAAAAAACCAGGGGAACACAAGGTACGGAAACAAGAGTGACGCGATCAGCGTGCCGTCCTGGAAGTTAGCCCAGTTCGCGCCTACCAGCAGTAAAGTCAACAGCACAGTGGCCCCCAGCCAAAGACGGACCAGCCGACTGGACCACAAGGTTTTCATGTCATGCTGGAGAATCGCCATGTAGGGCATCATTCGCGTGCCGATCTTCGAAGTTTTAGCGGTGGAATCCATGGGCCTCGTCCTCTTGCAGCAATTGGAGATAAGCATTTTCGGTCGCATTCTGGCCGGAATGGATTGCCTGGAGCGAAAGATTGCCCGCGTCGATAAGTTTAAGGACATCGGCCAGCGAGCGGGAGCGACTGCGTCCTTCGGCAATTCGTACAAGCAATGCCTGGCCGGCGTCAACCGTCGTATCAACGCCTTTCAGGTTAGCTGCCTCGCGGGCGAGTCGCCGGACATCTTCCGCTTCGCCTTCCAGCTCCAGGGTGAAATCGTGCTGGCGAAGACGCAGCTTCATATCCTGCATCGAGCCGGTATAAATCATGCGCCCTTCGTGCATCACGCCCAGGTGATCGCAAATCTGATCAATGTCACTTAGGATATGTGTGGCAACGACAACGGTTTTAGTCTTTCGAAGTTCGCGGATGAGTTCCAGCGTGAATCGCCGGGCGGATGGATCCAGACCCGCAGTGGGTTCGTCCCAGAGCAGCAGCGGTGGATCGGCGACAAGCGAGGCGGCAATTCCCAGGCGAGTACACATCCCGGTAGAAAAGGTCTGGATCCGCTGATCGGTAGCCCCGAGCAGTCCCACGGCGCGAAGCAAGGCGGATATTCGCGGCTTGCGAACCTCACCCGGCAGCCGAGACAACCTGCCGAGAAGGTCGAGGTATTCGATGGGCCGCAGGTTGCCGGGCAATTTCGGATTTGTGGGAAGATAGCCAATCTGAGAACGGACAGAAACCGCATTGGGCCCGCATGACTTGCCGAAAACCTGCGCCTGGCCTGCAGTGGGACGCTGCAATCCTAACAAAAGACGCAGTGTTGTCGTCTTGCCCGCACCGTTGGGGCCTAATAATCCGAAGACAGAACCACGCGGCACTTCCAGATTCATGTCGTTGACCGCAATTAGCCGTTGACTGTAAATCTTCGTCAAATGCTCTGTGCGAATCGCCAGTTCCATTCTAACTTCCTCACCCGCACCTGGATGCGGGGACATGTCATTATCTTCCCATATCAATCATACATACATTTTTCAGTTTTTGAGCGGTTCCAGGCAAACTCGCTCTGGATATCATCATTGTAAGGACTTGTTCGGCACGATCAAGCTATTCTTGACCCGGAATCTCAGATGAATCATAAGTGTGTTGGTCATCTCGTTATATGGTTTGCTGATTGTCCATGAATCTGTTATTATGGAGTCTATCCGGTCAACAAAATACCTCGTGCTCTTTTATCCGGGATTTCACATATACACTTCAGTGAAAGCTTCAGGTCTCATGATAATATAATATCATCTTAATTTCAACAATATTCCGGCAGACTCAACATACTATGTCGTAACTAACCGAAAAATCCAAATAAACATGACGAAGAGTAGATTTTCTTAAGCTATGATTGGCATTTACTTCTTTGTGCTGGCTAATTTTTTTCGGAAGGCTTCGGATTCCCAGTTGTTTATGAAATTTTCCTGTCGCTTGTTCAAAGTGAGAATCCCGCCCATTCTATAGGCGTTGGTTCGAATGAAAATCGAGTACAGCACAATGTCCCGTACGGTCGGAGCAATCTTTTCGGTCCCGGCGACAAAGAGGCCGACGTCTTTGACAAGAAACGCTGCAGCGGTTTTTTTGCCCTTTTGTATCTGTTGTTTAAGCCGGCCGGCAATACTTCGCGAATCGCATTTCTCAACCCACATCGCAGGGCCGTTGGCATAAACCAACTCATCGGGTGTTAAAGAACCGGAGAGCATTTTCTTTGCATCTTTTTGATTTAAGAAATCGGCGATAGCATCGTTGTAATAATACCATATCTGTTGGTGCTTTCTTAAGGCTTTCGAGCACGCCCGTTCAATGCAGAGCTTAAAGTCGCGGATTTTTTCCTGCTCGATGGCTTTCGCACTTCCTACCTTAGGTTGTTTCAGTTTGCTGTTGCAGCGTTTCATTACGCTGCGAACAAGCCGCAATGCGCCGGCGGCGGTTTTGCACGTAATGAATAGGCCGTGTTTTTCCAGGAAAAGAATGGACGGCTTCTTACCGAATTTGTCCTGATAGCTATTCACAAGCCGGGCGATTTTTTTGGCGAGCATAAAACCGGGATCCGTGTAAGGGACCCAAAGGGGCGGGAGAGTTTCGTCCTTAAAAAGCTTTTCGAGTTTTGCTTTTCCGTTTTTCGCATTTACATAAGCCCCGGCGGCACTCGGATGCAGATGAATTACACAGGTATTCAGGCAGGCATGCAGATGGGCTTCCACAGACGGGCGGGCAATTGTTTTAATTTTATCATCGCAGGCATCAAGCAGCATGTTTACGACCTTAGGCTCGCGAGTGGATGCATCCAGTTTAGGCAGCGATTTATCCTTTAGTATGGCAAGGACCGGTTCGAGGCGCATTCTCCGCCAGCCTTGTTTTTGATTCATATCCTTAAGGGCCGTGCCGCTTGCCTTGATATACATATACTTACCATCGGGCGTCTTTACAGAGGTATTACCACCTCCGCCCTGAACGAGCGTTGGATCCCCTCCGGTTTCATTCGATATTCTTATCA
>CAZSOR010000265.1:0-4646 GCA_964608395.1 uncultured Pirellulales bacterium
AACGCAACCGATGCCGAAGTATTGCCCGTCGATGCGCACGCGCTCGAGGTGGCGCCGACCATTTTCGCGTGGCTGAACGCCGCGGTCATCCCGTTGTCTTTGAAAGAGCCGGAGGGATTCAGCCCTTCGTACTGCAGAAACAAACTCCCGGGCTGCATATCGACATATTCAGCGACGGCGTCATTTTGCTGCAGGATCGTCTGGCCTTCGCCGATTGTTATTCTGTCTTCGTCTTCACAGAAGTTCAGCAGCTCGCGGAACCGCCAAACGCCCGAAAAATCCAGCGGATTGTCCCTGGTTGCCCAGCGTTTTGCGAACTCGCTCAATTTGCTCGGAACGTAAATGTCGTCCCAGTTATAGCGGATATCCAGCAATTCGCCGCAGGATGGACATTTGAACATCGCCTGGCCGCAGTCAAATTCCGCACCGCAGCCGGGATTTATACACTTTTGATAAGCAGCGTCAGTCATATTCTCGTATCTCGTATTACATAATTCGTATTGCGTATATCGAATGAAAGTATGTCGAACGTCGGCATACGAAGCTAATGGCCTTTCTTGCACAAGCTCGCCATTATAAGCGATGAATCGGGCCGCCGGTACAAAAATTGGCTTTGTTTGGCTTTGTTTTTTTAGACTCCGCCGGCCGCTATATTGTCATAATCCTCTTTCATAAAAGACTTTGCGCCAACTTGTGCCGGGGCAAATTGGCTTTGTTTTTTCAACCCCCAGCACAGGTCTGGGGGCTAACTAAGATTGGGTTTGTTTGGCTTTGAATTGGGTTTGTTTTTTCGCCGTCTCAAAGCGTGAAATTCTTCATAATCACCTTTCACATAAAACTTTGCGCCATTTACGCCCTACCGCAAATTGGCTTTGTTTTTTCAAGTTAAGCTCAAATTTTCGTCGTTTTCTACTCTTTTTCACCTGTTTTTTTCATTATTTTGCCTTTTTTTCTTCTATATTTCCCAATTCTACATACGACATACGAAATACGATATACGAATTCGTTAAGTATTATACGAAATATTACATACAAGGGCGGGCTAATTCCGGAAAAATCTCCATTACACGGCGTTCATTATTCAGCCACAGAGGTCGGTAAGGTCAAAGAGAAGAGATCAAATAATCAATAGTAAATCGTAAATAGTCAATGGCAAGGTCTCCGTGAGACGGCGTTTGTAGTGCGTGCTCCGTAAGTCCACAGGACGCCTTACGGTGGAGTCCATAGGATTGCGTATTGCGTACTACGTGCTGTGCTGTCATGTCGAACGGGGTAGTAATAACAGAGCGTTTTGCAGAGCGAATCAGAAAATGTACTGTGCATCTTTAATTACTCCCTTTTTCCTCTAAGAATTGACTTTTTGTGACCGATTTGCGGCGATAAAAGCTAAAATAAGAATAAAAGAGATATTTTTCGCGCTTATTTTCTCCCCTTCAGCCAGACTATATAATGGACGCTGATTGGCGAATGACGAGTTTGGAGGTTAACCTTTGAGACGTGCCTGAGAGATCGGAAATACATCTGATAGAAGCGGCCATCGACGGCGACATCGAGAGCTTCGGCGAACTCTGCCGGCGATATTACGCTGCGATGGTCGCGGTTGGGTACGCGGTTCTGAGCGACCATCAGCTTGCCGAGGACGCCGCCCAGGAAAGCTTCGCCAGAGCCCTTGTCAGGATAAAAAGCCTGAAAGAAAGAGCGAAATTCGCACAGTGGCTCGCGGCAATTTGCAGAAACGTTGCCAAAGATATAATCGCGACCAGGGCAAAGCAGATTAGAACGGAAGATATATCACAAGTAGATGAGGTCGAGAATCATGACGAAAACGACCGCGCGATTCGTCGAGCGATTGAGCAGCTACCGGAATCCGCGAAAGACCTGGTCGTATTGCGATATTACGACGGCCTGTCTTACGAGCAAATCAGCTCCATTTTGGGAATTTCAAAGGCATCGATCAACGGACGCCTGACAAGGGCAAAAAGAAAAATGGCAGACTATTTAAGAAAAAATGGTTTTCCGGAGAGCCGGTTATGAATGCGTGCAAAAACAATAAAAAATTCGACGATCTCATCGCAAGGGCCATCGGCCGGGATAGACCTAAGTTCGATTTTGATAAATGGAAACAAACACACAAGAAAGAGATAGGCATTTTCGAATCACAAACAGCCGAACAGAAGATCTCACGTTCTGTTTGGATATTTGGAATAGGAAGAATATTTATGAAAAGTCCATTTAATAAGCTTGCCGGTGCTGCCGCCATCCTTATTTTAGCTTTTGTTATTTGGTATAGCATGAACTTTACGACTACTGTGTACGCTCTAACGGACGTTCCACAAATCATCGGACAAGCAACAAAGGTCATTCATTTACGAATGCGTTGGTTCAGTGCTGGCCATGAATTGCGACAGGAATTTTGGACGGATGTGGATAAAGGACGGTCGTATCATTACTACGAAGGCATTGGATCCGAAGAAGGACCTGACGGCTTGCAAACTATTAAATATATCACCGAGAACGTATTTGATGGCCGGTTTGTCATGAAGGTGAACCTCACGAAGAAGACCGTTAGTTTCGGGAAATTGCTGTCATGCATGGAGGAACCCATGCAACGTATCATGATTGATAGGATTTCAAAGAGCATCCTCCCAGATATCCAGAATCTTGATCAGTATACCAAAGTTGGCCAGGAACATATCGATGGAAAACGATATGATATCTGGCAAAGAGAGTTCAGATTAGTAAGCTCAGGTGGCTCGCGCTCCGGGTCAGTGGATTCGGAGTATCCAAGATTCAGGTATGAGTATTGTGTTTCCCCTGCCTCCGGAGACGTGGGACGCATGACGTACTGGCACAAGTCCGATAGACTAAAAGAGTGGGAGAAGGTAGTCGAGACCGACCAGATCGAAATCGATGCAGAGCCGCCAGTGGATATTTTCCTCACAGAATCCCCGGCTGGTTACACACTGAAGAATCAAAAGGCTACTGCTGACATTGTAGGTTTACATTTGGATGTCTTTCGTAGCATTCAGGGATATAACCTGATAGCCCCTGCAAGTTTCACACTTGAAGACGGCAGCGTCCTTATTTGCTGGTGTGGAACTCATGATTCAATCGGATCAGGCCCTGATGCGATCTATGAAAATCTTGTTTTCGGTGGAGACTTGCCAAAGGCGCCGACTGAGTTGTTTGCCCTGATGTCCTATAAAGACAGGAACAAACCAGGATATAATATCCACTACGTAGGTCGTCATCTGATGGTCACGAGCAAAGCGGATTGCCACTATGAGTGGGCCCTTTACATTCCACAACGAGAGATCTCTGTCGAAGGCATTAGTACAGACAACGTTGCGTTCATAAGATTTAATAATCCAAAGAAAAAGGACTCCGCACAAGAACCTTCCTGGTTCATAACCAGCTTCGCGATTACTGCACAGAACTTCTCACAATATATTCGGTCTGCCATAAAGGAGCTGTCGGATATCCAGGTCATGCCTGCGGAAATGGCTTACGATAACCTGCTGGCACTGGCGAAGCAGATTCGCAACAGGACGGATCTGTTCGAGTCATCCCAGAAGGCGGCAGCCGAGGCACGAGATCATATCGGCTCGCTCGCACCGGTTAAACGAGAACAGCTCGCGACACCGGAACAGGTCAGCCGGGAGGCAAAGAAGTTGATTGAAGATTTTTATACCGCGATTGTCGATGGACGTAACGTCGATGCTATCAAGATGCTCAAATACAAAGAGCCTCGGGCTTCCCGCGTGGTGACAAACATGAAGACATTGCCCGGTATCGAAAATATCAAGGTGGGAGATATCTACGCAACCGAGGAAAACGCTCTGGTCATTACCAATGAGTTTGTTGCTTATGAAGGTAAATCAGGCCGTTGGGCGATCAGTGTGCTCAGAGAAAAAGGAGTATGTCTGATAAAAGATTTCAATGCTACATCTACCCAAAGAATGCAGAAAGAGATCGACAAATACCTGCAACAATTTCCGAAAGCCCGGCATTTCCCCGAACCCTGATACGGTATCACCTTGAAGCGAGTTCCACGGATTGAATGACCGTCATCAACTTGTCACGTCATCAATCGAGAATATCAACAAGGTCAGTACGATTTGTTTCTTAGGTTCCTATCCATGTGGGAATGCCGTGTTAATTTGATGCTGCTGCGTTGATTTTTTTTATCAGGGCCGGCAGCTCGGAGAGGTGGGTTATTTTGAAGGCTCCGTTGGGCGGTGTTTTTCCGGCGTTGGTGTAGGCGGCTTTTAAGACCGGCTTGAAGCCGATTTTTAGCGCCGGTATGATGTCCTTGTCGATACGGTCTCCGACGTACATGATGTTCTCGGCCGCCTCGCCGATCCGCTCGGCGGCGATCTTGAAGATACGGGCATCGGGCTTGCGAAAATCAAATTCGTACGAATACATTCTGACCGTAAAGAAATCCAGGATGCCCAGTTGCTTTAGATGCTTCTCCAGAGAATGGGCGTTTACAAAGGTATTGGAAAGAATGCCGAGCTTGAGGCCCAATCCTTTAAGTGAGATTAAAGTCTCTTTAATTTTCGGTTCGGTCGTGGCGATTTTGCTCAGGGGCTCGTACCAGAGCCACGCAAAATCCCGCCACTGCTGCGTATCGAGTTTTATGC
>CAZSOR010000265.1:4746-6695 GCA_964608395.1 uncultured Pirellulales bacterium
GGCTCGTACCAGAGCCACGCAAAATCCCGCCACTGCTGCGTATCGAGTTTTATGCCTTTTTTTGTGCCGATCCCCCGTAACAGCGCCGATGAATTGATATCGTTTTTCGTGATATTGGAAATAAAGTGCCGAAAGCGCAGTGCGATCAGATTGCTCCAGCAGTAATATTCGAAGTTGCCGACCGGCTGGCCGCAGCTTTTGAGAAAATCGTACGATAATTTCGCCCCCTGCCGAAACAGCCGGGTTGCCTTGATTTTGCCGAAGTCCAGCAAAGTTTCGCCAAGGTCGAACAATACTGCCTTGATTTCGTGTCCCCTATCGCGCATTCGATCTCATATAAGATTAAAATGCAAAAATCACAGTGCAAAATTACAAATCAGAACGCCTGAAAGAATGGCTTTTTGACATTTAATTTTTAATATTCGATTTTTCTTTCGGCACATCGTCGCCGAAGGCTTCCCGCACCCATTGGAACATTTCCTTGTCCGATATACTCGATACTCTGTCCACTGCGTACTCGGCGTCAATTTGATCTTTGATCCAGGTGATTTTCGGGTCGTGCTTTGGGATTTGAATCTCGAACCTGGCCTCGATCCAGTGCTTGATTCCCGCCGCCCCGGTTTTGTCTGTGATCGCCACGCCGATCGGGCGATCGAGCAGCTTGAGCGTATCGAAGCAGTTATATATTTCCTCGTTTTTCAACAGGCCGTCAGCGTGAATGCCGGCCCTTGTGACGTTGAAATCCTTTCCAACCAGCGGATAGTTCCCCGGAATCTCGACATCCAGCTCTGTTCGCGCGTATTCGGCCAGTTCCGTGATCGCTCCGTAGTTAACGCCCTTTGTCATTCCTTTGAGTTGAGCGTGCTCGACGACGAGCGCTTCGAGCGGCGGGTTGCCTGTCCGCTCGCCATTGCCGAATATCGAGGCATTGGCGGCACAGCAACCGTAAAGCCACGCCGTGGCGGCGTCCACCTGAACCTTATGAAAATCGTTATGCCCGTGCCATTCGAGCCACTCGGAGGGGACCCCGATCTCTCGAAGCCCGTGGATGAGTTTCGGAACGCTCCGCGGCAGGGCAACTCCCGACCACGGAAGGCCGAATCCAAGAGTATCGCAAAGGCGAATCTTAACCGGCTTGTCGTACTCTTCGGCGAGTTTCATCAACGCAGCGGCAAAAGGCAGCACGAAACCATCGTAATCGGCCCGCGTAATATCCTCGAAGTGGCAGCGAGGAATCACGCCGCTGTCCAAAGCCGCACTGGCAATATCGAGATACCCATTCAACGCCTGGGCCCGCGTTTTTCGCAGCTTCAGGAATATATGATAATCGCTTGCCGAGGTCAGGATGCCGGTTTCGGCCAGCCCCATCTGCGAGACCAGCTTAAAATCTGCCGCTACAGCCCTGATCCAGCCGGTAACTTCGGGGTATTTGTAATCTCGCCCTTTGCACAATTCGACCGCTTCTCTGTCGCGATCCGAATACAAAAAGAATTCGCATTGGCGAATCAGGCCGGTCCCGCCGTCGATCTCGTGCAATAAGTCGTAAATCCTGAGGATTTGCTCTGGTTTATAAGGCGGCCTGGCCTGCTGGCCGTCGCGGAATGTAGTATCGGTAATCCAGATTTTTTCCGGGATATCATACTCAATTCGTTCGTTGTCGAATACTACCGCCGGAAATTCGGAATATGGAAACGTTTCACGATATAGGTTAGGTTGTCCTACATCCACAA
The DNA here is from genome assembly GCA_964608395.1 of uncultured Pirellulales bacterium. Classification (GTDB taxonomy): domain Bacteria; phylum Planctomycetota; class Phycisphaerae; order Sedimentisphaerales; family Anaerobacaceae; genus JAFGPJ01. The sequence continues at coordinate 6,477 of CAZSOR010000265.1, forward strand.
GCTTAGGATTCTTATTTGCCATCATTATCTCCAAAATATAGCCGGCTGACAAAGCCCAGCTTAATTACCCCTCGTTTTCGCTCAGGGTTCTTATTCTATTCGTAATCTACCGTGTAATTTCTTCACACGAACAATAGCCGAGGTGGGAGTCGAACCCACACGCCCATTACGGGCAGGGGATTTTAAGTCCCCAGCGTCTGCCATTCCGCCACTCGGCCG
>CAZSOR010000266.1:0-6649 GCA_964608395.1 uncultured Pirellulales bacterium
CTAGCACGTCCAGCAGGTATATGTTACCCTGCACCCTTGACCCAGCCTTAATCCCCGGCCCCTTCACAATAAAAGGAACCCGCCATGTATGCTCGTAAAGATTCTGCTTACCCTGCAAGCCATGCCTCCCGATCGCGATTCCATGGTCAGCCGTATAAAAGATATAAGTATTCTCAATCTCGCCCATCTCCTCAAGCTTCTTAAGAACCCGCCCCACCTGAATATCGATATTCTCACTGCATGCAAACTCACGTCCCAATTCGTTGCCGATAGTACGTTCGTCCCGCTTTTCCCAAACACCGCTGACCTTAACCTCATCACGCAAACCGGGATGCCCATGATGAAACGGATGCGCGTCAAGATAGTTCACCGGCATCGCAGGTTGTCTTGGATTGTCCGGCGGAAGAGAGTTTTTATCAGTGTGGTTGACAGCACCGTACTTAGCGAGCAGATCGATCTTGCCGTTACGCGGATCGTGCGGATGAGAAAAACCGTAATAGATCATGAATGGTTTGCTGTCATTGTTTGCATCCCGCTCGTCAAGATAATTAAGCACTTGCTCTGCGTGCCATGCACTGCCCGTCTCATCGGTCCCCCCGCGTTTGCTGCTCTCACATCGAACTGTGAACTTAGCGTTTGCTGCCGCATAGCTGTTTCCCTTCTTGCAGGTTCGCATAGTGGCATACCCCGCCCGGTTGAATATTGCGCCAATAGTGTTCTCCGCCAGATCGACAGGCACCATCTCAGGATTACCGGCGTTCGGATTCTTGCCCGGAAGATGCCACACCGTACGTCCGCACATAACCATGTGACGCGACGGCGTACACACAGCACCAGACCACGAGCCCATGTGATAGGCACCGTCAAAAACCATCCCCTTCTTCGCCAGCTCATCAAGAACGGGAGTATCCAACGCCGAATCCCGATCGTATATCTTCAAGTCAAACGGCGACTGATCATCAGCAATGATAAACAGAATGTTGGGCCTCTTCCCCTTCGAACCGTTGCCCGAAATGTTTTGGGATGAAACACAGCACGCCGGCAAACTCAACGCGGCAAAACCTACTCCAAGTTTTCTAAAAAACATTCGTCTATTCATTTTACAATCCTTAGAAGCACACCATTTAATCATCTATCTGAGGTTTCCAGCTTGGAATTCCTTTATCCTTTTTTTGTTTGTCGAACTGCTCACGGAATGGTTTGCCTGTATCCAGTGAAGCATCTTCGTTTACCATCATGGGCCTTACTTCATCCCACCATGACTCATATGCCTTCAGCATTTTAGTGACGATCTCGGGATTGTCTTTGGCAACATTCTTTTGCTGCCCCGGATCTGTTTTGATGTCATATAACTCGTTTGTTCCGACAAGTCGCCATTTCTCACTCCGAACGGCGAAACTTCTATATTTCACTTTGTCAGGGTCAGTATTTCCTTGACCCCATCTACCAGGAGCATTCTTCTTGTTCCATCGGCCAGTATGAAAAAAAGTATACCTGTCTTTCCACTTAGCTTTAGGATTGTCGATCAAGGGCTTCAAGCTAAGACCGTCAAGGTCCAATCCCTGAGGAATTCTAGCCCCGGCAATTTCTGCCAGTGTCGGGAACATGTCATAGTGCCGCGCCAGACGATTCACGTCGGCTCCTGCTTTGATCTTTCCGGGCTGTCTGAAAAAAAGCGGCACCTTAGTTCCGCCCTCGTTTACAGAGCCTTTCTTTCCTTTCATACCGTAGTTGAAAGTTCCCGCTGAGGACCCGTTGTCTGTCATAAAGATTAGCAGTGTATCGTTGGCAAGATCCCACTCGTCGAGTTTCTTCATCAGCAATCCCATGTTCTCATCGATATTGGTGATCATGCCGTAAAATGCCGCTGATTTTTCGCTGCATTTGTCCTGATACATTGCTTTGTATTTATCAGCGACTTTAAATGGCCCATGAGGCGCATTTGTTGGAATATAGGCAAAGAATGGTGTGTCCTTGCACTGCTTGATCCACGTCAGTGCCTGCTGAAAGAATACGTCTGTGCAATATCCTTTCGTTTGAACGAAGGTGTTATTGTGTTTAATGATCGGATCAAAATAATCCGTACCCTCAACTGCTCCTTGTGTACCAGCATAATTCTGCCCGATCCCTCCGGCACCGTGGATAAACACTTCGTCAAATCCTCGACTGTCAGGCTGATAAGCATCATCGTCACCGAGATGCCATTTGCCGAAGATACCGGTAGTATAACCCGCTGTTTTCAATACTTCCGCAATGGTGGTCGAGCTAAGGGCCATGCGTTCACGTTCCAGAATGGTATGTGTCACACCGTTTTTAAAAGGTGCTCGTCCGCTCATCAGCGCCGATCGGGTAGGCGCACATGTCGGACTCACATGAAAGTCGGTAAACCGTGTGCTCTGCGTATATAACTTATCAAGGTTGGGTGTTTTCAAAAAGGGATGTCCGTGACAGGCAAGGTCGCCATATCCCTGATCATCTGTCATTACCAAAACAATGTTCGGCCCGTTTCTCTTTGAACTCTCAATGAAAGAGTTGACTTTTCCGTCAGCATAGCCGGTTATCGCAATAGAACCTGCAGTTAGTGCACAGTTCTTTAAAAAACTTCTTCGATTCATCATTCATTCCTTTCTGTTGTTAACTTTGTGTTACACCCATGCAGTCAGATAGTACCAGCTATCGTGCTTCTGTGCAACAAGCTTGCGATACCAGCCAAGAACATTAGCGGGAGTGAAAAGTGCGGTAGTCTCCTCCAAGAGCGTTCGAGTCAGGCGTTTGGCCTTGATTGCCAGCTTACGCCTCTGATGATTGTCCAGTAGGATTCGTCTGGCCTTCTCCTGCTGTTCAATCAGGATTCGGACCTGTTCCCACAGGTAATCAATCGTCTTGTAGAGTTCTTTGTCGACGCAATACGTCCAACAAGTGATCAGTGCCAGCCATACCTTCTGTTTTATAGTCGGAAGAGGCTAACTCACCGGGCAGTCATCGGCAAGGGCTTTCGTCAGAATGCAACCTAAGAGCTGACCACACAAGGGCTTGGGGCCACTTCATTTTTGCACCCTACGAGCAAAATATGATAGGTATGGAAACAGTTGAATAAACCATTGATAGTAAAACTTGATGATATGTTAAATTAAAAAAAATGCTATAATGTTTTGTCTTAAATTTATGTGTAGATACGAATTCAGAAATCGCTACAGTTTTCTGCGAATTGCCAGTATCGAAAGAATTGAAGGATAACGAATGAGATCAGACTCTTTCTATGACAATGAGGCTTCACAAATCAGTCGACGTCATTTCTTGAAATCCTGTGTGGCAAGTGGATTGTTCGCGGGCAGCGCGTCAGCAGTACAGATAGTACCTAAGCCAGCCAAAGAGACAGCTCGGACTGTGTCCAAGCGTCCCAACATTATCTTCATCTTTGCCGATGACTGGGGTTATGGGGATCTGGGCATACATGGCAGCGTGTTCTGTAAGACACCCCACCTCGACCGGATGGCGAAGGAAGGGATTGATTTTCAACAGTTTACCGTCAACAATCCTGTTTGTTCGCCCAGTAGGACGGCAGTGATGACGGGGCAATTCCCGGCACGGCATTGTATTCACCAGCATTTTGCCTCGGTGGAACACCATCAGAAGGCGGGTATGCCTGACTGGCTGGATCCCAAGCTATCGCTACTTCCCAGGCTTCTCAAGAAAGTGGGCTACATCACTGGGCATTTTGGTAAGTGGCATCTCACGAATCGTCACGTCCCGGACGCACCGCTACCAACAGAATACGGATTTGACGAATACGGCGCTTTCAACGTTCCCGGCGTGCAGATCAGGACAGCCGAGACCTGCCCACGAACGGTTGATTATATTCGTCGTCATAAAGATCAGCCTTTTTTCATTAATGTGTGGTTGCATGAGACGCATACGCCACACTATCCACAGGAAGAATATCTGAAACAATTTCAGCATCTTGACGAACAACAACGAGTCTATGCCGCTGTTGTAGCCGAAGCTGATGCTGGTATCGGATCCATTCTGAGCACATTGAAGGAACTTGGACTCGACGATAATACACTGGTAATCTTTTCGTCCGACAACGGGCCGGAATGGACCGGTAAGCGCAAAGCTACTGATGACAACTCCACCGGTCCGGGCCTGGGTACATACTATTCGGTCGGGCAGACGGCCGGTCTCAAGGGCCAGAAGCGCTCACTCTTTGCCGGGGGCATTCGTGTTCCCTTCATTGCCTGCTGGCCGGGGGTGATCCCGAAGGGCAGGGTTGATCGAACTTCAGTTCTTACTGCTGTGGATCTCTTCCCCACGTTCCTCGAACTGGCGGGACAGTCGCGACCGGTAGATCTCAAACTGGACGGCGAGAGCATCGTCACAGCACTCAAGGGCCTCGGATTCAAGCGAACTCAACCCATCCACTGGGAGTGGCGAGGTGGCCACGGACCGCCCTATCTGTGGCCCCATCTGGGCATTCGAGACGGCAAATGGAAAATGATGGTCAACCAGGAACTCAATCGTACGGAATTGTATGACATTGGAGCCGACTGGGCAGAGACGACCAACGTGGCGGTTGATAATCCTGATGTAGTAAAGGCATTGACAAAGAAGGTACTGGCCTGGAAAAGATCTCTACCCATAGATCCGCCGTCTCATTGCTTTTCAAGATTACGGAAGGAAAAAAGCAAGTAAGCGAAATAAAGTTCCATTATACGAACCACAGAAAGATTGGAATTCAAAGCAATGAATACAACGAGATTATTGACACTTGCCCATGCTGCACTGGCCGCACTGATGTTTGGAGGTATAGTACAGGACGTTGACGCTGAACGGATGGATGATATGTGGGGCGAAAAGGTGATGAAGCTCAAAGCAGTTGATGCCGAACGAGGGCAACTGTTCGAAGAAGGAAATTACGCCATGTTCATTCACTGGGGGCTCTATTCCAACATCGGGAACCTGTACAAGGGTAAGAGCTACTACGGTATCGGCGAGTGGATCATGAATCGCCGCATGGCAAACATTCCCGTAGACGAGTACCAGGCCCTGGCCAAGGACTTCAATCCGGTCAAGTTTGATGCTAATGCAATCGCTAAGCTGGCCAAAGACGCAGGCATGAAGTACATCGTGATTACATCCAAGCACCATGATGGCTTTGCCATGTACCATTCCAAGGTAAACAAATTCAACATCGTGGATGCAACCCCGTTTGGACGCGATCCCATAAAGGAGTTGGCTCAAGCTTGCCAGAAACACGGACTTGGTTTGGGATTCTACTATTCCCATAACCAAGACTGGACCTTCCCGGGGGGCGGCAATGGCCCCAAGCAGACGGCGGATGGTCGGAAGGTGGATTTTAAGTATTACTATGAGAACAAGTGTCGTCCCCAAGTAGAGGAGATCACTACCCGGTACGGCCCCATCGCCATTGTCTGGTTCGATACGCCCGGACGCATTCCGAGAGAGTATGTGGAAGAGCTGGTGGACATCGTCCATAAGAACCAGCCCGATGCTTTGGTGTCGGGCCGAGCCGGGTACGGACTGGGTGACTATCAGACCCTGGGTGACATGGAAGTGCCCAACGAAAACGTGGAGGGGATCTGGGAGACAGTGGATACTACGAACGACTCCTGGGCCTATGCCTGGTACGACAACTACTGGAAGACACCCAAGGAGACCCTCCATCGTCTGGTTGCCTGTGTGGGACGCGGGGGCACCTATATGCTCAATATCGGGCCGCGTGGAGACGGTACCGTACCGGAACTGGCCGCACGCACCCTGCGTAAGGCGGGCGAGTGGATCAAACGCTATCCGCAGGTGGTCTATGGCACGGATGCGTCTCCCTGGCAGCATACCCTGCCTTGGGGCGATGTTACGGTCAAGGACAAGACGTTTTTCCTGTGTGTCTTTGATGTGCCCCAAGAGGGTACCTTGTATCTGCCCGGGCTCAAGACCAAGATCACATCCGCCCGCCTTTTGAGCAAGGGTAAAAAGCAGGCCGACCTCAAGGTGCAGACTCAAGATGGCTGGACTAAGATACAATTACCTTCGCGCATTTCCGAGAAGCTCGTACCGGTCGTCCAAATAGAACTTGAGGATTCGCCCGAGGTGGATCCCTGTTGGGGAATCGATCCTGCCCTGGAGACGACGATCCTCGCCCAGTTTGCCCATGTCATAGATGCCAAGCAGGAAACTAAGAAGTGGATGGAGAAATTCGGTGAGTGGAAGCACGTCGTGCGCGTGTGGCAATGGCAGCAGAGCGGCAAGGCCTCTTGGGAGGTTGATGTACTAAAGCCGGGGTATTACAATGTAGATCTTACCTACAGTGGCACAGGCCGTATTGTCTGGGGCGTGGATGTAGAAGGCGGACAGCACATTCAGAACCAGCAGAACTCGTCACACAATTACCAAACCTTCCCGATCGGGTGGATCAACTTTCCCAAGCCCGGTAGATACACGGTGAGCGTCTCCTGCCTCGAAGGTGACCTGACAGAGGCCAGCCTCAAGGCCATTCATTTTACTTTTGTTTTGTAAACGGATATCAAAACGCTACTGTTTATTACATCTTACTAGGAACGTTTATGAAAAAAATAAGGTTCATCCGGTTAATGTGTATATTGAGTTGTGCAAGTTGAAGATTCTCAGTTTT
>CAZSOR010000267.1:0-6644 GCA_964608395.1 uncultured Pirellulales bacterium
TTCATAACGAATTTAAGGCGTATCGGCCGGCCGGAAAGCGAGCTTACATCGGTTCGGTTTCGCCATGCCGCGGGATGCTTGATGTAATTTCCTATCAGTTCATTTGCGTCTTTGAGGCAATAGCCGGCTATGGGTTCGCCTTCGGCATCCTGAAATTCAACTCGTATGAATCCCGGGGCGGAAGTGGCAAAGTTCAACAACAGCTTGTTGCCTGTAAAAGTGAATGGTTTGGTAGTAATACTTCCGCCTTCGTATGGAGCATAAATTGAAGCGAAACCATCGAGCCTCAGCGAGTAGCGGCGAAGGTGCGCGGTCGGCTGGGCGTAATCGTGCTGGACATAGAGCGACATTTCTGCAGGTCCGGTTTGAACGACGTTCAGAGCCGGATAATTGGAGCGGGAAACCCAGTTTTGCAAACCGATACCCGGCCGGATGAAGCCCTCCATGAAAGTCCGGCCATAGACATTGCCGCCGCGGGACGTCATTAAGACGGCGTCGGAGCAGTCTTTGAAATAGTCGGGATTCACATTCACCTGCTTTGCCTGCTCGTCGCTGAGGATTTGCCTGCCGGGCAGAAACCTCGCGGCAATCGATATGTAGATATGCGGCGCCCGGAAATACGGATGTGTCTGGTTTGTATAAATGTGCTCGCGCGGGGTATCGCCGAAACTCATTTGCTCCGGTTCGGTCCAGTTTAGAAAATCCATGGATGTTGTTCGGCCGACGCTGCGGAAACCGGAATAGCCCGTGCCGGTCCATGTCCGGAAGTAGCATAGATAACATTGTTCATTGTCGGACCAGAAGGCAACGTTCTGAGAATCGAACAGTCCCTTTGTGAAGACGGGTTCCGGGCGGAGTTTTCTCCAGTGGATACCGTCGGCGGAGATGTATGCAATCAGGCCGCTTTTTTGGGTTCCCCCCAGAGCTTTGTAACGCCGGTCTTTCGGTACGCCGGGCCTCGTATCGAGCAGCGGACTGAAATTGTGGTTGACCGGAGCGGCGTCGGCAAGGATTACGTTGTTCGATTTCGATCCTTTTACGGCGAAGAGATTGAGCCTGGGTTTGAAGATGTGGATGCCGTCCGGCGACTCGGCATAGCAGGTGACTTCCCGCTCGCTGCCGTCTCTGCCGGCTTCCGGGAGCCCCCGGTAGTAAAAGCGAAACTTATCCCCGTCCCTGATGACGGTACAGTATCCGCAGAAAGGCCCTTCCCATGGTTCGTCGAATCTTAGCACCGGCCCTTCGTCATTTGGGTGATGCAATGCCAGGTGGACTCCGTCAAGCCGGTCGATGAGATAATGGTCGACAAACAGCTCTCGGCGTGAAGCGATGTCTATCCATTTGGGCTCTTTTGCAGAAGAACGCGTCGCCGGCAAGAATTGGCCCAATGACCACTGGATTACAATTATTAATAGTAGAGATATTTTCCTATTCATTTCCGACTCTTACAAATTCATTATCTTGCTATTAAGTTGTGGACTTATAGTACCGGCGATTCCGCAGAAGGCAACACCCTTATGGGTGTATCATCCGGTTCCTTAAAAACTTGCTATGGCATAGATTTAACATAGAAGGCATATCCATGGGGGTAAAAATTGGTTTTTAATTGTTTCATTTTTGCATAATCGAAGTAAAATTAGCACCTTAACGGATTTATTTCGTACGACCTTTGACAGAGCGCAAATATAGGAGTTTTTGCGAATATGAGTGAAGGCAAATTGAACACGGCTATACTTGGTCTTAATTCGGGCGGGCAGCTTCTGCTGGAAGCCTCCGAGGCGGTGGATTGCCTTGAAGTTCAGGCGGTGGCCGACAAGGATACGAATCTCGCCGAAAAAATCGCCGGCCAGTACAAATGTGCCGCTTACGATGATTACAGGCAGTTGATTAAACAGAATCAACTCGATTGCCTGCTGGTGGCCGCGCCGATGCACAGTTGCGATGAATATGTGCGGATGGCGATGAAAAAGAAATTCAACATCTTGAAGCTGGCGCCGGCGGCGAGGGATTTCGAAGAGGCGGCGGAATTTGTCCGCCTGGCCGAAGAGCAGGAGATACAATTTGCCATTGGAAATCCGAGCCGGTTCGCCCGGAGCTTTGTGAAGTTGCGGCAATATCTTGAAGAAGGCAAAATCGAACATATTTTTCTCATGACTGCTTACTGTAATGTTGGCGATCAACCGCAGCCCGGCTGGCGGACCGACCCGAAACTGGCCGGCGGCGGTGTCCTGCTCCACGACTGCTACCGGATGATCGACCAGGTAGTTTCGAATTTCGACATACCGCAACAAATCTATTCCCTCAATACCAACCAGGCCCAGGACAAAAAGCAGCGATTGTATCTGACGGAAGATACGGCGATTGTCACAATGAAATTCAGCGATACTTTCATCGGCAACTTAGTCGCTTCGCGTCGCGTCGGGGCCGGGAACAAAGAAGAATTCCTGAAGCTGTACGGTAAGGACATAATACTGACCGCCGGCGACACGCTCCTGACCGTCAGCGATGGTCTTGGTAAGGTCGGCAAGAAATTTAAAAGCGACGGCGACGAGCTTGCCTGCACGACGGAGCTGCTCAAGAGTTTCGCCGGAAGTATTTTGTCGCCGGAAACGAACAAGCTCTGCAGCAGCGGCAGGGAAAACCTTAAAAATATGGCCGTCATCGAATCGGCATATCTTTCGGCCCGAACTGGTTTTCCGGAGGAGCCCGGCAGGATTCTGCAGATGGCATCGCCCGGCGTTGATAAAGCGGCAAGTGAATAACAATCCGGTAAATAATATATAAATAACCGTTTGACAAATAATACAACAAGTAATAGTTTATTAGTGAGAATTGATAACCATTTTTTGAGTAATTTGGAGATTTCAGCATGGAAGACAGTAAGAAAAAACCGGTTATGATCGGTGTTATCGTTGTGTGCATAATTGTAGCTGGCTTGATAACCCTTGCCAAGCGTGGCGGAGGAAGCGGCGGTATCGATAGCATTCCTGACGATAAGATGACATGGGTAAAATGCAGCAATCCGAGCTGCAACGCCGAATATGAGATGAGTGAGAAGCAATTCCACAAAGAAATGCAGGAGCGTTTCAATCCTATGGCACGGACTGCGCCGCCGCTGACTTGCGAAAAGTGCGGCAAAGACAGCCTTTTCCAGGCTATTAAATGTGCGAATCCATCTTGTGGGGCTGTCTTCATCAAGGGGATTGCAGGCCCGGGCGACCATCCTGACCGTTGTCCCAAGTGCGGTCACAGCGAAACGGAAGATATCCGCAAGAAACGGATGGCTGGGGGATAGTAAGCCGGGCCGACCGGCGGAATTCACGAACTGCCGGCCGATGTTCCGTGTGGTAATATGGGTAATTTCTATTGCCATTCTTTCGCTTTACTCAAACGATGTCTCTAAGCATAGTGTTGAAATAGGTAAAATAATCTTAACAAGCCCGACCAAGTAAGAGGTCGGGTTTTTTCGTGCTGATCCTTCCGGGCAGGGGGCGAATTCATGAAATTGGCTTTGAATTGGCTTTGTTTTTCGCCGCCTCTGCACATAGAAAACTCCGTAAACCATTGCCATTACTAATCTAACGTCATTCCGCCATCCCGAAAATTGGCTTTGTTTTTTCAAATCCCAGTGCAGGTCTGGGGGGTAAATAAGATTGGCTTTGTTTGGCTTTGTTTGGCTTTGAATTGGCTTTGTTTTTTCGCCGCCCAAAACCGCAAAAATCATCATAACCCCTATTCTTATAGATACTTGCATCCATTTCGGCCTTTTACAAATTGGGTTTGTTTTTTCAAATTAGCCACGGATTTTCGTTGTTTTCTACTCTTTTTCACCTGTTTTTTTCATTATTTTGGCTTTTTTTCTTCTATATTTCTCAATTCTACATTCTCAATTCTTTGGACCCGACACCAGTGGTGCGGGCTAAAATTTATTGTTTCGTTCTCCGTAAGGAGTCCCGGGGACTGCGTGATTGGACATATCATTTATCATTAATCAATAATCATTTAGTTTAGTATTATACGAAAAATCAAACTATAAGGCGGGGGAATTCCAGAAAAATCTCCGTGAGACGGAGCTTGCTAAGCGTGCCTTGTAACTTTTGATCCGGGCGTTGGAATACTGCTTTTGTGCTTTTTGGGATGGTTTTACTTTTCTTTTGGCAGCTTGCGGGGCTGCCAGTTCTTTTTGTAAGTATGCCGGACATAGACTTGCCAAAAAAAGCCCCTGCCTGGAGGAGAGGGTTGAGCAAAGCAGGGGCTTTTAGGTACAGCGTATATTCAATACACCATACATCCTCCTTCCTTCAGCCAGATCATCAAAGAGCTATAATTAAGTGCCACTATAGCATACGAATATAACGGTTTTTCTGTTTGTAACGATTATTTTCGGGCCCTGCAGGTAGCCGAGGAGGACATAACCGGCGTGCTGTAAAAAGGATTAAATCAGTTGAAAGGCAGGGATGAATTTGGTAATGTTACGGTATGAATAACCTGAATAGATTTCTAAATCTTATATATGAGGGATTCTGGTCATATACCGGCTGACTGATATACGAGCGTCTGCCCAGACGCCGCAGCATAAAAGCCGAATTAACACATTGAAAAAAGTGAATATAAAGAAACTCTAATTATTTTTGGCAGAAGTAAAAAAATGAAAGCTAAAATGACTTTGATAGCGGTAATTTTAATGGTGGCGGCTTGCAGCAGTCTGGCCGATTGGCCGCAGTATCTCGGGCCGGATAGAAATGCCATCTCGCCGGAGAAAGGGCTGATGCGGTCCTGGCCCGAGGCCGGTCCGGAAGTGCTCTGGACGATCCCTCTTGGTCCGGGCTATGGCGGCGCGGCCGTCAGTAAGGGCAAGGTCTATGTCCTGGATCGTATTCGCAGCAAGCAGGATGTGCTGCGGTGCCTCGATCTGGTCACGGGCAAAGAGCAGTGGTCACATATATACGATGCGTCGGGCAGGGTCCAGTACCCGGGATCGAGAAGCACCCCGGCGATAGACGGCAACTACGTTTACACGTGCGGATCGTTCGGCGATTTGTATTGCTTCGACAAGAACACACACAAGCCGGTCTGGAACAAGAACATCTGGAAGGACTACGATGGCGGCAGTTTCCCCATGTGGGCCATCAGCCAGAATCCGCTGATCTATGGCGACTCGGTAATTGTTGCGTCGCAGACATCGAAGGCCGGCGTCGTTTCCTATGACAAGCTGACCGGGCAGGTCAAGTGGGCCTCGGCAGCTCTTCCGGGCAGGGTCGGTTATGTCAGCCCGGCAATCGTGAAAATCGCCGGCGAAGACCATTTAATTATGATCACGGCCGGTCCCAGAGGTGGATCGGGCGGCCAGGTTTTGGGAATGGATCCTAAGACGGGAAAGATGCTCTGGGTCTATGGGGGCTGGAGTTGTCGGATTCCTTGTGCTAATGTGACCGAAATAGGTGACGGCCGACTGTTTGTCACTGGCGGATACAAGGCCGGCTCGGCGATGATTAAGGTCGAGAAGAAGGGCGATGCTTATTCCGTTAAAGAACTGTACAAAACCGACGACTTCGGCACGCACGTTCACCCTGCTATCCTTTACAAGGGACATCTGTACGCTCACTGCACGACGAACACCCGGCGGGATGGAATGGTGTGCATGGACCTTGACGGCAAGGTCAAGTGGAAGACGGGGCGTTCGCCTGTATTCGATAAGGGCGGCTTTATTCTGGCGGACGGGCTGATTCTCAGCGTCGACGGCAGGGAAGGGATTCTGTATCTTATCGAGCCTGACCCGGCGGGTTATAAAGAGCTGGCGAAGGCCAAGCTGCTCGATACTAATGAGTGCTGGGGACCGCTGGCACTGGTCGATGGAAAGCTGCTGATACGAGATCAGAAGCAAATGAGATGCGTTGTCGTTAAGTGATTTTACTTACCGAGTAGTTTTTTTATTTTTCCGATTTCAATACCGCCTGTTTTAACAGGTGGAAGGAAATAACCGCTGTCTTCTGCTACAATCGAGTATATGGAGTGTAAGTTTTTGCCGGCCAAAATCACTTTCTTGTAATAAAGCAGCATTCTCAGGCGTTTAAGAATAAAGTAATTAGTTGGCTTTGCCCGCTAACGTACCGGTTAGGGTCTATGTTATTTTAGTTGTAGAGATAAATTCTTTAGAAAGGAAAACAAAATGAAGACTAAAGTAATGTTGATAGCGGCGATTGTGGTGATAGTGACCGGCAGCGCTTTGGCTGATTGGCCACAATATCTCGGGCCCAACAGAAATAGTATATCAGACCAGAAAGGTATTTTACGCGCTTGGCCTGAGAATGGGCCGGAGGTTCTATGGACTGTTACTGTTGGCAAAGGATTTGGCGGACCAGTAATAAAAGATGGTAAAGTCTATTTACTCGACAGGGATGACAAGGTTGGTGATAATCTTCGGTGCTTTGATCTGTCAGACGGTAAAGAACTCTGGAATTTTGCATACGACGCTCCCGGACGTGTTATGTTTCCCGGCTCGCGAAGCGTAACGATCGTGGAAGGCAGTAATGTTTATTCATGTGGTCACAACGGCGATGTTTATTGCATAAACATAGATACACATAAACCCGTCTGGAACAAGAACGTTTGGACGGATTTCGGTGGCAAACGGCTGCCGATAT
>CAZSOR010000268.1:0-2357 GCA_964608395.1 uncultured Pirellulales bacterium
TCGCCGCTCCGGCCCATCAAAATCTCCATAACTCCTTATTAATATTGATTTAACGCCATTTTGCCCATTTTAACATTGGCTTTGTTTTTTCAACTAGGGTTCTATATACACACAGATTTACCCTGTGAGATAACGGTTTTACATATCTCATGGGGTGAACACCGATTAATACAGATTCTTTGGTTTATAAAAGATTTTTGCCTTTTTACTTCTACCTTTCCCTTTTACCTTTTTACTTATTTATGTATTCTACATAAATCTGTTACCTATTATACGAACCCTCATACAACAAGGCGGGCAAATTCCAGATAACTCTCCGTGAGACGGCGGCCCTTGTTCGTAGTGCGTGCTGCGTAGTGCGTATTGCGTATAGACAGGTAGGGTGGCAGCTTGACCCACCAAAAGGCTCTAATTCTCCAATTCGGTCTCCTGCATTTTTGCCTTGTTTTATGCTTTTTTACTTCATAATTGGACATTGCATGTTCGATATTGGATATTCACAGAGGTTATAGCTCCTGTATTCTGTTTCTACCTCTTTTTTTCATCTTTTTTCACTTATTTTCAAAATTCGAAGGTAACATTTAGCCCGTGAGATACGCTGTTAATATGGAACAGCAACCTTGAGCGAGCAATAAAATGCAAGAGTAAAGAAGCGAGTTTTTAGGGCGGCAAAAGGATTTTGTGGAGAAAATATACCGAAGACCTTTAATTCTCCAGGCCGGTGAGATAAAATCGACGGTGCCGAAGTGTATCGTTTCACAGGGCAATCAGTGACTACGTAAATTGAGGACAAAGTAATGATGGATTTTCACTATGACAGGAGTATTCCCCGGTTGAAGGATTTTTCCGCCTCGAATCGGTTTGCCGCTACCGTGGTGATTTCTGCAATTTTGGTCTGCTGCTGCTTGTGTGCTTACTCTGCACCGGCTCAGCAAAGCCAGAGCATCATTGGTAAAGAGCAGCAAGGCGCTGTCCGTTCTGCACTTGTCGGGGAGTGGGTTTGCAATATAGGCCACAGGAAGATTGTCTTCAAACTTACGCCGGAGGGTGATTTCAGTCTCGGCGAACAGAATGGTCAATACGTGCTGGAAGCAAACACAGTCAGGCTCAAAACAGACACATCGGAAGTCAGCTATCAGTTTGAGCTGACCGCCACCGATCTTACGCTCTCAAGTGGCGATCTCACACAGTCTTTGAAATTCGCCAGGATGCGCAGCTTTGGCGACTATGAAGACTGGCTATCTTACCTGTCCCCAAAATCCTTAAGGTCCAAAATTAACCGCATGGCAGTGATACTGGTGATTGCTGTGGGCTGCCGAATATTGCTGCTGATGTTCAGGGAAATTATCCATTTTATGATTTATTGTAATTGGGGGCCGCTGAAGTTACTTTATAGTCGTCACAAGAATCGTACAATGACGATGTATTCCCTGTTAATTAACGTCTCGAAATATGTCGTTTATCTCGCTTCTGCCGGTTTTATTCTGAACGAACTGGGGGTCAACTACACCGCTTATCTGGCCTCTCTTTCTGTGGTTGGTCTGGCTATAGGCTTTGGGTCCCAGGGTCTGGTTCAAGATATGGTTACAGGCTTCTTCATTGTTTTTGAAGAACAGTTCAACGTCGGTGATATGGTGGAAATCCCGCCGCACGTTGGAGTCGTGCAGGAACTGGGGCTCAGAATGACCAAGCTGCGGAATTATCTTGGGCAGAGAGTAGTCATTCCAAACCGCAATATTGCCACGGTTGGCAACTACATCAAGGGCGCGCAGCACGTCAACATTGATGTGGCGGCGGCAAGTCGAGAAGCTGCAGAACAGGTACGATCCAGCCTGGCACAAATAGTCGGCCAGATCGGTCACCAGTTCGAGGAAATTATCCTTTCAGCTCCTGAAACATCTGAAATAGTATCCCTTCCGACCGACGAGCATTTTGTGCGTCTGTTTCTTGCCATTTGGCCGCAGCAGCAATGGGTCATTGAGCAGGAAATGGTGCCCCGAATACGGTCATTACTCAAGAGTAAAGGCTTTGAGATACCAAATGATAAGGTAACTGTCTTTTATCACCCCAGGGAGCAGCAGCCTGTTCGACCTCGAACACGTACCAGGATGAACAATCGCCGGATTAGGTCAACAAGAAAAAAGCAATAAGATCGGACTTTATATTTATCGACAGAAAACTAACAAGAACGCTAATGACAGCCACCTGTTTACGATAAAAGAAACGGGGGAAATTAAAAGCGTACGGTTGCCCCATAGGGAGCATATTTTTCGATGAGTTGTACTTTATAATGACAGGTTTTGATAGAGGACAGGGAATTATTAGGGGAATATTAGGGCCGTTTATCAATTTATGAG
>CAZSOR010000268.1:2457-6640 GCA_964608395.1 uncultured Pirellulales bacterium
TATAGAGAAGCTAAAGAATTTAAGAGGTGAGTAATCATGAATAAGACACAAAAGGGCGCATGGTTCACTTTAGGGGTCGCAATGCTGCTACTTGTCTTTTTAGCAATCGTGTTTTCAGGCATGTTTGCACCCGGAGGCAGGACGGCAGGTACAGGGCTGGTCAAAGTCTGGATCTGGTTCATTCTGGTCTTTCTGGCCGGCGGTGCTGCTTTAGTGCACTGGAAACGAAAACCTTCCGGCGTAGATTTCGACGAGCGGGATAATTCGGTCAGGAAAAACGCCGTGCTGGCAGCGTTCGTCGGGCTCTGGATTGTGTTGTTTGCTGCAAGCATAATCCCATCGTTCGTTGCCGGAGATACGGGTTCAGTTCCGGTCTGCCTGCTGCCAATTATCAATATCGGCGTATTTGTTGTCGTTATGTTGATTTACTCCGTTGCGATTCTGTTTCAGTACGGCCGGGCTAGTAAAGGAGAAAGACCATGAATAAGACACAACAAGGAGCCTGTTACGGCATATTGCTGTCGTTGCTGCTGGCCGGGATCGTTGTCTTCGACTTGATCGATACGATTGTCGGCTGGCCAGTGAAATTGCTGGTCGGGGTGGTCTGGGGAGGGCTTTTGCTCGTACCCATTTATCTTATTAATCGAAAGAAGGATCCGCGCGAAGTTGACATGGACGAACGCGACAAACGGATCATCAAAAGGGCCTTGCTGGCCAGCTTTGTCTTGCTCGCCGGGATGTTGGGTGTGGCCTTCGTCGTAGCGCTCTTTGGCCTGGGTATACAAAGCACTCTATCGGTCACGATGGACGAACTATCGGCCGTAATTTACTTTGCCTTGATAGCCTTCATACTTGCTTTGTCTCTGGCGGTTCTGTTTCAGTATGGTCGCCGGGCAAAAGGAGAAAAATCATGAATAGGGCACAGAAGATGGCGTGGTTTTCGTTAATTATGGTGACGTTGGCGTTTGGATTGAGCCTTATATCAGTCAGTGTTTTACACTTCGGCTTCGGGTTACCGATGCGGCGAGCGGTAGGGGGATTCGGATTCATTGGGATCATGGGACTATCGGCTTTGGCGCCGCTGCTATTTAAAAAAGATAAGGGCAAGGTAAAACTGGACGAAAGAGACCTGCTGATTAAGAACAAGGCTACGATGGCGGCTTATTGTGGTTTCTGGCCTGTATTTGTAATCGCGGCGATGGTTCCGTTTTTCATGTATGGGCCGGACGGCACGGTGTCGGTGAAGTATTTGTGCTCAATGGTGTTCGGCGGTATGTTTATAGTTATTCTTGTGCAGTCACTCGTGACACTACAAGAGTACGGATGGAGGGAGAAAGGAGAAAAATCATGAATAAGGCACAAAAAAGAACTTGGCTTTCTCTTGTAATATCACTTGCAGGAATATCGCTCGGGGCCACAGCAGTTACACTTATCAAGATAATGCAGTTAGATATAGCGAATACTAACCACCATATGACCCTCAGATTATTAAGCCTTCCTACTACGATTCCTTTGATATCGATGGTCATCTTGTCATGGCGGTTGCCTATAAAGGGATATGATGAGCGGGACAGAGAAATCGAACGAAAATCAATGGGCTATGGCATAATAGGGGCTTTCGTCTTTTTAGGTGCCGCGGTACTGGTTTTAGGTATTATGAGTCCACTTGGCTCAATGAAAATCTTCTTTCTATCCTCTTTGGTTTATTTTGCGTTCTTCGTTTCCTTAACGGTATCATCCGTCGCGGCACTGTTACAGTACGGCTGGAGGGAGAAAAGCAATGGATAGAATGCCTAAAAGCACGTGGCATTACATAGTGACGATACTGCTGCTTGTGGCTTTTGGTATCTACATAACTGTTGAAATCGCTGTTTTGCGAAGAGTTCCGGCCGTTTTTGGACGGTTTGCGCCGTTTCTGACTTTCTGGTCAAACATCGTACTGCGTCTTGCATTAAGGCCGGATGAGTCGATCCCGATTTGGATTGTGCCAATGTTCAATCTGGGTGTGCTTTTCGTCGCCATAGTGGTTTATGAAATAGCGATTCCGGTTCTGCGCGGTTGTGCACGTGAAGGAGAAAAATCATGAATAGATGGCAGAAAATTGCATGGTTTAATCTGATTGTAGTAATCCTATGTTTTATCGCTTGCTTCATATTAACAATAGTGCTGCAATTCAGGCGGATCTTGACACCCCCAACACCTTTATCTTTGATAATTATTCCTTCTCTGGTTGTCGTAGCGATATCAAAACTTATTTTTCGAAAAAGATCCAAACGAGTTGATTTCGATGAGCGGGACAGGCAGATTCATAAAAAATCTCATTATGTGGGATTATGGTCATTCGTCTTGGCAATAGTTGTAGAAAACGTGATTTGCGTCTTATTGATCGGGCCCAGGCGTGCACTGGATTATCCTCTTGTTCTGCTCTTGATAGTATGTATCGCAGGTGGAATCTGGATAATGATGGAATGTATTGCAACACTGGTTCAGTACAGCCGGGATGCAATAGGAGAAAAGTCATGAATAAGACAAAGGAAGTATCATGGTTTTACTTCTTTTTGGGATTAGCTTGTTTTCTCATCCCGGGCGGAGTCGCCGTATTTATTGCTTATGACAGGGGAATATCCTTCGCGCCGGTATTGATGTTCACAGGTATTGTGATTTGGGGCGGCTTATTTTGGCTATTTCCCTTCATCGAGAAAAAAGTCCGCAAAGACAAAAAGCAGATTAGTTTCGATGAGCGGGACCAGTTAATCCATAAAAAAGCGGTTATGGCCGGGTATGTCGTGCTTTGGTTATATTTCGTCACTGCATGTGTGATTGCATGGTGCATCGTTGGTCCGCACGGCTCTATATCCGTTAACGTAATGCCTCTGACGCTTTTGGGGGGTCTTGTCATTTTTACGTTTGTGCAGGGTCTGGCTTGCCTGATTCAGTACGGCCGGGGGGGCAAAGATGGCGAAAAGTGAAATGCAGAACCAGGTTCGCAGGCTGCGTTTTGAGCACGGCCAGATAACCCAGCAGCAGTTGGCCGACAAGGTTGGCGTCACTCGCCAGACGATCATTGCCATCGAATCTGGCAAGTACGCCCCCTCCCTGCCCCTGGCGTTCCGAATCGCTCGGACCTTCGGTGTTTCTATAGAGCAGGTCTTTCAGTACGACGAGCAAGAGACTTGATCCGTGCCGGCTGCCCGTAAAACCGTCTATTCGAACTCCTGCAGCAATTCCAGCAATTTTCGGTCGAGCTTGTGGCCGTGGAAGTCCTCGTACTTGACGTCTTCTCGGCCGGAGTCGACTATGCCGAACGAGCCGCGTAAATTCCAGACCGACAGGCCGATGCCGTGAGCCGTCAGAATCTCCAGAACGTCCCGCAGCCATGCCAGCACAACATTGTGAGGCGTCTTGTTATAAGCCCCGCCCTCGCCGCAGTGTACACCTACGCCCATCTTCGCCAAGTCGGCCCATTTCTGGTAATGCTGTTCCATGCGCTTGCGGTCCCAGCCGTGCCCGGGCCAGGCCGGCTCGGGATAATTCTTGCTGTCGACCCAGGATGCGCCGTAGTGACTGATGAACATCGGCTGATACGCGCGGGTGCTCTGGCCGATTTTCAGGTCGGCCAGTTCCGGTGCCGGCTCGTTGCCCCAGCTCATACCGTCGGCAACGACAATGCGGTCGGGATTAATTTCACGAATCGCCGCTACCGTCGTTCTGACCACCCGCTCGTGGTCGGCCCTGCTCATCAGATTGCCGATCGACGGCGGCTCGTTGATAAGGTCGAAGCTGAGCTTGTCCTTCGAGATGCCCTTGTACCGCTTAGCCATCATCTGCCAGTGAAAGCAGAAGGCCTTTAGCGGCTCGGCGTCCTTCCAGAGATTATGCGGCTCGGTGAATTCCCTGTTGACCGAGTAGCCGGGCCCGCGATGAAAATTCAGACTCACGTGCAGGCCGTACTTGCCGGCAAGGTCAACAGCCCGGTCGAGCTTCTCCAGCATCGGCTCGTGGAGCTTGTAGTCATCCCCATCCTCTATCCACAGCCGATAGCACATCGGGAGACGAACGAAGTCGAAGCCCCAGTCGCGCATCCAGCGGAAATCATCTTCCCGGAAGTCGCCCCTGCTTCGCATTGTGAACATGTCCAGCAGATTAAATCCCCGCCATCGAGGCAGCATTTTCTGCACCGGCT
>CAZSOR010000269.1:0-6629 GCA_964608395.1 uncultured Pirellulales bacterium
ATTGCTTGCTCCGGTTCGTCTTTTCCTTATTTTGCCATATCATAGCTCTATCCAATATTTCGCATTTAACTTTATCCATAGCATCACTCAGAATACCAAACCTGTCTTCCAAATTCAAGTATTCTCCACAGAGGTGTCTTGTGCGGGTGCCCGACAGGATTGTGGCAGGCCTCAGTGAACAACAGCCCGGTAGGATGGGCAACTCGATTGCCCATGCTGAATGAAAAGAAGCCCGGTAGGATGGGCTACTCGATTGCCCATGCTGAATGAAAAGAAGATTGTGATCGGAAAAAACTGAACCGCATGGGCAGGAAAACCTGCCCATCCTACTGTTCTATTTTCCCCTCATCCTGCGATAGCGCATGCAATGTAGGGGATGAGATTGAACACCCAAAAGAACATCTTGTACAACCCAATGAAACAATAGATTGCTACGTTGAACGCTTCTCTGGAGATCGGGAACAATTTGCTATGCATTCCGTAGACCCAATCACCAGCAAAGGCACAGATCAGGAACGAGAAAATCAGTAACACTCCATTGATAATCGAGCACCACATGAAAAAAGTTTTGACAGTAATAATATCCATAGTGTCTCTCCTTTTTTTCCACTTGTATTGAACGCAAAGCTCAGCGGCGGCGATTAGCCGTCCGCTGGAGCGACTTGTTGGCCATCTGCTTTGAATCCCTGGTGGAACGTGACGGTGCCCTTCGGAGTATGTCCATCAAAAGTGAGGGCGAAGAAGACCTCCCTTGGCACCCCCTCACACACAAGGCCCGATATGTTCCTGAACCCGAATTGCCTGTAGTAATCCGGATGCCCCACTAAACAGCAGCCTTGAGCCTTCAGGTCTCTAAGCCGCGCAAGCCCTTCCTGTATCAGGGCTTTGCCAATGCCCTTCCGCTGGTACTCCGGCAACACTGAAACAGGTCCGAGTCCGTACCAGTTTGGGGTGTCGTCCGACATGGTCACGGGAGAGAACGCGATATGCCCTATCACACGGCCATCCAATTCTGCGACCAGCGATACCGTGAGGGCCCTGGCATCACGCAACGCCGCAATAATGAACTGTTCCGTGTGATTGCTGATCTCCAGGGTCTTGAACGCTGCAATCGTCACTTCGGCTATCGCGCCAATATCGGTGTTAGTCTCGCTTCTGATAGTGATCTCTGGATTCATGGTATTCTTGTTCCTTTCTACGTGGCCAACATAATAATATCCGGCACGTTTGTTAGAAAATAAGCTCCCGCAGAGTTAATGTCAACGTTTCTCTATGGTTAGCCCGGCAGGATGGCTAAGGAAAGGATACACTTTCTTTGGGTATATTGATTGCATTCAGGTATTATATAAAAAATTGCATAATATGTATAATTGGAATATTTTTTTAAAGGTATATAACGTCTATAAAGACAGAACTGATATTTGTATCAGAAGATTAGTAAAAATAACAGTGGGATAATTTGGGAACTCGATTAGCGCAGGAAAGGAGAACTATTAGTATGAAAAGTTTGAAATTAGTCTGTACCGGCCTGGCGTCTCTTGCGTTGGGGCTATTAATGTATTGTCCCGGCGTTATGGGAAATGAGCCTGGTGGACAAATCGAGAAGAAGTCTTCGCATCCGAAGTTGGTGCTTGTCGAAGGCGGCACCTTCTTAATGGGAGATGTATTAGCTGACGGCGATCGAGCTATGTTAGCTGAAACGCCTGTTCACGAAGTCGAGCTTGGCAGCTTCCTGCTCTCGCCTTATGAGGTCACTGTTGCTGAGTTTCGAAAGTTCGTCGAAGAAACCGGATTCAAAACCAAAGCAGAAACGGATGGGCAGGGAAAAGCTACCAAGGAGATGATTGAGCAGGGAAAGACGAAGTACCCCAACTTCAAAGCGCATTGGTTCGAACAGACAGACCGGCATCCGGCAGTCTGGATTGCCTGGGAAGATGCCATTGTTTACTGTAACTGGCTGAGCAGGCAGCATGGTCTTCCGGCTGCCTACAATGAATCGACGGGACAGCTCCTCGATAAAGACGGAAAGGTCACAACCGACGTACGGCAGGTGCAGGGCTTTCGTCTGCCCACCGAAGCTGAGTGGGAGTATGCCGCGAGGGAAAGAGGTAAGAAAGTTCGATTCGGCAATGGTAAGAATGTTGCCAGACCTGATGAAATGAACCTCGATGCCCGTAAGGCGGAAAAGAAGTACACCGTAAAGGGCGAGTATCGGGAGGCGACTACCCCTGTCGGAAGTTTCGCTCCTAATGCGCTGGGACTCTATGACATGAGTGGAAATGCCTGGGAGTGGTGTTCGGATACCGGCGTGGATTACCCGGATAAAAAGGTAACAAATCCGTATGCTCTCAATAAGAGCGGCCACATGGCTCGAGGCGGTAACTGGGATTCGGATGCTGCCGGGTGCCGTGTTACAACCCGCATCAACTGGTGGCTGAATTCCATGTGCGCAGCAACCGGGTTCCGAATTGCCCGTACGGCTGACTGATTCAGAGACAAGGTACAAATGTAGGAATATAATCAGGAACGCACCTATTTTCGTAAAGGATTGTTGCACCGAGTAAGGCAGAACTTATGCTCGTTTCGGACGAATTCGTCGATTATGTTATCGACCAGCTTGCGGCCTGGGGGCAGGTTTCGGGATAATCACAGCGGCAGATTAACATGCCAAGTGCTTGCGGAGGAGTTAAACCTTGCTTACCGTGGGATTAAATTGTATCATGTTGTATGTCAAGTAAACTGTATCAGTGATTTCCCATTAAAGTGAAAGGTATAGCTATGTTTCAATGTCGTCTCAGTCATGTTGTCTCGTTGAGTATTGTTATCTTTTTGACCCAGACTGCGTTTGCGGAAAATTGGCCTCAGTTTCGAGGCCCGGGCGGATTGGGCATTTCGCAGGAACAAGATTTGCCAGTCACCTGGAGCGAGACGGAAAATGTCGCCTGGAAGACAGCAATGCCCGGTTATGGTTCGTCCAGCCCGATTGTATTAGACGGCAAGTTGTATGTTACCTGCTACAGCGGATATGGTATGGCAAATACATCAGGCCGCATGGAAGACTTGACGCTACATCTGGTTTGTGTGGATAGTAAAACCGGAAAGATTATCTGGGACAAGCAAATCAAACCGACCCTTCCCGAGTCGAAAAGAGTACGCGATCATGGTTACGCCGCTCAGACGCCGGCGACTGATGGTGAGCATCTTTACTTATTTTTCGGAAAGAGCGGCGTATTCAAATTCGACCTTCAAGGCAATCAGATCTGGCGAACCAGCGTCGGAACGAAAACGCACGGCTGGGGCAGTGGCACTTCACCTGTATTGTACGAGAACCTGGTCATCGTAAATGCAAGTATCGAGAGCGGCTCGCTTGTGGCTATAGATAAGGCCACGGGCAAAGAAGTATGGCGAACCGGGGGTATGGATTCTTCCTGGAATACACCTCATCTGGTCAAGACTGCTGATGGAGGGCACGAATTGGCTGTAACTGTGAAAAAGTGGATCTTGGGAGTCGATCCCAAAACGGGTAATGAACTCTGGCGTTGTGAAGCTATTCCAGACTATATTTGTCCAAGCATCGTATCCCACAAAGGTATTTTGTATGCCCTTGGCGGCCGTTCTTCGAAGGCCATTGCCGTGCGAAGTGGCGGCCGGGGGAATGTAACGGACACACATAAACTTTGGCAGGCCAATGCCGGAGCGAATGTTTGTTCTCCGGTCGTGCATGACGGCCACCTGTACTGGGTCAGTGATCGCAATCGAAATGCTTATTGCCTGAGTCTGGCTGACGGATCGGTCAAGTATTCTGAACGGATAGGACAACAGCCCTACGCATCAACCCTGTTGGCGGATGGCAGACTTTACATCGTGACACGTAACGGCGGTACTATGGTTTTGGCTGCGAAGCCAGAATTCGAACAATTAGCTTTAAATAAACTTGAGGATCGAAGCACGTTTAATGCCAGTTCAATTGTGTGCAACGGCACATTGATCTTGCGCAGCGACGAAAACTTATATTGCATCAAGAAGATGAACTGATGGCCGTTTCGGATGAATTTGTGGATTATGTTATCGACCAGTTTGCGGGCTGGGGGCATGTTTCGGCTCGCAAGATGTTCGGCGGGGCCGGGCTTTATTGTGATGGAGTAATGTTCGGACTTATCGCCGATGACGTGGCGTATCTGAAGGTTGATGACTCGAATCGAGAGGATTTTGTCAAGGCGGGCTCGTCGGCCTTCAATCCGTATCCCGAGAAGGATAAATCAGTGGTCATGTCATATTATGAAATCCCCGCCGATGTTCTGGAAGACCGGGAACTGTTAGGCAAATGGGCCGAACGCGCCCTGGCCGTGGCACGAAAGAAAAAGAAGCGGTAGGGGTACATTCTTCTGAATGATTAATGATTAATGATTATTTCTTTGTATCCTCTGCGGCCTCTGTGGCCAATTTGCCTTTCCTTCCGTGCATCGAGAATCCTTAAACGCTTTGACAGCACGCAATACGCAATACTCACTGCGCAATACGCACAAAGGACGCCGTCTCACGGAGATTTATTTAAAATTTGCCCGCCTTTTTCTATTTAGATTCGTATAATACTTAACGAATTGACTATTGACTATTGATTATTGACTATTGATTATTGATTATTGATTATTGACTAATTCTCGGTGTTTATTCGTGTTAATTCGTGGTTAATTTGAAGAAAAAAAGCCAGAATAATGAAAAAACAGGTGAAAAAGAGTAGAAAACGACGAAAAATTGAGCTTAATTTGAAAAAACAAAGCCAATTTGCAAATGGGCAAAATGAGCGTAAGTATATATAAGAAAGGGGAATATGAAGATTTTCACACTTTGGGTCGGCGAAAAAACAAAGCCAATTCAAAGCCAAACAAAGCCAATCGCCGGGCTTTGGCCGAAGCTCGAAATCCGAAACAAAACGAATGGGTGCCAAATGAAAGATGCCGGCAGATTTGAAAGGATACGATTTGAAAAAACAAAGCCAATTTGCGAAAGGAGAAAATATCGTTAAGTCAATATTAACAATGGGTTATGGAGATATAGGCGAGTGGGTGCAGCGAAAAAACAAACCCAATTCAAAGCCAATATACCGGGCTTTGGCCGGAAATCCTAAACAAGAAGAAGGGCCCGGGTACATAGTAGTCTGTCAACTTCGATCAGGTAGGTTGTCATTCCGCACTTGATGCGGAATCCAGGATGCCAACGATTCTGGATTCCCCCTTTCACGGGAATGACAAGCCACAGAATTAATCACGACAGAGTACTGGGCATCGGCAGGATAAGCCGGAAATTCTTCGGAATACGGCGGCTATTTTCCTTGCGCCGGCGGGCGGGCATCGTTAGAATATGCGAAAATTTGTGTAAACAACCTGAATGTACCTGAACGAGGATGAACGGGAATTAATTATGGATGAAATGCAGACAGAATCGCCTGAAGATAAGCAGCAGGGCAAGCCCACGGGCCGTGTGATATCGATCGATGCACTTCGCGGCTTCGATATGTTCTTCATCATTGGGGGCGAGAGAATCTTCGCCAGCCTGCACAATGTGTTCGATCGCCCTGAGACGGCGTGGATTCGAACGCAACTAACGCACGTCAAATGGGAGGGATTCCGTTTCGAAGATTTGATCATGCCGCTGTTCATGTTCATCGTCGGCGTGGTTATGCCTTATTCGTTCAACAAACGTCGGCTCGAAGGCCACGGCAAGACGCGGCTATACCTGCACATTCTCAGGCGGACCGTAATTCTCTTCGTTCTCGGCATGATCGCACAGGGGAACCTGCTCGAATACGACCTGTCGACACTGCACATCTACTCCAACACGCTTCAGGCCATAGCGGCGGGGTACATCATCGCGGCAATTATCATGCTCAATCTGGGCCTGAGATGGCAAATCGCCACGACTGGGATTCTGCTGGTGTTGTTCTGGGCGTTGATGATGCTTGTTCCGGTCCCCGGCCATGGCGCCGGCGTTCTGACGCCGGATGGGAACCTGGCCATTTATATCGACCGAGTCATCTTTGGCCGCTTCATCGACGGGACCGATCCGCCCTATACATGGATCCTGAGCGGCATGACATTCGCCTGCACGGTAATGCTCGGCGTGATGGCGGGGCACCTGCTGCGCTCGGATAAAGTGGGGATCAGGAAGGTCCTGTGGCTGCTGGCGGTAGGGGGCGGATGCATCGTCGCGGGCCTTCTCTGGAACCTGAACTTTCCGATTATCAAGCACTTATGGACAAGCTCCTTTGTCCTGTTCTCGGGCGGTTTGTGCTTCATGCTGCTTGCGCTGTTTTACCTGGTGATAGACGTGCTGGGCTTCAGGAAATGGGCCTTCGGCTTTGTGGTTATCGGGACCAATGCAATCGCGGTTTATATGGCTACCCACCTTATCAATTTCCGCAATATCGGCGGCGTTTTCGTCGAGGGACTGGAAAAATACGCCGGGAACTGGTACTCCTTGATTTACGCCCTGGCGGGATTTGCTGTCGTTTGGCTCATACTATGGTGGATGTATCGCAAGAAAACTTTCGTTAAAATTTAAGGAAAATAAGGTCCGGGCATAATATACTGTCACTGAGTCGCAGATAAAATCATTATTATGATGTAACC
>CAZSOR010000270.1:0-6586 GCA_964608395.1 uncultured Pirellulales bacterium
GATCCTTTGTTTTGTCCGCTCCGCGTTTTCGATATCGAACCGTTTGACCCGTGATATCTCGCTGCGTGTCTTGATTAATAGCTCTTTCGGTCTTCCCACGCCCTCGTCAGGATATTCGAATTCCATCCCATACGCAGATGCCTCTCGCCAGGGATCGCTTATCGCACTGATCTGGTCGATATTAAATGCCCGCGTCACTGCAAGCTGCGCCTCGGCCAGAATATCGCCATCAAGGTAATAATCCCTGTAGGTACGCCCGATGAAATGGGAGGCCCAAGCCATAAAAATAGGAGTTACGGCGGGACGATCATAAGAATCGCCCTTGAGAATCGCGTAAATTCGTTCTTTCGGAGTCATAAATCACCTCATTTCGTGTCTCGTGTCTCGTGGCCCGTGTCTCGTGTTTCGAGCGACGAATTAACCAAGCCCAAAAACGAGACATTGACCTGTTCAAATGTCGGCAATTTTGGTATCTTTTCGACATTTGATTTTTTCGGCCATCGATGTGAAATCATCAGCAGATAATCGAAGCCGGCCGGAATCCGCTCCTGATTTTGCCGAAACGCCTCCCGCATCAGGCGTTTGAGCCGGTTGCGGACAACGGCATTGCCGCTGGATTTGCCTACGGAAACGCCCAGCCTGGAATATTCACAATCATTCTTCGCCATATAGAGCGTCAGCACCCCATTGCTCAGACGCCGACCGCGAGCCATGACGGCTTTGAACTGGCTGTTGCTTACAAGCCTTTTCTTTTTCGGGAAGGAAAACAGTTTCATAACATATTCTTCAAGTCATAGCTGTTCTATAGCTCGAAAACTTATCTATTTCGGTTCAACGTCAGGAATCTCGCCGGCCCTTTTCAGCGCGACCTTCGTCAGAATCGGTCCGATGATTTCAAAGAAAATGCAGCTCGCAGTAATCGTAGCCAGCACCGAAGAGCCTATCGCCAGGGCGTGGGGAGAATTATACCTGACATCGAGCTGCGTGAACTCATGCTTGACGATCAGCGACAAGCCTATAGCCACGCCGGCCTGGGAGAGAATCCCCAGCCCGACATATTTTTTAACTTTGTCCTCCACGTGCCCGAAAAAGGCCCCGATGCGGGCCCCGCCGATCAGACCAGCCGACCGAGCGAGCACGTAAACAACCCCGACAGCTCCGAGTGCGGGCAGAGCCGACAACCGCAGGTGCGCGCCAGCCAGGCAAAAAAACAACACGAACAGCAGCGGCATTACTTCCAGCAACGGAGCCGTCACACGATGCAGCAGCGATTCGTGCCGCGCATTGGCCAGAACGAATCCAACCACCATATTAGTCAAAATCAGCGACATATGCCATCGTATCGATAAACCGGTACAAATAAGGATCACGCCGAAAACAACAATAAGAACATCCCTGGCACTTTGCAGCTTGCGCACCAGGCGGTAAAACAACAATCCGGCCACTCCGCCGACGACAAAACTCAAGCCGATTTCTTTCACCGGGGCCAATAAAGCCCCAAGAATACCTTCGGCAGCACCCGAAGCCTCCGTAATCAAAAGGGTTTTTGCCAGGGCGGCTGCGAAACCGAAAATTATAATGGCCAATCCGTCGTCGAATCCGACCACGGCATAAAGCGTCGTTGTCAAACTGCCTTTCGCCCTGCACTCATGAATGACCGCGACAGTACCCGCCGGTGCGCTGGCCGGCGCCATCGATCCGAAAATCAACGCCAGCGGTAAATCACGGGTCAGAGCGTAGACGGCAAGAACTACAATAAAAAAAGCGCCGAAAGACTCCGCTAAGATAATGGAGATAATTCCGCCACCGAGGCGCTTCAGCGTGGACATGTTCAGTTCGGAACCGATGCTGAAGGCCACGAATCCCAGGGCAATCTCCGTGATGAACGAAAGCCGCTCCATCGAAGCTTCGTCGAAAAGATGCAGTATCGACGGCCCGAGGATGACGCCGACGAACATATAGCCTATCAGTGAAGGCAGCCGAGCTACCCGTGCGAGCCGCCCTACATAAAATGCGATGATCGTCGCCGCCCCTATTAGAGTCAGCCCGGAGATATGAAGAAAAGACCAGTCGGTTGTTATAGCAAGAACTGCCATTTAAATTACACCTGCCCTTATGTATTCAACGAACCCGCCACATAATTAACTTCCTGGACGGTTGCCATCACACCGGTGCCTTTACCAAGGTCACCGGCAACACTCTCGATTCGCCGCAGCGCCTCATTGGTCAGATTTTTGTCAACAACGGCGATGATTATCCTTCCAAAATTGGAAGGCTCATCGGACCAGAAACTCGCAAAAAGAGGCAATTTCGAAAGATACACGCCCGCATTCTCAGACCCGACAACAACCAGAGAGCTGGATTCGATGCCGGTCAATATCTGCAGAACATCCCTGAAAATATCCTCGCTCTGTATGAAGACATGAATCAGGTTTTTCTCGGCTCGCGGCCTGTCGTCTATTTCTACATCCCGGCCTCTCAAAAAACTCTCGTACACACCGTCAGGTGTCGGCTCTTCCAGGATTTGCTCCAGCGCTTTCGGCGCCAAAAGTCTCTGCGAAATGACCGAGAGCAGCCTTACATGCTGATTGGATACGACCTCGGGAGCGATGATAAAAACGATGAGCCTGACCTTCCCGGCGTCCAGAGCGTCAAAGTCAACGCCCGATGGAACCGTCACGATTCCCACAACAAAGTCTTTAACGTCCTTGAGACGGCAATGGGGAATCGCGATTCCCTTGCCGACACCCGTCGAGCCCAGCGATTCACGCCCCTGGAGCCCCACCAGAATCTCCTGCTCGCTGAGGTTATCGAGAACGCTGCATTTTTTGGCAAGGCGTGTCACTTCCCGAAGCGCCTCGGCTTTGTCGCTAAGCTGGGCATTGATGGCGATACATTCTTTATGCAAAACATCAGCCAGTTTCATTATTGATATTCCTCATATTTTTTTTCGTTCTGATTTGTCATTATCCGCAGAACATTCGTTTATTCCAGCATCCGTACCCGAACGTGAGTCTTGATCCGGCTCAACTGTGTACATGACTATACATCCTATCGGCTTCCTTCTGTTTGGCAAGCACTTCGGCAGCAAGGCGTCTGTGGGCCGACCTGACACTTAATATCCCGACATATTTCTCGGCGTCGTCCGGAGCTACAGCGGGTAAAAATTCGACATCCATTTCCTTCGCTTTCTCAAACGCTTCGGAAAGCGGCATCTGAGGTACTGCTTTTTCACTCACTGGTTCGGCAATATCCAGAGCGACCAGCCAGTCATTCAACTCCTGAGTGGCGAAGGTATTCATGATGCCGTCTAAAGTTATGACGCCTGTGAGCTTGCCGGCGTTATCGACCACGGGATAGCAATAAGAATTCGTATCGGCGACCACCTTTATAAGCTCGTTCAGGGACAGGCCGGCGGATATGGCCGGAACCTTATCATCCAGAACATCCGCTACCTTATATGACCGTATCAGGTCTTCTTCGGTAATATTCAGCCCGACCTCGCCGGCCTTCTTCGCACCTATTTTCACGAACATCGGCCCGGCGAGCTGAAGAACAAATACACCGGCGATGATTACCGAGAGCATCGTGTCTCTGATATCGCCCTCGAACCGGCTGGTCGCCATAAGCAGCAATGCGATGGCGATTGTGCCCTGTTGATACAAACAAAATCCCAGATATTTTCTGATCGTCGGCACCGATTTGGATCGTACCGCCCCCCACCATGCCCCGCTGGTCTTTCCGACAACGCTGCCAATGACGTAAGCAGCCACAAGCAACCCTACCTGTGGACCCATGTTTGAAATATTCAATCTGGCGCCCACAATGACAAAGAACAGAACGTAAACGGGAGCGGCAAACCTGTGCACAAGAGCGAAACTCGACAGCACTCTTTTCGAGCCCAGGTTGGTCAGCGTTACCCCCAGGGCCATGGAGGAGATGATAACATCGAGTTCTCTGGTTATCGCAACGCCTATAATCAGCAAAGCCAAACTAATGCTGAAAACCAGGACCCGCTCCGGTTCTTCGGTTCTGTTCAGTATCCAGTTGAGAAGAAATCCCGCGGCCACCCCGACCGCCAGCGAACCGGCAATCTCATAGAATGATCTAAACAACGCCGGGAAAAAGCCGGCCTCGCCATGCCCTATGACGACCCCGGCAACGCTCACGCAAATTGTATACAGCACCAAAGCAAGAGCATCGTCGAGAGCGACAATAGCGGTGAGCATTGACGTCAGCGGACCGCGTGTTTTGTATTCCCACAGCACGCTCATGGTAGAAGCCGGGTCCGTTGCCGCACATATAGCACCGAATACGACGGCAACAGCTAACGCCGTTTTCCAATCGGCAAAATACCACATTATCCCGAAGCTCAACGCCCCGACCAGCAGGCACGCCGCCAGGCCTTCGAACAACAGGATTGAAAAGACCTGCCCCCCGAATTTCACAAAGATTTCCCGCTTGAGCTCACCGCCTATCAGAAAGCCGATGATTCCCAGCGCGAACATGTTGAAAGGTTCGAGGTCTTGAATTGTCCGCTCTGAAATAACGCCGAACAGGGGCCCCAATATTATACCGATAGCGACATAGCCCACGATGCGCGGGATGCGAAGACGCTGGAAGATCCTGGCGCCTATCGTACCACCAAAGATAGCGATGCCGATCAACAGGATAATATTGAGTTCTTCACCTTCGGTCGGGGTTGTAGCAAGAACATCAATCATCATTAGTACTCGACATCTGTGCAAAGGCTCCTATCTCGCGTTGACGGTCACGCCGGGCCACTCATCCGTGCGGAACGGACTGGCGGGCAAATCTTCCTTGTTATAGAAGTTGCATACGGGATTGTCCGCCCAGGCGTAGCGTACGGCGGCAGGCTCGGACACTTTGTCGCTGCTGACGACGATTGTATTACCGTCAATCTTCGCATCGGCCCAGACGAACTTGCGGTCCGCCCCGGCAATGGAAAAGCCTTTCAATTGTCCATCGCCTTTAGCGACAAGTCCCCCGCCCACGTGGTCAAAACTCAGAATGATGCTGCTGCCGTCGACCTTCATCGATTTGTAAATCGGCCCGGAATAAACCAGCTTCTTGCCGTATATCCCGGCCAACGGCCACAGCGCCAGACGCTTACCGACATCCTGCTTATTCTTCGGATGAATGTCGACGGCGTCACCGATATCTATAATCACGGCCATCCCCGTATTGGGCAGCTCCAACGTCATCGTCTGGGCCTCGCGCAACTCCGCCCAGGCACTTTCGCCCGGCTCCGGCTTGGTTTGCATGAAATTGGCCAACTGCACGAACAGGAAAGAGAATTTTCCCACACCCCAATCATCGCGCCAGTTCTTAATCATCGCAGGAAAGAGTGTGCGATACTGATATGCCCGGCCGGCGTTCGATTCGCCCTGGTACCAGATCGCGCCGGCAATACCGTACGGAATCAGCGGGGCAATCATCGCATTGTACAGGCCCGAAGGCGATTGATAATGGCCCGGGCCAAAAGGCGCGCGGGGTCTTCGATGCGGATTCTTCCCTTCGGTCTTGGCCTTCTCGGCAGCCTGTTTCCATTCGACTAATTTTTGCTCATATTCTTTCTTTGCCTGCGGATACCTTGCGACGGCATCGTCGTATCGCTTGACAATCGGCACAAAATTCGCATCCGCTTCGAGCACCTCTCGCCTCGTCCACGACTCAGCAGGCGTCCCGCCCCAGGATGTATTAATCAAACCGACCGGCACGTTAAGCTGCTTATGCAATTCTCGTCCGAAGAAGTACGCCACGGCGGAAAAGTTCGGCACCGTCCTTGGGCTGCATTCGCTCCAGTTACCCACACAATCCGACTGCGGCGTCTCAGCCACTGTGAGCTTGACCGAGAACAGCCGAATCTTCGGATAACCGGCCTCGGCGATTTCCTGCTCGGCGTTCGCTGAAGACCGCACCGACATTTGCATATTCGACTGGCCCGAACAGACCCAGACCTCGCCGACAAGAATATTCTTAATCGTTATCGTATTTTTGCCGGTCAACGTCATTTCATAAGGCCCGCCCGCCTTAGGCGGATTTATCCGGAACGACCATTTGCCGTCCTTGTCCGCCGTGACCGCAAACTTCATACTGTTCCAGCTAACGCCTACCGTTACTTCTTCGCCCGGATCGGCCCAGCCCCAGATAGAGACTTTTCCGCCCTGCTGCAAAACCATGTTATCACCGATAATGGCCGGCAGCTTAATATCAGCAACGGCAGCTCCAGCACAGGCAAGCAGCAGAATCGAAGAAAGGATTAATACGATATGTTTGTTCAAACTGCTTCTCTTGTAACTCATCTTTCAGCTCCTAATTTGTATAGTGTTCTCCGACAGGAGTCCCTGGGACCGCCGTGCCACGTTCCGCCATTAAATCAACTTTGTCCTGAAAATGCAACTACTCCGGCCATCTCGCAATGTTTTTTCAGCAAAATAATGCTCTTTTTGGTAAACAGTCAGGTAGTCCATTCGAAATGAAGGCCATGGAAAAAGGGCTGCAAGCAAATGCTTACAGCCCTATGAATCTCATAACATTATTCAGCTATGGGTGGATCATGGAT
>CAZSOR010000271.1:0-2277 GCA_964608395.1 uncultured Pirellulales bacterium
TAAAAATATTTAGCCCGCCGATTCACTCGGCGGGTTTTCTTTCAAATCAACACGAAAGAGCATTTTATCCCACAGCATGTAGGATGGGCAACTCGATTGCCCATGCTGTCAATGCAACGTAACCCGAACCGCATGGGCAGGAAACCTGCCCATCCTACAAGTTTTCAAAACCTTCTCATTAGCAAGCACAACTCATCGAGAAATGTACCGGGTACGTTTACGAATGTGACAGTGGCTGTGAGCACTGCCGCTTGCAGCCATCTTCAACCTCTACATTCTTCATTCGCGCATACTAAAATACTTATCAGTCTCCATATACCAGGTGATTGCCTCAAGACGCTGGAGCACTACATAATTTGGCCACTACATTTCTCAACTCAACGCCGTGCAAAGGCGGCTTCTGCCGGTCATAATTCGTGTTAAAGTGTACGGCACCATTCTTGTCGATGAGCACCATGTGGGGGATGCCCCGGATGCCGAAACGCTTGGTTATTTTATTGTTCCACCACAGACCGTCATAGTACTGCTGCCAGGTTATCCCCATATCCTGCATATACTTTTCCAACTGAGATTGATCTTTATCAAGGCTGATGCCGATGATTTCGAATCCCTTATCATGATACTCCCTGTAGGTCTCGATCAGGTCCGGCATTACCCTAAGGCAGGGACTGCACCAGGTCGCCCAGAAGTCAATTAACACTACCTTGCCCTTGAGATTCGCCAGGTTGACCCGGTCGCCGCTGAGGCTGGCAAATTCCAGACTGGGAAATGCATATCCTTCAACAATAGTATTTTCATCGGGAGCGGGCTTGACATTGACGGGCACCTGGACGGTTTGATCCACTTGAGCCGCCGGCATAGTTGGTTTTGCTTCATTAGCAGCTACAGGCAGGGCATTGTCCGTGGCCTCCTTCTTCTTACACCCGGTGTTTGTGCACAATACCAATCCAAGGATAAGCGACAGAATGATGGTTAGAAAATGACCTGTTTTCATAGTTCAGCTCTCCAAATATATATATGGATCAACGAATTCCCGTGCTTTTACAGAACTCGATTATAACCAAAGATGCACCGTGATGCACGTGGTTATTTTGACCATTTGAGATGTCCGGGCGAACACCAGGACTATTTTCTCTCGTTGATCGGGCAACGCGAATATTTTCTGTCTGATTTGACATCCTGCGTTTATAATATTGTGCGGCGACCTGATAGATTCGTAATGATTGTTGCCGTGAAGATGTGGATAATGATTGACTTTGGAGTTACAGAGCGAAAAGCAGCAGAACTTGAACAGCGGATGAAGAAGTGTAAACTGTCTGAGAAGGATATCGAGGAGAAGTTTGTCCGAAGCAGTGGGCCGGGGGGACAGAAAGTAAATAAGAGTTCCACTTGTGTTCATCTTACACACCGTCCGAGTGAGCTGGCGGTCAAGATGCAGAAGAGCCGGACTCAGAAACTAAATCGCTATTATGCCAGAAAACGGCTATGTGAGTTGCTGGAGAATAGGCTGCTCAGAAAAGAAAGCCCCGAAGAGAGAAAGTTGAGTAAGATCCGTAAGCAGAAGGACAGGAGAAAACGTAGAGCCCGGGGGAAATTATAGAAACAGTATTTACGGGAATTAACATGAAAAAGATTTCAAAAAATGTATTTTTGTTGGTTGTTCTTAGTTTAGCATGTGTGGTTTGCGGGCAGGACTATCCGCTGCGGGATGCTCAGGAATTCCGGGTGCGAGATGGGCTGACAAATTTTTTTGGCAAGCTTCAGGCGGGTAAGCAAGTGCGGATCGGGTATCTTGGAGGGAGCATTACGGCACAGGCTGGGTGGCGGCCGAAAACGCTGAAGTGGTTCCAGGAGCAGTACCCCAATGCCAAGATTTCCGAAATTAATGCGGCGATTGGGGGGACAGGATCGGATTTGGGAGTGTTCCGTCTGGAGCATGATGTGCTTAGGCATAAGCCGGATCTGCTGTTTGTGGAGTTTGCTGTGAACGACGGGGGTGCGCCGCCGCACCGGATTCAACAGGCCATGGAAGGGATTGTGCGGCAGACGTACGCGGCCGATGCCGAAACGGATATCTGTTTTGTTTATACGCTGGTGGCGGGCTGGGCGAAGACGCTGCAGGACGGGAAATTTCCGCGGGCGGCATCGGTGATGGAGGCCCTGGCGGATCATTACGGGATACCGTCGATTCACATGGGGCTCGAAGCGGCGCAGATGGAAGGTGAGGGCAAGTTGATTTTTACCGCGGCCAAACCGAAAACGGATGCGGAGAAAGCG
>CAZSOR010000271.1:2377-6585 GCA_964608395.1 uncultured Pirellulales bacterium
GTGCCGCGATTCGATGCGTATTGCACGTATCATCGGCTGGCGACACTGACGGTGGCGGAGGATCTGCCGGAGGGAGTGCATACGGTAAGCCTGCAGGTGCATCCGGACCAGCCGGACAAAGCGAAGATTCTGGCGAAACGGAATGAGAAAATCGACGATCCCAGCCGATATGACGATACGGCGTGGTATGCCGGGGCGATTCTGCTGATTGGAGAGATTGTGGAGTGACGGCAATAATCCATAACGTGTATATAGGTTATGGACGCTTCGTGTTTATGAAAACGAAAGGGTACCTGTAATTGGGTCTGTCGCCTATTATATAGAATACTCTTGTGAGTGGAGATGGCGATAGGCTAAAATGATTCCTCTTATAAATTCAACCGGCTGCACGGTGCGGCCGGGATGCGAAACAAAAATCAGGAGGTTAGCTATGAAGTGGATGATCCGAAGTTTGCTGATTATTACCGTCGCCCTTTGTGCCGCTGAGGCCTTTGGCGTCGAAGGCGTCGAAATTATCCCGGACGTCGTGTACGGGCACAAGCACGGGATGGCCCTGACATTCGATGTGTACAAGCCCAAACAAGCTAATGGGACGGGCATTCTGTTCATCGTCAGCGGCGGCTGGTACTCCCGCTGGCGTCCGCCGGAGCAGAGCATCGGATGGTTCAAGCCGATGCTCGACAAAGGCTTTACCGTTTTTGCCGTGCGTCACGGCAGCAGTCCCAAGTACGTCATCCCGGAGATCATCGAGGACGTTCGCCGCAGCGTGCGTTTTATCCGCCTGCGGGCGAACGATTTCGGCGTCGCTCCCGAGCGGTTGGGCGTTGCCGGCGCCAGTGCCGGCGGGCACCTGTCTTTGATGCTGGGCACCGCCTCCGACAAAGGCGATCCCAACGCTAAGGATGAAGTTCTTCGGGTTACCGACCGGGTTGCCGCGGTGGTGGCTTATTTCCCCCCTACCGATCTGCGTGCGTGGGTCAACAAGACGCCCGACTACCCGGCACTGAATTTCGAAGAGGAAAAGGCCGCGGACTGCTCGCCACTGCTGCATGTATCCGAGGACGATCCGCCTGTGCTGCTTATACACGGCGACAAAGACGAGCTTGTGCCGATTGACCACAGCGAGAAAATTCTTGCCGAATTCAATAAACACAAAGTGACAAGTGAACTGCTGGTGATCGAAGGTGCCGGGCACGGATTCCGGGGCGAAGACGGCAAGCGTGCCTCAGATGCCATGGCGGCATGGTTCGAGAAGCATCTGCTGGAACATTAAATCGAGACGGCCGCGGAATGGGCTTCTCTGTATGACACTACCCATCCCGGCTATTCGACAGCGGCACGAAGCTATTAATTACAAACGCAAATTATAGCTTACTGTCCGATTGTGTACGGCTTGCTTTCGACTTTGAACGGCCCTGCCACTTCGATTGTCGCGGTGAACGGTCCGGCTACGTTTTCGGGCTCTCGCCACGAGAGCGAACAGGTGCCGCCTCACCCATACTGGAAGCTGAAAGTTTGCTCGTACGAGCCGTCTTTATTTTTGATATGAAGTTTCGGAGGCTGAGGCCGAGAACGGTTGCGTGTCAGGCCAATGATCTCCTCGTGCCGGCCTTCGATTGCCTGGTTGAAGGCATAGCTCAAACCGACATTGCATGCCTCTACCGTGGCCATGATCGGCTCGCCGACATCCAGCTTGGTCTCGTCACCATCTTTTATTTCGAATGGATTATCCTGACCGTAATAATGGCCTGTCAATGCCCAGGCGTTGCCGCCGTCATCTTTGTGTTCGATCTTCCAGAAACGGACGTGATACTGCCCTGCCGGCAATCGTTCCGCCTGCTTGCCGGGTTTTATCGTGACAAGGCCATTTGCACCATCGGCTTCGAACCGGCTAATCGCTTCCGGCAGGATAATGGTACCGTAAGCCGTATCCGCCGCGGCAGCAAGCTTTACATCTTCTCCATCCGGCGAGATCTCCGGGTTGTGCGATGCTATGCCCGCCCAGGCAATCAATATTGCGAATATTCCAAAGATGCCGATTCCAACAGCAACCGCATTGAACTTACTGTTTCGCATTCTTACACCTCAACATATAACGACTTTATTAGTCGCGATTACACTGTGCTTTATACAATCCATCTGAATAATACATAACTTCGGCGAAGATATTACAGGAATTTTCTTTTTACAAGCTTAATATTGTTCCGGCTCCGGAGCCTGTCCATACAGCCGAATGTCATCAATATACATCTTGCCCGAAGCGCCCGGTATCGTCGTATTGCCTCTGGTACCAAAACCAATAGCGATAGTATCGACATCGGTCAAAATTACGCCCTGCCCGGCAAAGGTTTCCATCGGGATTTTCCACTCAATCCTGTTCGGCACAAGGATTGGGACACCATACTAAATTCCAGCCAGTCTCTAAAAATATTTAGCCCGCCGATTCACTCGGCGGGTTTTCTTTCAAATCAACACGAAAGAGTATTTTATCCCGCAGCATGAGCGAGCACAACTCATCGAAAAATGTACCCCCTATGGGGCAGGCGTATGCCTCTAATTCCCCAAATATGTGAACGTGGGGTTGTTGGAAAACGTGAGATTGCTTCGTCGCTAAGCTCCTCCTAAGAAAATAGACGGTTTTTTCCACGGAAGGATTGAGATTGCCACAGTCGCTGCGCTCCTTCGCAATGACATTCGTGGGTTATTTTCTTTTCTATGCATCCTGAAAATCAGGTCAGGTGCTCGCAATGACAAAAGGTCAATTCTTACGTCATTGCGGGCCTGGCCCCAAGGAGCCGATTCGAAGAATCGCGCGGCAATCTCAAACGTCACCTCGGGACTTTTTCAACAGCCCCACTGTCCCTAGTTTTTTACCTTTTGCTCCGATCCCTATAGCCACTGTTTAGGAGCTGCCTTGGATAATTCTAAGTTTCTTTTCATTGATCTTCTGTTGAATACTCTGGATGTCGATATTATCAAAATTATGCAACTCGCAAAATTCGATATCTGCGTCTCCGAGATTTGTGCCCCAAAGTCTGGTGTTCGTCATGCGAGTTGGCCTGCCTTCATCCATAAAGCTGCCACAGAGTTTTGCGGCCGTTAAATCGGCATACTCTACACTACAATTATCGAAAATTGTACCACCAAGGTCGGCTTTCTCAAATGATGAGTGTGAAAGGATTACGTTCTTGAACTGACACCCCCAAAGTGAGAAAAATCGAAAGTTTGTTCTTGTAAGGTCAATATCTTCAATTCTAATTTGGTGGATGTCAAGGTTGTAAGGGAAACCATTTTGGTCAAGTCGCGGGATAGCTGAAAGAGATCGAATACCCATTTCAAGAACTTCTCTATGCTGTGGATTAATCTGTTTCTCTTGTGGAAAGTTATCTCGTAAAAAGGCAGTTATTTCGTTTATGACTTCTTGTATTCTATAAGGATATGAAACAGCCAGCTCAAATAACAAAGAAAGGCCCTTTCTCATATGACGATAGTCAGATCTTTTAAGTAACTTTTTCGCAGTATGTTTTTGATCGTAATATTTGAGAACTCTTAATTTTTCACTAAAAAAAGGCTTTATTAAAACTTCGACTATGAAATCGATCATTTCAACTCCTAACAATGTTTATATGGTTTCCGCATAACATCGCAAGCCTCTCGTCATAAAGTAAGAAAGCACAAACTACTTTCGTTGCCGCTTCAGAGCTGTCAAATCCGCTATGTTCGATTATAGATGTGCCGCCTTCTCGAGCAAGCATAATCTTAGCGAATTGGAGAATTGGCGGATTAGAGAATTAGGCGAGAATCGAGTATCCTAAAAACACTTTGTCATCCCGACCGAGGCGGAGCCGAGCGGAGGGATCTGGCTGCGAATGAAAAACAAGTTAAGTCGGAATCCAGATGTCTCGACTGCGCTCGACATGACAACGCACAATGCAGCACGCACGACGAACAAAACGGCGAGTAATGGAGATTTTTCCGGAATATGCCCGCTTTTTTGCCGGTTGGGTCGTATAATAGGTAACAAATTTATGTAAAACACATAAATAAGTAAAAAGTTAAAAGTAAAAAGGCAAAAATCTTTTATAAACCAAAGAATCCATATTCACCCCGTGAGATAGGCAAAGACGTTATCTCACGGGGTAAATCAATGTAAATCCGTGTCGAAAAAAGGCAGAATAATGCAAAAAACAGGTGAAAAAGAGTAGAAA
>CAZSOR010000272.1:0-6563 GCA_964608395.1 uncultured Pirellulales bacterium
TCGGCGGAGCGCCGGGGCCGATCTTCATCTCGTCCCAGTGGTACGGCACAGGTTTCATTACCAGTTTCGAATCGCCCCAGTGACGCAGGTCGGGCGAATAACTTATCCAGATCGACCAGGGGCTGATGTCCGAGTGCGGCCTGTCTAATTTGACGTATCGGCCGTCGATCTTCTCCGGAAAGAGCACCGTGTTTCGGTAATCGGCCTGCGTAATCAGGGACACTCTTTCAACCAATTCAAAATCCGACGTCCTGGCCAAACCGATGCGGACGCCGTGCTGCGAATACGCGCTGTATGTAATATAGTAGACCCCTTCCAGGTAAGTAATGCGTGGGTCTTCGACACCGAACGCCTCATACTCGCCGAAGACAGGTTCCTTGCTCGGCACCATAAAAGGCTCGGAGCGGGCCTTGAAATTGAAACCGTCTTCGCTTTCCGCAAGGCCGATGATGGACCTGCCCGTATCGAGGTGCGAGCGAAACAGCATGATGTATCTGCCGTCATATTTGGTAA
Source organism: uncultured Pirellulales bacterium (assembly GCA_964608395.1). Classification (GTDB taxonomy): domain Bacteria; phylum Planctomycetota; class Phycisphaerae; order Sedimentisphaerales; family Anaerobacaceae; genus JAFGPJ01. Next base: position 514 of record CAZSOR010000272.1, read on the forward strand.
CGCCCGCATTGTGAACCGTCTGAACGAGATAGGGAATATCGTCTTTTGTCAGGATCGGATTGCCCTCGTATCGAGTAACGAATGGTTTGTTCATTGTTTACATCCCTGTAACTAAATCACAGTTTGATTGTTTGTCATTCCTGCGGAAGCAGGAATCCAGAGTCGAAACAATAGATTCCGCATCAAGTGCGGAATGACAGTTTTTTTTCTTCCCGCCGGAAGATTTCCTCATACACCTTTTCGTATCCCGAGACCATTTTATCGATTGTGAAATTCTCTTCGACGCGTTGCCGACATTTCTTGCGGTCGATACGGTCGATTTTGCCGACGGCCTCGGCTGCTTCATCGACGCTGTTGACCAGGTAGCCGGTCTGTTTGTCGGCGATGACTTCCCGGCACGAACCCAAATCCATTGCGATTACCGGTACGCCGGCAGCCATTGATTCAGCCATTACCAGGCCGAACCGCTCGGGAATCATATTAAGGTGTATAACAGCGTACGCCTCCTTGAGCAGCGCATCACGCTGCTCAGGGTTAACTGGCCCTATGAACTGGATCGACGATTGATTCAGGTGCGGCTTAACAAGATTATCGAAGTAATCCTGGTCCTGAATAATGCCGGCTATTATCAAATCCATACCGGATTTTTTCGCTACCTCAATCGCCAGATGTGTTCCCTTGTCGTTGTGTATTCGTCCGTAGTGGACAAGCTTATCGCCGGGCGTTGGTCGAAAGGTAAGATTCGATAGGTCGATTCCGTTATAAACGGTCGCCAGATAAGGCAATTCGGGGTCCCTGTCGGAATCGCTGATCGAGGCATAATACGTGTCCTTATGATCGTGGTATACACGCAGGATATCCGGCTCGGAAAAGCCGTGGATAGTGGTCAGCATAGGCGTCTTTATAAACGGAAGGTAGGTCAAGGGCAGATAATCGAAATTGTTGTGAATCAGGTCGAACTCGCTGGCCCGCTGCATCACTTTGGATATGTGCAGGCACGTAGAGACCAGCGGGACTTGCGACTTGTCTTCTTCGTAACCCTTTTCGACCCAGCCTTCGAGTTTTGCACTGGTAACAGATTCCTTCGTGGCGAACAGCGTAACATTCTTCCAGCCGCGAGCGACAAGTCCTTCGGCAATATTGCCGGCGACGGTTTCCCAGGCGCCATAGGCACGAGGGGGCGTCCGCCACGCGACCGGCGATAGAACGGCGATTCGTTTGTTCTTAATATCCGTTATGTCCACGTCTACAGACTCCCTTTAGTTTTAACTTTTAACTTTTGACTTTTAACTTTTAACTTTTTCTTACTTCTTCCTTAATTCGCTGGATATGTCCCCGGCCCAGCCCTTTAACTTCGCAGCCAAGCTCGAAATAGCGACGGATTCTCTGATCATCCAATATGCCGAAGCAGTCGATGACCGCCAACGGGCCGCCCGCCCATTCGACTATTTTATCAGGATCAAGCTCCAGATACGGGGTGTGCGGCACGGCCAATATAATTGCCTGCGCACCGGCCAGCGATTCGGCAAGGTCGCTTTGAATCCGAATATTCACCAAGCCATCCTGATTGCGGAAAAACCTTGCCCATGAATGTCCCGGAGCGGGGTAGGTATCCTGTGCTTCCAGCTCGTACCAGTGTTCGAGATACGGATCGTGCACTCGCATTTCGGCTCCCATCTCGGTGAGCTTTCGAACGACAATTTCCGAACCGCTGTAGCGAGTGTCGCCGACGTCCTGCCGATAACTCGCTCCGCACAAGAGTATACTCGCGCCGGCCGCCTGCCGGCCCATGTTTCGCAGGGCATCTCTCGTCAGCGCCGCTACGTGCAGGCCGCGAGTATCGTTTACGTCGATAGCCGTCGGTGTAATCTTGAATATGTCATCGCTGAATCCGAGAATATGCTTATACGCCCAGTATCCGAGCCCGCCGTCCTTCGGCAGGCAGTAACCACCGATGCCGGGGCCGGGAAAGATCATATTGCTGTGTGTGGGGCGAATCTTGATTGCTTCGACCACCTTGATTAGGTCCACACCATTGCGCTCCGCGAAGAGACTCCACTCATCAAGAAAAGCCAGGGTTGTAGCACGGTAAGAATTCTCGACGATTTTGGTCGTCTCGGATTCGATCGGCCGATCCATTACGGTTAAAGGAAATTCTTCGGTGTTCAGCACCTCGCGCAGAAACTTCTCGACGCGTCCTCTCGCCTGGCTGTTACAGCCGGAGCAGACCCGCCAGAAATCGCGGATGGATGAGACATAATGCCTGCCGGGCATGACCCGCTCGAAACTGTGGGCCAGCAGCGGTTCGGTCTCTATGCCGCGAGCAGCAAAGGCCTTTTTCATAATCGGCCAGGCCACGAACTCCGTCGTTCCCGGTGCTACCGTCGTCTCAATCAGCGTCAGGCAATCCTGCTGCACCTTATCGCCGATGGTCTTGATTGTCGCTTCCAGGGCTGCCATCTCCGCTTTGCCGGTTCGCATATTACCGAGGTCTTGTTTCGTATAATCGCACTGGACGTCCACGACCACGCAATCCGCCAGTTTGAGGCAGTCGCTGTTATAGGTGGCGATCAGCGTCTTTTTCTCGAGCACGCAGCGGGCAATCATCGGATCGACTTCAGGGTCCTCGGCCTTTACCGGCGATACGCCCCGATTCAGCAGCGGAATCTTCCAGTAGCTCCGGACGCTTGGCCGTTGACAGCCGATCACGAACTTGCCGGGTTGGCCGCTTTGCTTATCGACGGTATCGGCAACAATCGCCGCCATTACGGCACCGACAAAACCAACACCCATGACGACAACTATTTCCTTACCCTCGCTACGTGCCGCTTCTGCCAGTGACTCAACGCGCTGGAACTCCGCTGCGTGCTCGTTTTCTTCAGGGATTGCAAACTTTTCACCTGACGGACTTATTGAGTAATCAGTCATCCCGGTAATCCTTTCTATAGTCTTTACTCATATCTCATATCCCGTATCGCGCCTTCGTATTTGCGCAATACGGTTCACAAACCAGCACAACAAAACGCCGCCGGAAGTTTACCAGTAATCCGTTACATATCAAGCTTTTTCCATGTGCCTGTGGTTCAGTTGCAATCAATAATATTATCAATATCATTTTTCTTGCATTTCGTGTGCTTAAATGATACAATTTCTTCTGGATATTAGGGGGTGAATCGATATGGATAATTCCTGCACCGGTTCTGTGCCGGGGCTGGAGGGTAAGATATGAATAAAGGCTACTTATTAACATTGGCAGTCATTTACCTGGCTTTCACACTCAAGGCAGCCACTTTTGCCGGAGAAGCATTCGAATATCCCTGCTATTTGGTCGATGCCTATGATGTTGACGATAGCTGCTGGACAGGCATGGATGCCGATGGGGAATATAATGGACCGATCCAGGTCGTACCGGAGCAGTGGCTTGTAGGTCCTCCCCTGTCGGACAAGTCCGGGGTCACACTGCCGCCGGACCATTGGGTCGAACTACAGTTTCGCGGCCCAATTATCGATGGCCCGGGCAATGATATACTGCTTATCGAGCTTGGGCCGGTGAGTGAGCAGGCTCTTATTTTCATTACAGACGGTGCCGGCCGGGAGCGATTGATCGGCATCGCTACTTCCGGAAGTGCCGGCAGTGGAGTGGATCCGACTGAGATAGGTTTTGATATCTCCGATATCGTATTGCCGTTCGAACCATGCGCGGTCCGCATACTCGGAATAGACAACGGCGGAGGGGCACCCGGATTCGATATCGCCAACGTGCGAGCCAGAATCTGCACCGATTGCGGCGACGCAGCCTGCAATCCGATACCCGTCGATGGCGCTAAAAATGTGCCGATCGATGCCATTTTAAGCTGGTCAAAGGGACAATTTGCAGACAAACATATTGTTCACTTGGGTACGGATATTTCTAATATAGGCGTAAGCGAGCCCCCACAGCCACAGGACGCCAATACATTCGATCCAGGCGGCCTTGAAATAGACACAACTTACTACTGGCGGATCGACGAAGTCAACGACCAAAATGTTCAGCCAGGCGAAGTCTGGAGCTTTACAACAATCAATCTCAATTACCTTGTTATCGACGATTTTGAGCAGTATAACTCATCAACCGGTTCCGATCGCAACAGGATATCCGATACGTGGAAGAACACCAACGTTATTCTTTCGGAGAATTATGCACATAAATGTAGCAAGAAGTCGATGGCTATAAAATTGCGAGATTACAGTACTGGTACATATACTGAAAATGTTGTTCGCACATTTACTCCACCACAGGACTGGACGGCTGCCGGCATGAAGGCGTTAGAGTTATTTTTTAGTGATATAACCGAAAACAGTTATGCCTCGATGTATATCTATATTACTCTTAATGATGGAAACAACGAGGCCTTTGCGATTTACCCAATAGATTCCAATAATATCACGAACGATCTCTGGTATCTTTGGAGAATCGATCTTCAGGAATTTCAGGATATCGACCTGAGCAATATTGAGAGCATGGAAATCGGATTTTATTCGGATTCAAACTACACATCCTTAAGCTTCAACGACAAATTTTTATTCGATGATATAAGGCTGTACCCGTCCCGATGTCTGGAAGAAAACATATCGGATGCCGATTTCAACAGCGATTGTCTTGTCAACTTTAAGGACCTTGATGAAATGGCATATTCCTGGCTCGATACAGGATATAAAGTTTACCCCGTGGCCGCTCCCAATCTACCGGTGGGCGTGTACGACAATGCAATCAGCTTCGACGGCTACAAAGACGCGGTGGAAATAACCAATGCCGCTGATGTGTTCTCGAAAATCAGCACTGCAATCACCATCGCTTTCTGGCAATACGGCGCCGACTCGCCATATCATACCGACACGCTCTTCTGCTCGAACTATACTTACGGCGAAGATGACCCGGCGATAGCTATTAACCTTGGCTGCTGGAGACGGCCCGGCATATATCATTGGGCTTGCGGCAGCCCATGGTCATTCGACAATAAGCTCAGCGGATACCATCGATACCCGGGCGAATGGTTTGGCCGATGGAACCATTGGGCCTTCACGAAAGACGCCGACACCGGGATAATGCAGATTTTCCTCAACGGCGTGCTTTATGACAGTAGAACCGGCTCACATTCACCCATTTCAGGGATCACTTCATTTGAAATCGGCAACGGCTGGTACGGCGGCTATGACGGCACGATCGATGATTTCCTAATATACGACTATGCTCTCACTCAGCCGGAAATCGCATACATCGCCACTGACGGCACGGGAATCTTCGACCAGACGCTTTTAACACCGGCAGACCTGAACAGCGATAATAATATTGATTTTGCAGACTTCGCTTTGCTTGCAGAACACTGGCTTGAAAATCAAATCTGGCCGTAATTGCAGGAATTTATATGTCGCGGACTTTAACGTCGATGTACCTGACGCCCCACTCAAGAGCTTCCTGGTGAGTATGAAAGAATGCGTCCAGCTTGTTTCCACGGATCGCTCCGCCCCTGTCGAGAACTTTTATGTTTTGTCCGTTGTTGTAACCTTCGATGACCATTTCCGTGCCGAATGAGTATCTCTTGTCGGCGGCAACGAAAGTATCGCCGGGCTGGATTTTATGACCGTTTGCTGTGATGCCGTCTGCATGCTTTCCGCAGCATTTCGAGCAGGGACAATAGCCGGTTACTTTCATTCGTACTGTTCGCCACTTATCGGCCGGCTCGCTTTTCATCTCGGCCTTTTGCTCATCTTTCGGCTTGCTCGGCAGAGCTAAAGCAGCGGTTTGTATGGGCTCAGTCTTTACAACAGCTTTATCCGGCAAGGATTGAGTATCGTTTTGCGTCTCGGTCACTGTAGCATTAAGAAGGGTTATCGGCCTGCCGGCTTTTGTGTAAGCCGCGCCGGCGATAAAGCTCAGGACGCAGGCAACAACCATAAGAGTAATTAGGTTAAAAATAACATCGTTTGAGTCTTTGACGATTCCTCTTCTCACCGGATACCCTCCCCACATCGGATCATTCGGATTCGTGGACGTCCTGTTACGCGGCTAT
>CAZSOR010000273.1:0-6561 GCA_964608395.1 uncultured Pirellulales bacterium
GACAGTCGCAGCCGCCCTCCCTGTTCGCATAACTTTTTGTGGATTCTGACCAGCAGGCCCAAAAAGGCCGAGGTCATAAACTTTACGTTGACAAAATTGAGAATCAGTTTCTTGCCCTCGTTTTTCTCAATGACTGTCTTAAAGGACTCCTGAAGTTCCCTTATTTGTTCTTCATCGACAATTCTTTCGTCATTAAATGTCACAATGGTAATATCTATTCCGTACTCAACCTTTATTCTCGACTGCCCTTGCTCCATGAGCATCTCCTTTTTATAGCACTTTAATCGTTCAGCGTTCGTCGTTCTGCGTTCCGCGGTACTCAGAACGCGGCACGAATAATTCGGCATCCGGCGACATTTTACCGAATAGCCCTTACACTTACAACTGCCTCTTCGAGATTTTTCTTGGCGGAGAACAGGCTATTTTGGCATTATAGACCCTTTATTCCGGGGATTTTAAGTTTTAGGCCCACAGAATCCTTATAGCTCTCTGATGATAATGATGCTGCGGTAACGATTTCGCGTTTCAATCATCGTCCATCTACTCGATCGTTCACATATAGCAAGTTTAAGCCTTAGCGGCCTGAGTATCTGTATTACCCTAAAAACAAACGGGGCCTATGCTTCATCATCAAGCATAGGCCCCAAACTCGTGCTAATTCATTTATCTCAACAGTAGTCCAGCAGAGCATAGTCCTTTAGCACAACCATGCCGCCCTGATTCAGGTCTTCCTCAATCGAGAATACTAATATCAGGATCAATCGGCTTACTCAGATAGCAGGACAAGCCGCACATTATCCAGGCCGATCCATGAGTCGCCGGAACTTGTATTGGAAAATTCAATTCCAATTTTCTTGCCGACCGATTCCGGAACGTCAGCGGCTGATAGCGACAGTGTATACTCCTGCATATCATCTGTAAGAATCACTTCACCGGTCGCAGCCGGAACTCTGGCGCCGTTGTCATCGTAATAGAGAATTATCTGCATGACCGTGGCGGCCCATGTAATCCTGGCATCCACTTTCAGCTCTAAAATGTCGCCGTCGCTGATCGTATGGTCGGTCAATTGCCAGATCGAGGGATCGCCGCTCATTAAAAAAGCGGACCATTCCCCGTCAGTTGGTTCGAACCCGGTCTCCACTCCCGAGTCGGCAACCTCAGTATCGCTGCTCCAACCGGGTATATCGACAGCAGGAGTTCCATTTACACCTTCACCGTTCCAACCCTTGATTTTCTCGGTGCCGGGCAGCTCAAAACTGAAGTTTTCAATGTTAATTTTTTCAGGCCGATACAGCCGGATATCGTCGAAGTACATTGTACCTGAACCATCGGCAGTAGTCATATCGTCTTTGTTGCCGAAGCCGATAGCAATTCTGTCGACATCGGTCAGGTCCACACCCTGTTCCGCAAACTCCTGCAGGCCGATTACCCACTCCGACCAGATGGCTATCTGTGCTGCATTAGGATCATCATGATACACTACTGCAGGATCGCCGGCGGTATTGGACACAGCCACATACATCGGCTCGGCATCATTGCTGATTATGCCGATATCCTGGTTCGTCCACTCTGGACCAAGCGTACCAGTGAACGTGACATTCGAGAATACGGCTTCACACGTCTCTTCGGCATTATGGGCCGTTACTGCTAAACCGATATAGGCATTCTTAATCATCTGGATTCTCTCTGGCAGGCCCAGCATCTCCCAGGCAGACCCATCGGTTGAATGGTAAGCCGTAAAGTCGCCGGATAAGTCACGCTCTAATTTCACCCAATGCGGCGCGGTGATTCCGCTTTGTTCTGCGCTGAAGCTATCAAGATCCGTATCGACACGATCCTGCAAAGCGACTCCGTTACCGGGCGTGAGACACACAATAGCATGCTTCGAGCCCGGTTCCAGCGAATCGCGAATCATCACACTGCTCTGGCAGTTTTGAACTGTCAGCTTCCAGCTTTTCTGCCAGAACCGCAAAGGCCGGCTTTGGCGACAGGGACAATCCGCAGCCCGGCGGCTCGGGTAAGATGTACTTCGATGACATCCGGAAAGAACGTCGAAATTGGTCTATCGTCAGGATTTGTCTTGGAAGCGCATTTATGTTAAACTACCCCTTTTAGTTTTTAAGGAGCATGAAATTGGGAAAAACACTTGTTTATAAGATACTTGGCAAGCATCTTGTTGACGGCAAGCTCGCGGCCGGCGAGCAGATCGGGATTCGTATCGACCAGACGCTGACACAGGACGCCACGGGAACAACGGCGTTTTTGCTTTATGAATCGATGGGGCTCAGACCAGTGAAAACCGATTTGTCGGTAAGCTACGTCGATCACAATATGGCAGGATTCGGCCCGGAGAATCATAACGATCATCTGTACCTGCAAACCGTCGCCGCCAGGGCGGGCGCCCATCATTCGCGCCCCGGCAACGGAATCTGTCATCAGGTCCATTTGGAGCGGTTCGGCAAGCCCGGCGCGACGCTCCTTGGGAGCGATTCACACACGCCGACCGGCGGCGGAATCGGGATGCTGGCCATCGGGGCAGGCGGGCTGGATGTGGCGGTCGCAATGGCCGGCGGGCCGTTCTACCTGAAATGCCCGAAGGTCCTGGGCGTCAAACTCACCGGCCAGTTAAGCGACTGGGTGACCGCCAAGGACGTGATTCTCAAGTTGCTGAGCATCCTGACGACAAAGGGCAACGTCGGCTGGGTGGTCGAATATTGTGGCGACGGTGCAGAAAAACTTTCCGTACCACAGCGGGCCACGATCACGAATATGGGAGCCGAATTAGGCGTTACTACGAGCATCTTCGCCAGCGACGAGCAGACCGAAAAATTCCTGGCCGCCCAAAAGCGGGAAAAAGACTATCAGCAATTAGCAGCCGATCCGGATGCCGAATACGACCGCATCATCGAGATCAAACTGGATGAGCTTGAGCCGATGGCGGCCTGTCCCTCGTCGCCGGACAACGTCAAATCCATCCGTGAGATCGCCGGTCTCGAAACGGGACAGGTCGTTGTCGGCAGTTGCACGAATTCGAGCTTTGCCGATTTGATGATGGTGGCGATCGTCCTGAAAGGCCAGCGTATCAACGAGATGGTCGAATTTGCAATCGCTCCGGGCAGCAGGGAAGTCCTGAATATGCTGGCCGATAACGGGGCATTGTCCGGCATGATTTCAGCGGGCGCGAGGATTTTGGAATCGGGCTGCGGGCCATGTATCGGGCAGGGTTTCTCGCCGGCCAATGATGTAGTGAGCCTGCGGACATTCAATCGGAACTTTGCCGGACGCACCGGAACTAAGGGCGACCAGGCGTATTTGGTCAGCCCGGAGACGGCGGTCGCCTCGGCTCTTACAGGCAGGATTACCGACCCGCGGGATCTGCCGGAATTGTTCGGCCTGCAGTACCCGAAGATAGAGCTGCCGGCAGAATTTGCCATCAACGATAATATGATAGAGGTGCCTCTAAGCCAGGAAGCGGCGGCGAAAGCCGAGGTCGTGCGCGGCCCGACGATTGTCGTGCCGGAGACGCCCAGGCCGCTACCGGAAAAATTGACGGGCGAAGTATTGCTCAAGTGCGACGATAAAATCACCACCGACCATATCATGCCGGCGGGAACCTTTCTGAAACTTCGCTCGAATGTGCCCGAATATGCCAAGGTCGTTTTTAACTGCTTCAACGAAGAAGGCAAGCCGACGTTCGCCGAACGTGCGCTCGAACTGAAGAAAAAGGGAACGGCCGGCATCATCGTGGCGGGCGAAAGCTACGGCCAGGGTTCGTCGAGAGAGCACGCAGCATTGTGCCCGATGTATCTGGGTGTTCGGGCCGTGATCGCTAAAACTATCGAACGAATTCACAAGGCGAATCTGATTAACTTCTGCATCGTGCCGATCGAATTTGCCGATCCGGCGGACTATGACAAAATCGAGTCCGGCGACGAGCTTCAGATAGATGGTTTGCTCGATGCTGTAAAGAGCAGCGACACAGTTACGATTTTCAAAGCGGACGGCTCATTTGATTTTATCGGAAGGCTGGAACTGTCCGATAGAGACAGAGAGATTCTGCTTTCCACGGGGCTTCTGAATTACACGCAAAAAAGGGCCGGCGAGTGACATAGGTACAAAGAGGCGAATCGTGAAAAATATACGAATTTTGCTATTCATTCTTGCGTTTACGGCTTTTCTGGCTGACATTTCTCTGTGTGATGATTTTGCACGTCGGCTCGAAGTTGATGGTATTGACGTCGAGAAATCCGTCTGGAGTGGATATGACCGCTACGACTTTACATATGATACCCGCCGATGTATTGTCGTTACGCCCGGGCATCCGACCGGCCATCTGCCCTGGATATGGCGGGCGCGTTTCTTCGGCCATGAACCTCAGACGGACCTGGCACTTTTGGAAAAAGGATTTCACCTTGTTTATATGGATGTGGCAGACCTCTTTGGTGCTCCCCCGGCGGTGAATCATTGGAATGCTTTTTACAATTATCTGACCGAGCATCATGGCTTCCATCGGCGTGCTGCTCTGGAAGGGATGAGCCGGGGCGGACTTATCGTTTACAACTGGGCCTGTGCCAATCCCGAGAAAGTGGCCTGCATCTACGCCGACAATCCCGTCTGTGACTTCAAGAGCTGGCCCGCCGGCCGAGGTAAAGGAAATTACCATCAGCCGTCCTGGGAAGCTTGTCTGAAAGCTTATGGCCTGACGGCCGAGCAGGCTTTGGAGTATGAGCACAATCCGATTGACAATCTTGAGCCGTTAGCCCGCTGCGTCGTGCCTGTTCTGCACGTCTGCGGCACTTCCGATACTGTCGTTCCGATGCCGGAAAACTCAGATATTGTTGAACAACGCTATAAGAAGCTCGGCGGCAAGATCACCGTCATTCGCAAGCCGGGCGCGGACCATCATCCTCACAGCCTTGAGGATCCGAAGCCCATTGTCGATTTCATCCTGTCTCATACAACAGCCGATTATGACAAGTTCCATTACAATCTGCGGCACGGCCTGACAAACTGCCGCATAAAATTCCAACGGCAGAAGAAAGGCCGTGTGGCTTTCCTGGGCGGCTCTATTACCCACAACCCCGGTTGGCGGAACATGATCTGTCAGTACCTGCAGCAACGCTTTCCTGAGACCCGGTTTGAATTCATCGCTGCCGGGATTCCTTCAACAGGTTCGACGCCGGGAGCTTTCCGTCTTAGGCGGAACGTTTTCAAAAATGGCCCGGTCGATTTGTTATTTGAGGAAGCCGCCGTCAATGATGCGACCAATGGTCGCACCGATACCGAACAAATTCGTGGTATGGAAGGAATCGTCCGGCAGGCTCGTATGCTCAATCCCGACATCGATATTATTTTGATGCACTTCGTCGATCCCGAGAAAATGAAAACTTACAATGATGGTTCCGTGCCGGCCGTCGTTCGTAACCATGAAAAAGTGGCCGAACATTATCAGTTACCCTCGTTGAACCTCGCGCTCGAAGTCAATGAACGTATCAATGCCGGACAATTTGATTGGCCGAATGATTTTCGCGATGTTCATCCTTCACCTTTTGGTCAGAATGTTTATTTCCGCTCAATGAAACGTTTGTTAGATACGGCATGGGCCGGGTCGTTGCCTGAAAATGTTAAATCCAACCCCATGCCGGACGAGCCCCTCGATCCGTTCAGTTATTATCGCGGCCGGTATGTGGATATTGGTAATGCCGAACTTGTCGAAGGCTTTGTCTATGACGCTGCCTGGAATCCCGGAGATGGTAAAGGGCTGCGCGAAGGTTTTGTCAATGTACCCGTGCTTAAAGCCAATCGGCCCGGCGCGATGCTCAGACTCAAATTCGAGGGTACTGCTATTGGTGTTTTTGTTACCTGTGGTCCCGATGTGGGTGTTATTGAATACAGCATTGATAAGTCATCTTTTCGCCAAATCGACCAGTTCACTCAATGGAGTTCGAATCTTCACCTGCCCTGGGCCTATATTCTTGATGCCGAACTGAGTCCGGGCAGACATGAGATTACTCTCAGGACGACTAACAAGAAGAATCAAAAAAGCAGTGGCCATGCCTGCAGGATTGTGTATTTTCTGGTTAATTGAAATATGCCTGAGATAATATCCAAAAAGATAATAACGATTTTCGGAACGAGCAGGGCCGGCGATGCGATCTTTACGCTGGCTATGGAGACCGGCAGGTTTTTAGCTGAGGCTGGTTTTGCGATTGCTAATGGCGGTTACGGCGGGACGATGTTCGCGGCGGCGAAAGGAGCTGTCGAGGCCGGGGGTGAAGTTATCGGTGTAACCTGTTCGGCGTTCAAGTCCAGCAGGGCGAACAAGTATGTGACCCGTGAAATTGTTACCGGTTCTCTCGATGAACGGCTCGATACGCTCGTGAAATTGGGGCAGGCGTATATCGTCCTGCCGGGCGGAACGGGAACGCTGCTGGAATTGGCAAAAGTCTGGGAATTAAAAAACAAGGGCTTTCTTAAGGCGGATAAACCGATTATACTCTTGGGTGGATTCTGGAAGCCGCTTATCGAGCTTATCGCGACCGACGATGCCGACAGCAGCAG
>CAZSOR010000274.1:0-6540 GCA_964608395.1 uncultured Pirellulales bacterium
CCATTCGGACTACTGTCATATACATCGTGAAAAAAAAGCGTCTCTGAAGGAATTGGTTAAGATTCCATACCACCATCTTGCATAAAACGATGCTACGCATCAAATCCTAATCTCTAAATCCGAAATTCTAAACAAGTTCGAATTACCAAAAAGCTCAAATTCCAAATACGGCCAAAATCCAACCAGATACTATTCACCATTCACAATTCGCAAGTCCATCAGCTTTTTGTTCTTCGCCGGGTAAACAAATCATATACAATCGGCATGATGACAAGCGTTAGAACACCGGAAATCAGAATTCCGCCTACTGAAGCGATACCGACGCCGTTACGTATTTCCGCACCTATCCCCCTGCCCAACGCCAGCGGGAGCATTCCTAAAACCGCGGCAAAGGTTATCATAACAACAGGTCTGAAACGCTCACAGGCAGCGCTAATCATCGCCTTGTGGATCGGAACGCCTTCGGCGACGTGAACATTGAACTGGTCCATAATCAAAATGGCATTGTTGACTACGATACCAATCATCATAACAATACCCATTAAGATAAACATCGAAATACTTTCGCCTGTTAATGCAAGCGCCCACATTACGCCAATCAAAGCTAACGGCAATGTTGTCAGAATAAGCCAGGGCTGTTTAAATGACTCAAGGATAGCCGCGAGTGTTAAGATTACAAGAATTACAGCAATCAATCCGGCCTCGCCGAATGCGGCGTTAGCCTCGTCCATAGTCTCGTATATACCTGTAAACTTATAGCTGTAACCGGGCGGAAACTGCTGCTTAGTATCGATTTCGTTACTGATTAAATCCACGGCGGTTCCAAGTGGCATATTACTGCCAAGGTTGGCAAAAACCTTGGCGACTCTCTGCTTGTCTTTGCGCGTAATCTGGATTGGGGCAATACGTTGATTTATATCCGCCAAACTGGACAGAGTGACGGGTTTGCCGGGCGCGCCGGGAAACATGAATTTTTCGATCTGCTGCTTGCCCTGCTGGGCGGCAAATTTCACAACGATATCGTAATTGCGATCGCCCTTCTTAAATGTCCCGGCGTCCAATCCTTCGAGATTTGCACGAAGCGCCATACCCAAACCCACCGCCGGGATATTCAAGTCGGATAAAACCGCACGATTCGGCAGGATGGCCAGCTCCGGCTTGCCCGTTCTTACGGTAGTGTCAACATCTTGAAGCCCGTTAATTTCGCTGGAACGCTGCTGGGTTTGAGTTGCGAGGCTGTCGAGAGTCGCAAGCTCCCGGCCGGAAATCTCCAATTCGATGTCCTGGCTTTGTCCGCCAACAACGGTAGGTTGTGTAACCGTTAGAATAGCCTCCGGATAACCTGTTAAGCGCTTGCGGACTTCGGCCTGGATGTCGTCGATACTAAGCTGCCTTTGATCGCGGTCACTGAATACGAGCAGGATTTGCGCCAGATATACACCCTGCGTGGACTGGCCGATGATTCCTTCGACTTTTCCGACGGAGCTGAGTGTATGCTTCAGCTCGGGCAAGTCACGGAGTCTTTCCTCGACATCCTGAACCCTGCCGGCGGTCTTTTCCAAATCGTACCAGGTAGGATATTCCAGCTTGACAAATAACTGGGCCTGGTCTGGCTCTGTAATGAATCCGAATCCGAGCTTGCCTGTCAGCGATAAGGCATGAATAAACAGCAGTATGACCAGAGCCAGTGTCGCTAATGCAGCGGTTTTATGTCTTTCATTGAAAGATAAAAGACGGCGATATCCACCGATGATTGAACCCAACAGGCGATTAAATCGGGTTTCCATACCAACAATCAAACCCTTTCTCTCGGCCTGCCTGGGTTTTAGCAAAATTGAGCACAGGATAGGTGTCAACGTGAAGGATATAAACAAAGATACCGCCGTCATTATGACCATGCTCATGGCCAAAGGCTTCATGAACAATCCAATCATACTGCCCATTATGGCAACCGGAAACAGCACTACTATATTTGTTCCGGCACTTGCTAAAACCGCAATAAATGCTTCGCTGGCCCCAAGCATGGAGGATGATTTGACATCGCCTGTTTTATCGAGCCTTTTGACTATTGCCTCCAAAACGACAATAGAGTTTGTAACAAGGACGCCAACCGACATACCAATAGCAATCAATGTGGAAATATTCAGCGTGAATCCGACCATTTGCATGAAGAATAATCCGATGATAATGGTCAGGGGCATAGTGACAGCCACTACCATTGTCGCACGTATGTTATAAAGAAAGAAAAATAGAATTAGAGCTGTTAGAAAAATACCCTCGGCCACATTCAGCCAGGCACTTTCAACTGTAGCCTCTATGAAACGTCCGTCATCACTTACCCATACAAGCTCCATGCCCCCGGGCAGCTCTTTGGTAAGCTTGTCCATCTCCGATCTTACGCCGTTAACAACGCGAACCGCATTGGCCTCAGCCTTCTTTTTAACCTTGATATAGATACAGGGTTTGCCGTCCACATTTGCCTTTTGGCGTAATTCCTCGGTAGCCATTTGGACCTGGCCGATGTCACGAATGTAACACCGCTGATTATCTTCATTCGCTATTTCGAGACCACCAATATCGTCAACATCTTTACATTCGGCATCGAATTTAACCGTGAACTCGCGGCCCGATTCCTTAATATGGCCCGATGGAATTAACCTTACACTATTTTGAATCGCTTGAACCACAGCATTGCTTGCCAGACTTTTGGCTGCTAATTTGTCACGATCAATTACTATGTGAACTTCACGCTTGGCCCCGCCAACCAGCTCGACGTCGGCAACGCCGGAAATAACTGTGATCTTATCTCTGAGCGTATTGTCGGCAAAGTCATACAGCTCATCCAAAGAAACTTCGCCCGTCAAAGCAAGGTTGGCGATAGCTTTGGCATTGATATCAAATTTCAGAATCTTGGGATCTTCGACATCTTCCGGGAAATCAGCCTTAATCAAATCCAGTTTCTCGCGTACATCTGTCGCCGCGATATCTACATCTACGCCGAGATTAAATTCCAGAAGACTCAGACACACATTCTCCATACAGGCGGAACTAACGTGTTTGAGCCCGTCGATAGTCACGACCTGGTCTTCTATTCGCTTGGCTACGTCCGTTTCAATCTGCTCCGGCGTGGCACCGGGATATATTGTCGTTACCGTAATATATGGCACGTCCATCTTGGGCATTAATTCGAGGCCCATTTTTAAGTATGAGTTCAGGCCCAGAAGAGTTAATCCGATTATCAGGCAACTCATCGCAATAGGTCTTTTTATCGAGGCATCGGAAAGAAACATCAGTTACCCCCCTTTTGCACGGAAACAACCTGGCCGTCTTCAAGCATATCCTGCCCCATACTTACGACTAAGCTTTGTTCGTTTAACTTATCGCTGATAACTTCGGTCCAACCATCGTTTTCAATTCCGGCTTGTATTTCCACCATTCGAGCTTTATCATCACTGACAGTAAAAACAATGGCTTTACCTTCTCGTCGCTGGATTGCTGTTGAGGGTACTGACAATCCCTGCTTTGACTCTAAAATAACTCTGATTTGAGCCATTGCACCGGGGGCAATACCTGCCGAAGCATTATCGATAAGGCACTTAACCTCGAAAGTTCTAAGTTTGGGATTGATCGTCGGACTTTTATAGCTGACGGGAAATTGCCCCAGGTTTTTATCCGATACCACCACTTCAATCATTGTTTTAGCGGGTATTACTTCGGAATAGTAACTTGCAGGCAGATATGCGCATGTCTCTATTAAAGATATATCATCGATACGTACGACAGGCATGCCGGGGCTGCCCATTTCTCCTGGTTCCAGCAGACGCACGCTTACTTTTCCGCTTACAGGTGCGTAGATAGTCGTGTCGGCCAGATTCTTTTGGGCAATGACCAGGGCTGCTTTGGCCTGATCCTCCTGCGCTGCCGCCAAATCAACCTGGGTCGCAGACAATTTCTCGGAAGCCTGCAACTGCAGGTATTCCGATTCCTGCCGCTCAAAAGCATCTGCGGTCACCGCCTGCTTCTCTAACAGCCGCTTGAAACGATCATAGTCGAGCTTTATTTTGTGCAGATCCGCCCTGGTTTTCTCCAGATTTGCATTGGCCTGTTGTTTCGCATACTGGGCGACCCTGAGACTGTGACGGCTTATCTCAAGGTTCTCTTTGAGATTGGCCGCGTCTGTTTGAAAGAGTTTGGTTTCGTTGGCAGTAACCGCGTCGCCCTCATCTACGAAGATAGCCTCAAGGATCCCGGGTATCCGCGGCGAGACCATCGCAGAGTTCCTGGCTTCCAGATTGCCCTGTACGGCGAGACTTCGCTGAAACTCTCGCATGGCCACCTGTGTTGTGACTACCGGAGTGCGCTGCTCCATCGTTTGCCCGGGTGAATCCGCCTGTCCGGTGCCTGCGCGATTTTTCAGGTAATACCCCCCTGCCGCTATCACGGCTATTACAACCAGGACAATGGCGAACTTGCCCATACGCCCTGCTTTAGCGGGTTTGATGTCTTTCTTAGGATTGGCCGTCATGCTGTGCCTCCTCGTAATCAATTTCTGTTTGTCCCATCACATTCACAAGCGTTGCGATAGCCACCTGTATCTGGAATTGGGAGTTGATTCTCACCATCTGGGCAAGATCTTTCTCGGCGACGACCGACAATAACTCGGATGCGTCCACCAGACCTTCCTGCCATTGCCGATAGACTTGATCGTAATGGGCGATGGCTGCTTTGTCGTTGCCCTCGGCCACGGCAATACTATCCTGGGCTAACTGAAGGTTCTGATATGCTCGGAACACTTCGAGCATCAGGGCCAACGTGGTCTGTTCACGCTGCAACGCAGCTTTCTTAACATTTTCCTTAGCTGCTTTGTATTCGTTGATGTTGGCAAAGCCGTTGAACACGGTCAGCACACCTGAGAGTCCCATCATCCAGTAATTTGAGTACCTCTGAAAAGCGTCGGTCGTGTTGACACGATTGGCAAAGCCTGTTAGAGACGGCATAAAACCGGTCAGCGCGAGTTTAACCTTCTCTTTCTCAATCGCGATCTCACGATCGGCAATGCGTAACCGGGGATGATTGAGCAGAGCCTCGGCGATAAAATCTTCCAGCGTGCCCTGCGGTGGCATCGTCGGCGGAGTCGGATACAGTTGAATCGAGCCCAGCGGCGAGAGCCCCATAGCCATGAGCAATTGCCCTTTGGTTTGTTCAAGGAGTTGGCGGATGCGCTTTCGCTGCAGCTTCTGCGATTCAAGGTTGACATGAGCCAGATCGCTCTGCCATGCAAAGACGAGTCCCTCGGCCTGATAATCCTGCAACTGCTCGGCGAGTTTTTCGGCCGCACGAATCCGGCTGTCAAGAACCTTCTCGATTTCCTCAAGGCCAAGGCAGTAGTAGTAATATGTCGTTACCTGGATAACGATCATCTGCCGCGTATAGTCGGCGGCAATCTCGGCGATCTCCTCTCCGCGCTCGTGCATGGCATACATAAACCACGTAGACGGATTGAAGACCGACATTTGGATATTTAAGCTAATATCACGAATCCGTTCGTCGTGCATCGGCTGCGAGTGCGCGCCGGTGACGATCTCAGGCTGAGGATCCCAACGGGTATAGTTGTAATTCAGATTGACCTGGGGGAGAAACCGGGAAAAAGACACATCCCGATTCAGCTTAGCCACCCGCTGCCGGACCTCGGCGACGCGGATATCCAGATTGTTCTGAAGGGCAGCGTCGATGCAATCCTGCAGATTCAGGGACTCTTTGCCCGAGAGCACTTCTTCAGTCCGCCGATCCAGCAGGTTCCGATAGTTCCCGGCATGTGCCCGCCGGACTTTTTGCCCGTCGAAGCTGCTGCAGCCCGCCAATGTCACTACGGCCGCCACCGCAGCGCAGATGCTTATGCTCATCCTGTTAGTCATTACCATGATCCTCCGGCAGCAAAAGTCCGCCTATAAAGAGTTGCTCGACCTTGTCGAACATGTCCTTCACCTCGGCCTTGTCAAAACGACCGGCGACTTCAAAGGCCAATGCCTCCATGGTCGAATTAATGGCCTTTGTCGTGATGGCCGGATCCACACGACGAAAGATGCCCTTGCGTACTCCATCCTCCAGGAGCTGCTGCAATCTGGTGTTCAACTCAGCATCGAAATTCTCCCTTTGAGGTCTTTTTGAAAGCTTTGCGCCCTTGGCCCCCAGTTCTGACACATACAATTTTATAAACTCGGCTTGCTCTTCGAGCAATGTGGGTATATGTCGAATGAAGCTGATCAAACGCTCAACTTCAGTTCCCGGAGCATCCAAAATGGCCGTCATTGTGCCTATAATTCTCTCGCCGTTGCCACTTATCAGCTCTTCGAAGAGCGTCTCCTTGCTCTCGAAGAAGTTGTACAAAGTGCCAACGGCAAACTCCGACGCCTCAGCGATCTGCTGCATCGAGACGTTGTGGAAACCTCGCTCCGAGAAAAGCTTCAACGCCGTATCAAGGATCTCCTGCCTGTGCCGCAATCGTTCCCGCTGCTTGCGTGATAACTGTTTCTTAGCCAT
>CAZSOR010000275.1:0-6525 GCA_964608395.1 uncultured Pirellulales bacterium
GCTCAGCGAGGAATTGGTCGTGGTAAGCTTGATATTCAGCCGGATCTTCGCCTTTTATCACCGCCTCAGCGGCAAAAAGCCCGTGCTTGATTGCATTCTGCGAGACGGTTGCCTTACCCTCATCCGTCTGCGGCCCAGTCGATTTTTGTGCGTTTTGCTGATTAGCTTTGGTTTGTGCTTTCGTAGCCATTGGATTCTCCCTTTCGAAATTGATTATTGATTATTGTCTATTGACTATTGTAATAACGAACTAATAATTTACGTTATACGTTAATCTTACTTACAGGTACGTTGGCCGTCAAGTGAAAAAGTGGAAAAATTATAAAATTTTCTGAATTCCGGCTTCTGACTCCTGAATACTGTATTTTCCCCTTTTTTCTTCCTCGAGAAGGCGATACATCTATAATTGAATATAGAGGACATGATAGCTCTGAAGCGGCAACGTCGTAGTTTGTGATTTCTTGATTTATACCGAGAGGCTTGGGATGTTATACGTAAACAATATAAGACCACCAAATAAGAAGAACCGGCCTAAGCCTGTAAGATGGTTTCTACCGCAAGGTATCATGTGGACTGCCCATGCGGCTGGGATCAAGTTACATTGACGGAATAGGCAAACGAGTTGCCCATTCTACCGGCTGGAAACCATATATACATAGTTCGGCAAAGATAAGATAAAGAGTTTTCACTTGTGACAACAAAGGGAGCAAGAACGATGAATGAACACGACACTCCTTCATGGGAATCGGCGCGGTTGATTCCTGTTTCTGGCATACGTAATGCCAGGGAGGAAGAACGCCGAGCCACGTCTGCCCTGCTCGCGGTATTATCCGCTGTTGATGAATTTGGGTTGGCATTCATAAAACCTTATGGTGCCCCCAAGGGCCGATTACAAGCGTATATTGAAGTCACATTTGAATTGGCCGATGGCCGCTGTGTTCGTCCAGATGGACTCATCCAGACAACACGCGGCAAAAAGATATGGACGGCTCTGATTGAAGTAAAAACGGGAAGCAACAGACACACCCGTGAGCAAATTGAGACATACTTGGACATAGCCAAAGAGCAGGGTTTTGATTGTGTCATCACGATCTCAAATCAGATTGCAAGAATACCAGGAGAACACCCCGTTGAAGTGGAAAAACGCAAACTCAAAAAAGTAGCCCTTCACCATCTTTCATGGTCACGAGTCTTGACAGAAGCAGTGTTGCAGAAGTCACACCGTGGCGTGGCAGATCCAGATCAAGCGTGGATTTTGGGTGAGTTGATTCGATATTTGGAGCATCCGAATGCTGGATCCGTGGATTTCAGCGATATGGGCGTGCATTGGGTTGGAGTACGCGATGCAGTCAAGAACGGAACCCTGCGTCAATTAGACAAGAAGGCTATTGAAGTGGCGGGGAAATGGGAGGAACTCGTATCATTCGCAGCCCTGCGCCTGGGGCGTAAACTGGGCGATGATGTTCAAGAAGTACTTGCCCCAAAGGAAAGAAAAGACATTTCGGTTCGGATAGATAACATCGTTGAGGAAATGGTGAGACGAAGTACAATGTCTGGAGTAATTCGCATACCCAATACGGTGGGCGACATCATCCTCAGAGTGCATCTAAGGGCTCAGCAAATTGAGGCATCGGTCAAAATGGACGCACCCAAGACAGGACGAGCTATAACGAGAATCAACTGGCTCTTACGTCAGTTGAAGTCAACCTCACCGAACGTCCGGTTAGACAGCTGGGGCATACGCGCAAGGTCGTCTATGTCTGAATTGCTTGGTAATGTCCGAAACAACCAATCACTCCTAATCCCCATTGACAATCGTGAAATTGCCTCATTTGCGGTGTCGCTTACTCGAACAATGGGTCTCAAACGTTCGGTCGGCAAGCAATCATTCATTGATTCTGTCCTTCATACACTCGATGACTTCTACGGGGACGTAGTCCAGCATTTGAAAGAATGGCAACCTCCTGCACCGACGCTGCAAAGAAGCGAAGTAGAGGAGGTAGAGACAAAACCAGCCTCGTCAACCGCATGTGACTCTACTGAACCAATCGACAATACCATTACAGACAGGGAGTCCGTATCCAGGGATTCTTCAAACGCGACACTGGAGCCGAACAAATCGCATCAAGCCGACGACGCTTCGCGCCGCAGTTGATACCGTAACCGTTATGTATTGAGGAACCCGAGACTGATGCCAGTACCCACCATTGACTTCGCTATCTCCTACGCGGGAGAGGACGAGGGCGTCGCTAGGGAAATCACAACGCGGCTTCGCGAGTATGGATTCGAAGTTTTCTTCGCAGCTGATGCACGATGCCTGCTAGTCGGTGCTGATGGCGAGGAGCTCTTCGAGCGGCTCTTCAAGGAGGCGAAAGAAGTAGTGGTGCTCATCTCGAAGGCGTACAAGTCCAAGGACTGGACGCGGTTTGAGTGGGACGTCATTCGAGAGCGGCAGACTCGGTTCATCGCGGTTCGGCTCGACAATACGAAAATTCTAGGCTTACCCTCGAATCTCTTCTATCAACGCTACAATGGAGCGAATGTCGACGAGATCGTCGACACCTGCATTCACCGGCTTCTACTCTACGAACGGGAGCAAGGAATCCATCGCCCGAGTGAGTACGAGTGTATCCTGGAGGCCATCACGAACGAGAGTAAGGGCGCGGTCGCTCAAGCCTATCAGCTTGTAATGGACAAGCGGAAGCGCGACCCGCTTGCCGACATTGAGGAGCCTGACGACGGCTTCAAACCGACCTACCGAGTGTTCAAAGAGGATTGGAGCAACTTTTCAGTGGTGCGGCGACGAGGCACGAGAATTGCCGTGCCACGTGGCCTGTCGGCCGATGAGCTTCGTTTCAATCTCAAGCATGCCGCAGCTACACAGTTCAACGCATTCAAGCCTGACGCCGTTATGGTCTTCGCCTACGTCGAACGCGGGTTCGAGACCGGCTCGGAGGGCCCCTACTCAGCCGGCCGTGCCATACTCGCTCCGTTCGGCCGTTGGGACAAAGCCGAAGACGGCGTCGCCTACAATCTTCCCGCAACGGAGTTCGAGTACTCGATCGATCTGGTGTCGGAGTATTTCAACGACGAGAAGGAGAGAAACACATAACCAGTGGGGAATTACAGGTGTACGGTACATTTTTTGATGAGTTGTGCTTGATAATGAATTCGTATATCATACGAGCGGGGCCTCGTAATTTATTATTTATGATTTACTATTTATTATTGAGATTGCCGCGTCGGCCTATGGCCTTCTCGCAATGACATAAGGTTTAGAATTTGGTGGGGCAGAGCCTCCACCCTACAAAATCACATTCATCTATTTACTTGCTTTGTGCTGAGAATTTTGGGATGTTATACGGAAAGTAGATATACATAGTTATGCCACAGGAGAGAATCATGAGAACACTCAGTGCACTGGGACTGGGTTTGCTGGAAGATTAAATAGGGACGCACCCTATTTTACGAAAACGAAATAGTATCAATAATAGGGTTCGTCCCTATTATTTTCCATTGAGATTGAATAGCAATTTAAAAGAACATGTGAACACTCTATTGGAAGGTTTCTTTATGTTTAGATTTTTTTGTAAAACAGTATTCCTCATAAGTTTCTTGTTGTGCCCTGCATACAGTTTCGCCCAGAATCTGATTGCATTCCCCGGCGCCGAAGGGTACGGAAAATATACTGTTGGAGGGCGGGGCGGTAAGGTATACGAAGTTACGAACCTTCAAGATTCCGGTGAAGGCAGCTTGGGTGAGGCGATTGGGGCGTCAGGACCCAGGACTGTGGTCTTCCGTGTCTCGGGTACGATTACTGGCAGTTATTCTATCAAAAATGACAATATTACTATTGCTGGACAAACGGCACCCGGCGATGGCATATGTATTAAAGGGAACCTTTCTACCAGTGCGGACAACATAATCATCCGGTATATTCGTGTAAGGTTTGACCCTTCCATGGGTGAAAAAGACGGAATAGGTGGTAGATATCAAAAGAATCTCATCCTCGACCATGTTTCAGCTAGTTGGAGTACCGATGAGACCTTGACACTTTACCATAATGAGAACACAACCGTTCAATGGTGCATTATTTCGGAAGCGTGCCCCAAAGGCACCACCGATGAACATAGATTTGGGGGCATCTGGGGAAACAACTACGGCACCTGGCATCATAACCTGATTGCACATAACGCTAGCCGCAATCCACGTTGGGCTTCAGGCTGTGGATATAACGATTACAGAAACAATGTAATTTATAACTGGGAGTATGCAAGTTGCTATGGGGGTGAAGCACACCAAGTAGGTGATAGGCGCAATCCGAAAATTGAACATTCCACGATTAATATGATAGCCAACTATTACAAGGCCGGACCTGGAACCAAAGAGGGCGTAAGGAGTCGCATTGCTGATCCTTCTTCACGTGACGGAGATGCTGATGCTGGCAAATGGTGGGTATCCGATAATTTTGTTGAGGGAAGTCCTACGGTTACTGCTAATAACTTGTTGGGTGTAACAAAAACAAGTTCAGCATACAGACTGGATGAACCTTGGCCAGCAATGGCTATTGCTCAGCAAACTGCAGAAGAAGCATATAGGGATGTCCTTGAATATGCTGGCTGTTCTTTACCCACACGCGATAAAGTAGATGCAGATATTATTGATGATGTTCTTCACGGAACAGGAAAATATGGCAATAATGGCATTATTGATAGTCCCAGCGATGTTGGCGGCTGGCCGGAGTTGAAATCTGCGACCGCGCCTGCCGACAGCGACCACGACGGGATGCCTGATGAATGGGAAATTAAGAAGGGTCTTAACCCCCAAAATGCTGCTGATAGGAACAATGTTGCGGCCGATGGTTACACCATGCTTGAGAAATATCTAAACAGTATTGATTGAAATCGGCCATGGGGAATTAAAGGTGTACGCCTGCCCCATAGGGGGTGTATTTTTAGATGAGTTGTGCTTGATAATTAATTCGTATATCGTATTGCGTATATCGTATTGCGTGAAGGGTTGAGATTGCCGCAGTCGCTGCGCTCCTTCGCAATGACATAGGGGAGAACGAATTTATATAATTCAAATGTGAGTTTGGCCATCCCCTACGGGAGTGCGTTTCAACGCACACTACATACGTCTCGGATCACGTTACATTAACAGCATTCCCGTCTGCGGGATACAATGCTCTTTCGTGTTGATTTGAAAGAAAACCCGCCGAGTAAATCGGCGGGCTAAATATTTTTGGAGATCGGCCGACATTAAAAATTGTTAAAGCAAAAGCAAAAGGGGTCTATACCGAACTGATTGGTATAGGCCCCGAGCTAATCAAAACCTGCTGTCACTTCCGCAAGAGCGGTTTTACTATTCAGCAGCTTCTCTCGGTCTGTACAGGCGGATGTCATCGAAGAACATCTTGCCCGAACCGCTGGGTATCGTCATATTGCCTTTGGTTCCCAGGCCTATTGCGATCCTGTCAACATCGGTCAAGTTTATGCCCTGATCGGCAAACATCTGGAGCGGAATCACCCACTCGGTCCATGTGTCGATCTGTGCCGCGGCCGGATCATCATGTATCACTACCGCAGGCGTTCCGGTGTTATTGGATAACGCCACATACAGCGGCTCGGCGGCATTCGCGGAATCGCCGTGGAACCACAGCGACAATTCCGCAACACCTTCTGCAGACCAGTCGAGTATGTCACTTAACGTCAGTTCCACTTCCGAATATTTCGAGTAGCCCTGCTTGTTGTTGTCATATACAACCGGCATAGACTGAAGGCCGCCGTTGACAATAGTCTCTTCGGTATAGGAAGGTGTGGTTTCATCACCCACAGCCGAACCCGTGCCGTTACCGATAGAGTAAGGTGGCATATCCGGCGTGCCGAAGCCGAGCCCATCGTGCCAGGCGTACCATATCTGGCTATCGTTGGCATCGTAGATCTCGAAATCGTCTATGACAAAGAAATCGCCCGTCGTAAAGCTCCAGACGTTGCCGGCCCATGGACTATCGGGATTAACACCGTTGACCTCATCGATCCGCCAGAAGTAGGCTGTATTCAACATGAGTATGCCTGGGTCGTAGCTCTCATCGCCGAGCG
Source organism: uncultured Pirellulales bacterium (assembly GCA_964608395.1). Lineage (GTDB taxonomy): Bacteria > Planctomycetota > Phycisphaerae > Sedimentisphaerales > Anaerobacaceae > JAFGPJ01. Next base: position 6,102 of record CAZSOR010000275.1, read on the forward strand.
CCTTTGGCCCCTTATACTCTGGCGAGGCTGTCGTGGCATTTTCGACTGCGTCTGAATCTGTACCGAAGTACACCTCGTGCGAGGCGGCGACGGCTCCGGCATCCCAGCTAAGAAGCACGGACGGCATCACATCCACAGCACCATTTGCCGGATTCGGGCCGCTGGCGGCGCCCTCGGTAGTGAAACTCCAGACATCACCTTTATACGTCTCGAAGCCATCAGACTCATCGACACGCCAGTAATAAGTCTTAGCTAATTGGAGGGGGCCGGGAGAGTAATTCGCAGGTCCGTTCGGAGTACCTGCGGCTGCGTTATTCACTTCATCAAAATCCTCGCCGAACACCATATAGTGCAGCTTTGCGTTGAAACCTGGCGTCCATGTAAGCGTCACATTAAGATCGATGGACTCGGCATTATGAGCCGG
>CAZSOR010000276.1:0-6512 GCA_964608395.1 uncultured Pirellulales bacterium
ATACGACCGATGCCTTCGCCGATTATGCCATTGCTCGGCTCGAAGAATATAAGAGAGAGACCAAGCCGTTCCTGCTGTATCTGCCTCAAACGGCGCCGCATTATCCGCTGCACGCCTGGCCCGAGGATATCGCCAGGTATCGGGGCAAATACAAAACAGGCTGGGACAAACTTCGCCGGCAACGCTACAAGCGGCAGATAGAAATAGGCATGTTCGATCCTAAATACGAGATGTCACCGCGCGATGAGCGTGTCCCGAGCTGGGATTCGCTTAGTGCATCGGAGAAAGACCAGGCCGATCTGAAAATGGCGGTTTACGCCGCGATGATCGACCGCATGGATCAGGCGATAGGCAGGGTCTTTGCCAAGGTAAAAGAAATCGGCAAATGGAAGAACACGCTTATCCTGTTTCTCGCCGACAACGGCGGCTGCCCCGAGACACCCGACAAGACGCCGGACATACCACCGGGGCCTGTTGAAAGTTATCGCCCGATTGGTCCTGAGTGGGCCAATGCCAGCAATACGCCGTACAGAAAATATAAGTCAACAGACTACGAGGGAGGCAACTGCACTCCTTTCATTGCCTATTGGCCCGGCGTCATCAAACCGGGCACTATAACCGGCCAGGTGGGACACATAATTGATATCATGCCGACGTTCATGGAAGTAGCCGGCGCTGAATATCCCGGCCGAATCGACAGCAGAAAACTCAAACCCCTTGCAGGTAAATCATTGCTTCCGATCTTCCGGGGCAAACAAAGGCTGGGCCATGATGTGCTGTACTGGCAGTATGGAAAGGCCAAGGCCGTTCGGGCAGGCAATTGGAAACTCGTTCGCTTAGGCAACGCCGACTGGGAACTCTACGACCTTGATAAGGACCGGACGGAATTGAATAACTTAGCTTCACAGCATCCGCAGAAAGTCAAAATAATGACCGGCATGTGGGAAGACTGGAGGGAAAAGTGCCGGAAATAAAGTTACGGCAATTTACAGGATTCGAAGTTCTCGCTGAGAAAAGGCTTGATATTATTGCTTAAAGTGATAGTATCGTGCTGTCGTTGAAACATTAACAGCAATCGAATAAGGAGTGATTAGAATGAAAGCACAGAGACACATCGGATATTTTGTCGCTATAGTTGCACTTATGGCATTTACATCGGCCGTATGGGCAAATCCTTATATGGGTGAATACAAGGGGACATATCATCCGGACGGAAAGAATACGATGCAGGCATCTGCACAAGTAATTGCAGAGGGCGACGATGTGTATTACCGCATCGTGATCAAGGCGGCTCCGAATGAGAAAAACCAAGATGGTGCATATATCGAGATTCACGGCAACAGGCAGGGTTCGACCGTGCACATCGGCGACAGATCGGGTGGAAAGCACTGGGCCGGACAGATTCAAAACGGGCATCTATCTGTGCGCTCCGAGTACGGGCAGCACTTCGAGCTGGACAAGTTCGTGCGGAAGTCACCGAAGGAAGGTTTGAAGCCGCCCCAGGGAGCAATCGTACTGCTGCCTTTCAAGGACGGCGTTAAGCCGGACACCAGTGCGTGGACGAATTCCGAATGGAAAAGGCTCGACAACGGAGCAATGCAGGTAAACAAGGGAGGCAACAATACTAAAGAGCAATTCGGTGATATAGAGCATTTTCACCTGGAATTCAAACTGCCGCTGGAGCCGAACAATCGCGGACAGGGACGCGCCAACAGCGGAGTGTACTTCGCTGGCCAGTTCGAAGTGCAGGTGCTGGATTCATTCGGCCTGGTGCATACTTCCGGCGACTGCGCTGGTCTGTACAATATTGCACGGGCCAGAGTCAACGCGTGCCTGCCGCCTGATACGTGGCAGACTTACGACGTCAAATTCCGCACTCCGAGACTTAATGCCGACGGCAGTATCAAAGAGAATGCACGTATTACCGTCTATCAGAACGGTATCAAAGTACAGGACAATGTTGAGATTCCGTATTCCGGGAACAGATGGAAAGGAAAGAGCGAGGCTACCGGGCCGATCCACCTGCAGGATCATAGTCACCCGATTCAATATCGTAATATCTGGCTTGTCAAAGGCAAGTAATCGATAAGGAACGCCGATTCGTAATACTAAGGGTGAACGTTCCCCGAAACATGCGCAGAGTTCTCAGGAATCCGCGGTGCCGTAGCCAGCAGGTTATTGACAATCATATTGCCCCTGCCGCCAATAACTTTGAGCGAAGTCGATTCGGCATCCGGGCGATTGTCACTGATTAGGCAGCCGGAGATTCTACTGTCAGCTACGTCTTTTAGCAGCAGACCGATGTTGTCGCAGTCGAGAATAGTGCAGTTGGTGACATTCATCCGTTTGCAGCTTTCGATCGTCAGCCCTGCCGGGGCCCGCCAGACATTGGTGACATGCAGGCCCGAAAACGTACAATCCTGGCTGTTGCGCACGAGAAGGCTGTTTCGGGCTTCGAGGCTGTTGCCGTAATCGTAGCGCGGATTCCGGTCGAAGTTGTTGGCGCCGACAATAATATTCGAACAATTTTCAATCAGAAGGTTATGAGTGTAGCCCATCCAAAAAGTGTTGCCGGTGAGGATAACGCCCCGGCAGTCTTTTAGATGAACGTTGACCTTGACGTCGCTGAGGACATTGCCGGTGATGGTCACGTTGCCTTCACGAACGGGCTTGCCGTTGCGGTCGGGCTTGCTTCGGCCGATTATGCGAATGTTGGCCGAGTCGGCCGAAGGGCTGTTATGCTGAATCGTACAGCCGGTTATGGCCACTTCGCCGGTCCCGTAAGAGCTGCCCGCAGAGTCGATCAGGACGTTTGCGGTTGGCGGCGTTTCGGGGCTCATATTGCTTTCGATATCGCAGCCGGTGATGTGAATGTTGCGGACGTTGCCGGCTCGCGACACGATGCCGCCCCGGCGATTATAGCTTATGTGGCAGCCGGTTATGTTCGACTGGTGCAGGTTGACGTTGTCGTAGAAAATGCCGATGCCGCGGTTCTCGTACAGGTGACAGTTGGAAATTATCAGGTTGCGGTTGTTGCCTGTAAGATGGATGCCGTGCAGTGCGCCGCGGATGTGAACCCGCGTAATCGTCAACTCCATGGTCCCGACGGCCTCGATACCGACCGCCTCCGGATGGCCGCCGTCGATTCCGATTGCGTGCACGAGCGGCATGCGTTGTCGCTGCCAGACGTTCTCTGCGAAGCTCTTCGGGTCGGCCGACTTGAAATGTGTACCGGCAAACTTCAGGGCAGGCCCCGGCCCGGCCATAACGATTCGCGCAACTCCCCCGCCGCTCAGCGATGTGTAGCCCGTTTTGTCCAGGTCAATCACAATCGGTCGCGTGATACGGTATACGCCCTTAGAGAGCGTGATCGCAGCGAGGCCGGAGTCGACCGCTTTCTGGATCGCGATGGTGTCATCGGTTACGCCGTCGCCGGCGGCGCCGAAGCCGCGAACTTCGCCTTGATTTACTTGCTGGGCATTGCTACCGATTACAAGACCGGCAAGCAATACTAAAACCGTAAGAGCGATTTCTCGTTTTTTAAGAAACATGGTCATCTCCCGAAAGAAATCAAATCACTATATTCCAACTGCCGCTTCGGTGGAATCTATCCTCTCGAAGACAGCATACTCAGCGGATGCTTGCGATTCTTCAACGGTAACTCAACCGGTGCATTGAGCCGGTGAGATTCGTATACTGCCAGTATCATTTCCAGCGCCGCTCGCCCGTCATACATGCCACCCTTTGGCTGGGTGTCGGTCTCAATTGCCCGTATCAAATCGAGCGCGATGAGCCGGTTGCCGTAATCGAGGCCAGGATACTTGAGAGGTTCCGGTTTGTCAATGCCGGCGCTCGATATCCGCTTCCATTGGGCCTTGCTGCGCCCGGGCTGCCACGATGGATCCTCCACAAACCATATCTCGGGCACGCCACCCGTTGTCATTGTCAGAATCCCCCTGCTACCATATACCTGCAGACCAAAACGTTCGGCGGCCCCATGTTGGCTGCGGTGCGTCGAGAAATAACCCATAGTTATCCCGTCAAAACGATATACGGCATGAATCTCATCACCGGCAAGCGGGCCGATTCCCTCCGTCCCGTCACGTATATGCTTTCCAGTAACAGGCTCTCGATTATCTCTGATGCTTGCAAAGCACCACCGCGCATCCCCGGCAAAACAACGCATCAGGTCCATTACGTGTGTGCCGAGCACCATAAGGTCCTCGCCGCCGCCGCGACGGTCTTCTTTGCCCCGGCCGCGCAGCTCGATAATGTCGCCGAGCATGCCTTCGGCAATCGCTTTCTGAGCATGGGCCAGTGCCGGGCTGTAGCGCGTTTGATGAGCAATTGCCAGTTTCAAGTTCCTTTTTTCAAGGGCGGCAATCATCGCGTCAGCCTGTTCGAGATTCTGGCACATGGGCTTCTCAAGAAATATGTGGCAGCCGAATTCCGCGCATGCCAGCACCATATCGTGATGACAGTCGAGCCAGCGAGGGGCCACGCTTACGATTTGCGGACGCTCTTTCTCAAGCATCCAGCGGTAATCAGCATAGCTCTTTGGTGCTTTGAGCCGTTTCGCGGCTTCGGCGCGTCCTTTCGGATCCGGGTCGGCCACAGCCACCACTTGAGCTTGCTCGATATCGTTCCACACTACGTCCAGCCCGTGCCCGTAGTTTCCTCGCCCGGTCCTGCCAATAACAGCAACTTTGTACCTTGCCGCTTTGGCCCCGGCACGGCCCGATCGCCCCACAGCCAATGTAGACAGGCCGAAGGCCGCGCCGGCGATGAAATCCCGCCGTTTCATAAGCTTACTCCCATATACTTAATCTTATCTATATTGTCCAGCCTTCACGGTAGTGAGGCTTGATAAATTTGTTGGCTTCGGGGACGTTCGTAATGTTCATGTTCTTCCAGTCCAAGTTCAGCTTTTTACCGGCACGCAGCGCGACATTACCCATCAGGACAAATTCGGTAAGTGGCCCGGCATAGTCGAAATGCGTGCTCGGCCTGCCTTTGCCCCGGCAGGCGTCGAGCCAGTCGCGATGATGCCCCTTGACCCGCGGCAGGCTCTTGGGCGGCTTGCGGTAGGCCCGCATTTTGGTTTCGGGAATTATGCGCGGGGACCTCGACCAGCCGCCGCCCAGGATGGAACCTTTGGTTCCGACGAACAGGATGCCGTGCTCGCCGAGGCTTCTGCCCTCTTCCAGCTCCGCAGGACGCGGCGGCATAACTCCTCCTTCGTACCAGGTGATGCGAACCGGCCCCATTCCGGCCCGAGCAGGGAAATCGAAATACATCAGCGACGCTGCCGGACATGTCTCTTCGGTTGTGCCGTAGGAGCTTGCCTCGACGCTGAATGTATCGCTCTGGTCCAGTTTGAGCGCCCAGAAAGCCGGGTCAAGGTGGTGGCAGGCAAAGTCCCCTATCGTGCCGGAGCCGAACTGCCACCAGGCGCGCCAGCGAACCGGTGCATAGTCGGGGTGATATGGGCGAGCGGGCACCGGTCCGAGCCATCGCTGCCAATCGAAACCTGCCGGCACGGGCGGCGTATCTTTGGGCAGATCAGTGAGACTGGTCCAGCGGCGAGCGCCGGTGCTCGTCCATGAATACACATCGTGCACATCTCCAATAGCGCCGTCCCATATCCATTCGCAGGCAAGGCGGATATCCTCGCTGGAATGACCGTAGTTTCCGAGTTGGGTAGCGACGCCGGCCTTGCGGGCGGCTTCTGTGACAACACGGGTCTCGTAAACGGTGCGGCAGAGGGGCTTTTCACAGTAGACGTGCTTACCTTTGGCGATGGCGGCCAGGGAAATCACGGCATGAGAATGGTCCGGCGTGGCGAGCAGGACGGCGTCGATATCTTCTGTGTCGAGCATTTGATTGTAATCGCGATATGCCGGGCAGGGCTGGCCGTACTGCTGGCGTACCAGTTCGACGGCCGGTTTCAGTCCCGCAGTATCGCCATAGTAAAACATGCTGTAATCGCTGACTTCATTAACGTCGCATAAGGCAGTGATGCGCACGTCGGGCTCGTTGAAGAGCTGCTTCATGTTGACAATGCCCTGGCCGCCTGTGCCTATAACTGCGACGTTGATTTTTTCGCTGGGTGCAGTGTTGCCGCTGCCGCCGAGGACGTGGCGAGGAACAATAGTGAAAGCCGTGGTTGCCGCTGCGCCCACAATGAAATCCCTTCGGGTAATCCTCTTCTTCGTATGTACGGAATTTGCTGTTCGATTCTTCATAGACTCTTTCCTTCTTATGATTATGCGCCTGTCAGTTATTGTGACCGTAACGTTCATCAGCCTCGCGGGGGATAACACAGTCATCGCCGGTACGCGGAGCCGGTCATCGTTTTCTGCGTCTCATTATATCAGGCCCAGCCGGCATCGAACAGCTTTTCAAAGCCCCACATCGCAGCCATTTAAGAGCGATAGACGATTTTTTCGCCATACGGGCGATATTTACGTTGACACCATCTTTGCCAACTTATTATACTGTCAAAGCTTAAA
>CAZSOR010000277.1:0-2510 GCA_964608395.1 uncultured Pirellulales bacterium
TCCTACGGCCGGATGCCCGACGGCAGCGGTAACTGGCAGACTCTCGCCGCTCCCATGCCGGGCAAGTCCAACTCCTCTGCGCCCATTTCCGTTGTGATTACGGAGATTATGTACCATCCGTATCATCCGAGTCCCGGGGTAGAGGATATCGACGCCGAATATATCGAGCTTTTCAACCGCGGTATCGATCCGGTCAATCTCTCGGGCTGGAGGATTATAAACGGCGTGAATTTCGCATTCCCCAATGTGACGCTCGGAGCCGGGGAGTATCTCGTTGTGGCCGCGGATGTCGATACCTTCAAAGCTCATTATCCATCGATAAGCAATGTTGTCGGGGGCTGGGTGGGCCGGCTGAGCAATAGTAGCGAAGCGATTGAGATTCTTGACGATGCAGGCGTGCAGATCGACAGCGTCCGATACGCCGACAATGGTGACTGGGCCGTGCGCGAGCTTGGCCCGGAAGATTACACCCATCGCGGGTGGGTCTGGTCGAACCAGCACGATGGCGGGGGCAGTTCACTGGAATTGATTAATGCCGGGATGCCGAACGAGTTCGGCAAGAACTGGGCTGCCAGCGAAATTAACGGCGGAACGCCCGGCGCGGTCAACTCGGTAACGGACAATGACATCGCACCGCTTATTCTCGAAGCAATACACTGGCCGATTATTCCCGGCTCCGATGATCCAGTGACAATATCAGCTCGCATCCTGGATGAATCGGCGGCCGGCATTACGGCAGCCTTACATTATCGCAGGGACGGCGAAGCCGGCTTCGACACGTTAACGATGCTTGACGACGGCCAACACGGTGACGGCGATGCGAGCGACGGCCTCTACGCGGCCCGAATACCTGCACAATCCGATGGCACAATCATGGAGTTCTATCTCGAAGCAACCGATACCGGCACCAATTCCCGTACATGGCCCGCTCCCGGCATGGTCGACGGAAGGCCGGAGCAGGTGACAAATGCGCTCTACCAGGTGAACGATTCGGCCGGCACGGACAAAGGATGGGTCCCCGACAGCCAGCCGTTTTATTACCTGATAATGACCGAGCAGGAACTGGTGGAGCTCGAGGACATCGGGGACAGGAACTACAGCGGTAATTTGTTTGCCGCCGAACCGATGAGCAACGCACAGATGAACGCTACGTTCATCAGCGTTGACGGCGTATACACAGACATTCGCTATAACGTCGGCGTCCGCAACCGGGGCAACCGCAAGCGGGCCGATCCTCCAATGAGCTATCGCGTAAATTTCCCGAACGACCATTCTTGGAAAAACGTCACGGCACTGAACATTAACAGCAAATACCCGCATCTTGAACTCATGGGCAGTGTACTGTTCCAAATGGCTGGTTTGCCCGCAGCGGACGTACAAATTGTGCAGCTCAGAGTCAACGGTCAGAACCTCGCAGCAAACGACTTCAACAAGACATATGGTTCTTATTCCGCTATAGAAGTTTTCGACAGTGACTGGGCAAAAAATCATTTCCCGGATGACGACGCCGGCAACCTTTATAGATGCACTTATTATGACAACGGTTCTTTTCCCAGAACCAGAACTTTCGCCGACCTTGACTACAAAGAAAGTGCCGGTCAGACGCCAAATCCCGACGACTATCGAAACAACTACATCAAAAAAACAAACGAGGCTCAAGACGACTGGTCGGACCTGTTCGGCCTTATCGATAAACTCAATAACGATAACATTACGGATGACCGCTTTGTTGCTGAGGTCGGCCAGGTCGTCAATCTTGAGAAATGGATGCGATTTCTGGCCGTCGATGCGCTGTTGGGCAACCGGGAAGGCGGCCTTACCAACGGGACAGGCGATGACTACGCGATGTATCGAGGCGTTGAAGATCCGCGGTTCTGGCTTCTGGGGCACGATCTCGACACGGTGCTCGGCCAGGGCGACCATGACTACGAGCCTGAGCGTGACATCTTCGTCTATGCCGGCGTGGACGGCCTTGAGCGGCTGCTTGGTCACCCGGACGTCATCCGGCTTTACTATCGCCAGTACAAGGACCTGGCCGAGACGGTCTTTGCACAGGAGAATATTTTTCCGCTGATCGACCGGCTGCTCGGCGACTGGGTGCCGAGTTCGGAAATCGAGGGTCAGCAGGGTATCAAACAGTTTGTCATCGACCGCATGAACAGCATCCTGTACGGAGGCTATCCGAATGCCGACGACGAACCACAAATTCCGCAGCAGTTAACAATCAACAGCAACCTGCCAGTAGTTCACGGCTTTCATAACACAAATATACCGCTCACCAATCTTTCCGGCACTTTCAACGCTATCGAAGCACTGTCTATTCTCGTCAATGGTCTTTTGATTGCCGAATCCGACTTCTCGCAGAAAAACGGCACATGGTCCGTCCGGAGCGTACTGCTCAATCCCGGCATCAATCGAATTATCGTCCAGGCCTTCGACGGCCCCAACGGCACGGGCAACCAGGTCGACCGGGGATATATTGACATCCGGTACGACACAGGCTCGACCAA
>CAZSOR010000277.1:2610-6460 GCA_964608395.1 uncultured Pirellulales bacterium
GCAACCAGGTCGACCGGGGATATATTGACATCCGGTACGACACAGGCTCGACCAACAATGTTCCCAATAACAGCAACAGGACAAGCTTTGCCTCTTTGCAAACCGACATTATCACCCCCAACCTCATCGTTCGCGACAGTTATCTGCCCGGCATACCTGTCCTTGTGCGCGTGGAGCTTCTGAACGATGACGGCACAATCAATCGCAATCTGTGGGACGCCGAGGCGAGACTTTCGGTCGCCGACAATCCGAATATCAGACTGTCCACCGACCGGGTCACTATGTATAACGGCCTCGGCAGCGCGCTGGTCGGCTTTGACGGCACCGGCGATTTCACCCTGAACGTCGAGGTCAGCGGTACCAGCACAAGCAAAGTTTTGGCCGACTGGAGCGACGAACCGATTCAGACGGTACCGGGTGAACTCGCCGGGTCACAGACATGGAGCGGCATTTACCATATCACCGGCGGTGACTTCACGATTTCCAGCGGGGCGGTGCTGACACTCAATCCCGGGACACTCGTGCTCATCGACGGCGTATCCTCCGGCAGCAACGGCACCGACATTGACGTGGCCGGATCCATCCAGTCGCTCGGAACGGCCGAATCGCCGGTCACCATTACGGCATATTCACCCGGCAGAAACTTCGGCGAACTGCATCACGACAATGCGGCGCCATCGAGCTTTCTCTATACGAACATTACGCAGGCCGGACACTCGCCGAATGTCGGCCACTCGAATTCGGGCCCCGCTATCCGTGCATCTGGCTCGGTGTTCGTCTTCGAACACTGCTCGCTGACCGACAACGCTGGCAAAATCGGGCATGTCACATCCGGCTGCGATTTGTCATTCCGGAATTGCCTCTTTGCCCGCTCCGTCATGGGACCGGAAATCTCCGGCACGGCACTGCTTTTCGAGAACAGTTGGATCACGGACATGCACGCCGACGACGATGCCGACGGCATCTACATACACGGCCAGCAGGCCGGGCAGCAGTGTACGCTGACCAACGGCGTGGCCGCGAACATTGACGACGACGGCATCGACACGCTCAGTTCCGACGTCACGATACAGGATTTCATCGTCCGCGACTGCAAGGATAAGGGCGTCAGCATTTACGGAGGCGAGGTAAATATAAATTACTGCCTTATTGTCGAGAATAACAAAGCACCCGAAGACCCGACAATCGCCACCATCGCGACCAAGACGGTCGAAGGCGCCACCGCCATCGTCAACATCGACCACACAACGATAGTCACCGACAAGGCACCGGGACACATTGATGTCGGCATCCAGTCCCACAACAAGTACGGCGTTACAAGCGGCACCATTATTTACAACGTGACTAATTCGATAATCGACGCCACCGACCCGGTCGACGTCCAGAGTCCGTACATCGAATCGGATATCTATATAAACTACTCCGACATATACGGTGAACCGTGGCCCGGCACCGGCAACCTCAACGCATCCCCGATGTTTGTCGATCAGGCAAATCACGACTACCGGCTTGCCGGGACGTCACCGTGTATAAACGCTGGCGATCCCGCCGCCGATCCGGACCCGGATTTGACCGTAACCGACCAGGGCTACACATGGTTCGAGCGGCAACAGATCGACCTGCCTGAAGGCTCGCTCTTAGATGATGCCGTCTGGGAACCGCAGGAAGGCCCTTATCTTGTCACCGGCGAGCTGACCGTACCGCCTGGCGCCGTTTTGACCATCCTGCCCGGCACAACCGTCTTTTTCGATCCGGATGCAAAGATGAATATCAAGGGCCGTCTTATAGCCGAGGGCACAGAGTACGAACTGATTCGGTTCACGCGTACGCCCGAAGCCGGCGGCACGTGGGGCGGTATTCAATTCGCAAACACGATGCAGGACAACCGCATCAGCTATGCGATAATTGAGTATGGGCAAACGAATAACGGCATGGTTGGTCTGGAAAAATCCAACCTCCTGCTTGACCATGTCACACTCGATAACACGACTCTTCAACGTATCATCTCCAAAGATTCGTCGTTGATTGTGCGCAACTCGGTCTTCACCGACACCTGTGCCGATGGACAGACGCCCACTGACAACCGCACCGAGCATCTCTGGGGCAGTGGAATACCCGCCGGCGGCCAGTTTATAATCGAAAATAATGTCTTCGGGACCACTCCCGGCCACAACGACGCAATTGACTTCGACGGAAAGTCACGCCCCGATCCCATCCCGCAGATTATGAACAATATCTTCATGGGCGGCGGGGATGATGCTCTCGACCTCGAATGTGACGCCCATATCGAAGGCAATCTTTTCATGAACTACATCAAGGACCAGCTTAATCGGGCCTCGGGTGAGTCGAATGTAATTTCCGCCGGAGCCGCTAAACACTACGTAATGGTCCGCAATATCTTCTACAATGTCGATCACGCCGCCCAGGTTAAGAATGAGGCTTTTCTCTCATTTGTAAACAACACGGTCTGTAACACATCCGGAGCCGGCATATATTTCGAGCTCGGCCTTCCGGGCCGGCGTCCCGGCCAAGGCGCATACCTTGACGGCAATATTTTCTGGAATACCCCGCTTGCTCTCGAAGGCATTGACGAGATGACAGAACTGACCGTAAACAATTCGATGCTCCCGGCCGAGTGGCACTCTTACGGCGTTGGCAATATTGACGCCGACCCGGTTTTTGTCGATACCGGGACGGACTTCCGCCTGAAAGCCGGTTCGCCCGCTATCGGCACAGGGCCGTGCGGCCTGGATATGGGCGCCTACGTACCGGCCGGGGCAGCGGTCTGCGGCGAGCCAGATGTGGTGACCTATCAAACGGATGCTGCGCTCATAGTTGGCGGGCCAGGCATTACGCATTACAAATACAGCCTCAACAGCGAGCCCTGGAGCGAAGAGCTGCCGGTGGATGTACCCATCGTGCTCAATAATCTTGTCAACGGCCGGATCTATACTGTTTTTGTCATCGGCAAAAACACGGCCGGCATCTGGCAAAGCGAAGATAAGCCGACCGCCTCACGCACGTGGACCATCGACACATCTTATTCGAAGCTGGTAATCAATGAAGTACTGGCGATTAACAGCACGACCCTCGACAGGGGCGGGACATTCCCCGACCTGATAGAGTTGCATTACGACGGCCCGGCCTCGCTGAGCCTGACCGGCGTGAGCATCACAGACAACCCGGATGAGCCGAGGAAATTTGTCTTTCCGTCAGGGACATCCATTCAGCCGGGCGAATACCTGTTACTCTATGCCGACTCCGATACGACCACCTCCGGCATACATTTGGGCTTCGCCCTTAACGCTAACGGCGAGGGTCTCTATCTCTATGACAGCAGCGGACAACTGCTCGATTCGGTCGAGTTCGGCCTACAGTTGCCGGACCTGTCCATTGGCAGAATCGGAAACAACGGCGGCATTTGGACCCTGACTGTGCCGACCTTTGGCCAGGCCAATATCGCTCATCCGCTCGGCAATCAGAAGGCAATCAGGATAAACGAATGGCTCGCCGACGGTCTTGTGCTGTTCGAGGATGACTTTATCGAGCTGTATAATCCTAATACTTCCCCGGTTGATTTGACCGGCCTGTACCTGACCGACAATCCCGTCACTCAACCTGATAAATATCCCCTCGGCCCACTGAGCTTTATTGCCGGGGAAGGTTTCGCCGTGTTCAGGGCGGACAACAGCAACAGGAAAGGTCACGTGGATTTCAAACTCTCGGCAGATAATGAAATGATCGGCCTGTTCGACGCCGGGCTCAACCAGATCGACATGGTGCTCTACGGGCCGCAGACCACCGATGTCTCCTACGGCCGGGCGTTCGATGGCAGCGATGACTTTGAGTT
>CAZSOR010000278.1:0-6375 GCA_964608395.1 uncultured Pirellulales bacterium
ACCTGCTGAATTGCACCAGCTTAACTTGGCGCACGGTTTGTTTTTTCAAGTCGCCTTTTTTCTCTGCCGGGCGCCGTGTGGCAGCCTCATCCCTTACCGATGGGGATGGTTCGTACTGCTGCTCAGCGTCTTGATACTCAATTCGACGCATTATTTCGCGTCTCTTAAGCTCGTTCATCATTTTTATCATGCTATTCTCGATTCGGCGTTCGTACAGCATCATCCTGTCGAGCACCCTGCAATTGCACCAGTCGCTCGAAGCGATTCGGCCGAGCTGCAAATGGCTGATGACATATCTCGAGTCGCCCAGCTTTACCCCCTTGGCATGCCACTTAACCATATTGAGGCTTTTGGCCATCGGATTGTCGATTTGACTTTCTATCATCGAATCAATGGCCTGATTCTGCATGCGTTCGGCCCGTTTCAGCCGCCACGCAAGGCTGACAAACCGATCAGCTAACATGGTTTCCACCGCCCCGACGGGGTAAAGCTCAGCGAGGAATTGGTCGTGGTAAGCTTCATATTCAGCCGGATCTTCGCCTTTAATCACCGCTTCAGCGGCAAAAAGCCCGTGCTTGATTGCATTCTGCGAGACCGTTGCCTTGCCCTCATCCGTCTGCGGCCCGGTCGATTTTTGTGCGTTTTGCTGGTTTGCTTTGATTTGTGCTTTAGTTGACATGATTTTCCTCTCGATTTAAGATTTCAAATTTCAGATTCCAGATTTCCTGCGACATACGACATACTATATACAATATACGAAATGTAAGATGTTATATAATAATCTTAAATACAGGTACGTTGTCCGTCAAGTGAAATAACAAAAATATTATAATTTTATTTAACCGTGGATTTACTCCATGAGATGTAGGCTTCGCCCCATAAGGGACAAGCTATCTCACTGGTTGAACGCTGATCTGAATTCGCCGCGAAGTGCAATTAGAGCTTGGTGAATAATCTATCCAAGACAACATCTTCAGCAAAGTATGTGGCGTGCCACCATTGCAGGATGTTTGCGAATCTCTTTGCACCCGCTCCGTATGACAGCTTTGAAGAATTGATACACCTCAATATATGAAGCAAGTAAAAACAAAAGAATGCTGGAGAGGATCTTCTCCAGATTCATCACAATAAACGATACCATGATCACTGCTTCTGAGGTCTCTGCAAGTTTGGCCATGATACGAGCCAAGGTGAAGCGACGTTTACCTTGACCAAACTTGCCTTCAACTGCGATGCGGTCTATTTCGTCTTGCCTCTGTTGACGTTTGAGGGCTTGGAGTTCTTTTTTGTTCAACTCATTTAATTGCTTTGGCCGACCCAAAGGTGGGCCACTAATGCGAATACCATGCTTTTTGCAATAACGTCGATTGTCACGAGTGCGATAGATCTTGTCCGCATGAACAGATTCTGGATAAAAGCCGTAACGAGCACGATAGGATTCAATCTGGCCCTGTAGATCACCAGATTCGTTGTAGGCATCCCAACTGAGAACATCTACAAAGCTGAAACCATCCACAAGACTGATTGATACCTTGGCGCCGAACTCCACTGGGGCCTGAGCCTTGCCACGAACAATAGGACGAACATGCGGTTGATAAAGACTCACAATCCGATCCTCAATACTGTGACATTTGTTTTGATACATCCACAACTGTTGACGATAAAGCTCTTGGCTCACGAGAAGCAGACGGTACAAGCGTTTGTCCAAATGGGGTAATAACGCCTCGCAAGCCATGCTCTCAATCGTTTTGAGATTTCGACCCAAATACCCCAATTGTTTGCGAATGGCCTTGCGGATCTTCTTGTAACCGGGTCTCTTCTGCTTGATCAGGGCCAGGTAATCCTTACGAGCCTTCTTGCGATAGGTCCGTGGCTTCTGGCGAATCCCAATGTTGGGCGCGTGCATACAATCAATGATTTCCTCCGTCTTCTCACGAGCCTCATTGAGTAGCTTCACATCTGTGGGATACGTAATGTCAGCCGGTGTACAGGTGGCATCGACAATGAGTTTGCCCTGATTGGATGGGGGCGTGTTATCTTGAGGTGTGTCGTCTGATGTATCTTCGCATTGCTCTTGTTTGTTTTGTAACGCTTTGTGCACGATCAGTTCATTAATCTGAGCCAATGTCTCTTTGTCGAATCGCTTTCTAAAATGTACCATGGACGTATGATGAAAAGGCTCCTCGTCGGTGTATCCAGCAAAGCCCAGGAAGTATTGCAGGTATGGATTTTCACGGATCTGCTCAACCGTTTCACGATCTGTGCTGTTCAGACGCTCTTTGATAATCAAAGCGCCCAATGCCACCCGAGAAGACTTGGCTGGGCAGCCAACATTACTCCCTTGAAAAAGACCCGCATATTCCGATTCAATCTGATCCCAAGGTATCTGTTGTGACAAAACCACCCAGCGATTGTCACTCCTGAGTTTACCACCGAAAGGAATGTAAAAGTCAAATATCATCTGATTCGGGTTTGATTTTCGGTACATCCGTGTGACCTCCAGGTGCAAGCCTTTTTAACAGATTCGAGTGTTTTTCATGCACTTGAAGTATTATAAACCGAATGCATCTCTTTGAAAACAAAGATGTTCCAAATATGTCGCCAAGCCCCAATTAGAGGCAGGGTAGGGCTCCATAGGGGATGCCTTACGGTATTGCCCCACCATGATCGTTGCCGTATATAGTATTTTCCTTCTAATTACAAGGAAACTCTAAGTCATCTATCCAGGCAGTATCTTCACCCCTGGAAGCTGAGCTATCCTTTGAATATGTCCACTCAAATGTTCTTGTGCCTGCTTCCACCGGGAATGACACTTCAATCCAATCTTGATTACCAGACCATTCCTCTTGTATTCGCCCATCAATATAGAACTTCAAATAGTCAAAATCCCTTTCCGAAGAAACATTACGGTAAAAGGTAATATCGCCATCAACACATTCAAGCGTTAAACTTAATGTTGAAGTATAGTTATTACCGATAGAGCCTGCTTGAGCACAATAGATTCCGGAATAAGCCTGTGTAGATATCACCCAGTCAGCATCGCCAGAAGTTATCCAATCGAATGTGTTAAAGTCGCCCGTTTCAAAACCATCAAAAACCGGCTGTAAATTATCAGCTGCATGATTGACATCTACTGTTATCTCATCCAGTGCATTCTGGCCTATGGTATCGTATGCTAAAACAGCAAGCTTGTACTGGCCGTTGGGATCATTACTCGTGTCCCAGTCAAATCGATATAATGGGCCTGTATCATCAGTAAACCTCAGTTCACCATCGATATAAAATTCTACCTTTTCGATACCGTTATCGTCTTCCGCATTTACCAGAACACGTTCAAAACCAGCAATAGTTGCTCCATCGACAGGTCGGTTCATTGCAGCAGTTGGCGGATTGTCGGAAACAACCGGTGGAGTAAGTTGTATATCATCTATATAAACCAAGGCTGTTCCCTGAGGATTAGCTATTTCTAGCTTCTTGATTTGTTGCCCTCTTGGCACACCGAGTTCATCAAGTTTTACTGTTACGAGTCCCCATTCTGAGCTTAAGATCTTGCCGCCCTGGATATGATGCTCGTTCACACGATTACCATAACGGTTTCCGTTTGTACAATGCACTTGTACATAAAGCTTTTCACCGCCTACTGATCCAAGCACATAAAAATTTATTGATCGGTAGTCATCAGAATGAATTGGTGTGTCACTTTCAAATACAACACCGTGCCACGCTTCTGAGCAGTTGTAGCTAATTGCGTACATTCCGGTATGAACAGTAGAGGAGTGATTTAGATTAAGCTCAACGCTACTGCTTATTGACCAACCTGATCGAAGACTATCGCCATATATAATTTGTCCTGGATTCAGTTTATTAACAATGAGAGAGACCTTGTCGATCGTGTGCTGACCTGACGTATCAACTGCCCGTACGCTAATTGTATGTAATCCATGCTCAAAATATGATGCATCCCAATCATAAGAAAAAGGTTCTGAACAGTCTATATATCGCAGGATATCATCGATATAGAACTCAACACGTTGTATTCCATAGTCGTCAGTTGCGGATGCCGTGAGTGTGGTAATCCCATCATCTACAGTTGTATAATCCCCATGCGACATGATTTCTACAATTGGAGCAAATTGATCTAACGTGAATTCTGCAATCCCTTGATTTGGTAACAGTTCTATAAAACCTGCAGCACAAGCCTTACCATTCTTCATGAGTGTTATTTCATAAGTGCCATGAAATCCTCGGAAGCTAATCTGGCCATATTCATCCGTTGTTATATCAAGTTCCGTAGTCCATTCATTCATTATTGATTCATATCGCCTACCAGCCTCGTTTAATGTCCAGTCAGCGTTCACGATATACCAGTCAGGGCGCCAATTAGCATTCTCCCAGAAATCCCACATCATGATTCCCTCTACCGCAAGATGGCTAAATGCAATACGATAGAAATCCTCTAAGTCTTTAGCCCGAATGTTCTCGTCAGGTTCCGGGACATCAAACTCGGTAATCCAGATAGGAAGCCCTAATTCTGCTATTGAATTGAAACGAGATAGAACACCCCGGCGATCAAAGCTTCTTTCCATATGGCACTGCACACCAATTCCGTGTATTGGAGCACCCTGACTAATTAGATTAATAACCAGATCTTTACAAGCCTGGAGTAAAAATCCCCCTTCGCTAATTACGTGAGTTTCATTTACAAAAAGAAGGCAGTTCGGATCAATTCTATTCGCCTCCTGAAACATCCATATTCTTATCGAGTCACCGAGGCGATCCCTAAATAGAGATCCGATTAGCATTTCATTATTAATGTCCCAATGCATAAATTTGTCTTTAAAGTGATTAATCGCACTTTGCATCCTGTTCTCAACAGCTGTAAGTAATTCACTTTGTGCAGGAAGAGGAGCATATACTAAATTCTTTACCCAATCGCGATTGTTACCTGCCCAGTAAAGGCAATGTCCCCTTATTTTAATTTCATTTTCACTACAGAAGTCTATAATATGATCTGCGTCGAAATAGTTAACCTGACCTTGTAGCAATTCATTATCTAACCATTTCGTAGCACCACCCATGACTGCCCACTCAAAGTGCTTCTTAAAGAATATCAGATAATCAGGATTAGAAATTTCTTTCGAACCAATGCAATTACCAAAACCGAATCTGTGCTTAGTTTGCCTGATCTGTACATTAGTATTTGAAATTGGTTCTCCATGCGGTGTTAGTATCGTAATCTTTGCGTCTCGTTTCCGTATCTGCTCAATCCGATGATTGGCATTTATCCTCCAGTCTATCTCCACTACTTCCACGATTTCAAAGTCATCGAGATAGAAATTCACTTCAGCCGGTGGTCCTCCAATTTGAAGATTTAGTGCTGTTAGTAAGCCATCCACTTTAATAGTAAAGAGACCGGAAAAATAAGTCCATCGATCATTATATGCGAGCGACCTGATAAAAGGTTCCCACTTGAAACCATTGGAATCTCTTTGAGATACAATTAGCTCTATTGGGCTACTTTCAGCATTCTCAATGCGAATCCATCCTGAGATACGATATGTCTTGCCATCAGCCATTTCCCCCATCAGATTTTGTCCGGCTCCGTCCCATGGTGCAACTCTATTACTTGTCAATGCAACGAACTTTCCGCTATGTGCGAGACTGTTGCGCCCTGTAGGTATAACTTTTAAACCGTCACCCCACCATCCTGTAGTATCACCAAGCTCAAAACCTGGATTGGTTAACAGATTTTGCCCTGTTACCGGGTCCATGAAGTCATCAAACCATGTGTTCTTATCACCTTGAGATACAGAATTAGTTTCGGACTCGATCGTATCGATATTCTCGATCAAAGATTGTGCGGTTGCATTTACAGTTTGTCTATTAGCATAACTGACAATACTTAGCATTAAAAATAAAGATATGAAACAAGACAATATTTTAGACATTATATCCCTTCTTCCATAGCATAAGCTTTATTAATAATTTAGGCCATGCTCTTTTGTTGAGCATAAAAACCTGTACTAATGCAATTTATGATCATAGCAGTTATCAATTATGAAATTGGATTTATCAAAAAAAGCTTTCACAGTCTAATACTAATCGGGAATTTTATTAAACACTTCACTGAAACACTCCTGCAAACTTCGATTTTCATAATACCATAATTGCATCTCAATTTCGAGAATTTTCCGACATATTTAATATGTCGTACCGTAAATAACATTAAAAAAGCCAGAAATATTATAAGCTATGGTGTTTTTTTCGATGAGTTTTGCTTGCGCATGCTTCGGGATAAAATGCTCATTTGTGTTGATTTTAAAGAAAACCCGCCGAGTGAATCGGCGGGCTAAATATTTTTAAAAGACCGGCTGG
>CAZSOR010000279.1:0-6352 GCA_964608395.1 uncultured Pirellulales bacterium
AAATCCGTAAACGGCACTAATAGAATCCCCGCCGATTTGACGGAAATAAGTAAGGTAACGTCTTGACAAAAGCTTGCTCATAGATGTCCCCAGATAAAGTTCGACATAATAGAGGTAAAATAAGAATTCGTTCGGAGTCTGTCATGCAGGAATTGCAATAATTAAAGCCTGACCCCTTGGATCTGACGGAAATAAGTAAGGTAACGTCTTGACAAAAGCTTGCTCATAGATGTCCCCAGATAAAGTTCGACATAATAGAGGTAAAATAAGAATTCGTTCGGAGTCTGTCATGCAGGAATTGCAATAATTAAAGCCTGACCCCTTGGATCTTCGAAGTTAGCCCCCACTACGGATAATATATATACCAGAATCAGGGGGCTTTTTCAACAGCCCCGCTGTCCCTTGTATTTCTTGTATTTTCCAGCGCGCAAGTTTAAAATAGGTAATATGCAAAAAAAGTTTTTGGTAATTCTTTCCTATAAATCACACATCAATCCTTGTGCCGAACAGGATTGCGTCCATCCCTATTATCTCCCAAGAACAAATCGATATTTCTGTAGCATGCCCGTTCCATCGGGCATTTCCCCCTCCATGCTGATCTGTTTCATCGTTAGATTCTTATACTCAGACGAAAGTTCCTCTATACGTTCCAATTCGCAAATTAAAATACCATTGTCATCTTTAAGTCGTGCCTTATAGACCGCTATTCCCACGTTAGCACTTGTGCTGTTCAAACGTGGCAACATAAAAGATACAAAGACCGGAAACTGAAAATTGAGTTCCCTGTTTTCCATTGTCCCGAATGGTGCTTTGGCTCCCATCAGTACATCAACAACACGCATGCTGCCGGCAAATTTATACCCAAGGCGGCTTACTTTGATCGATTCTCCATATCCAACCAAGGTGATATCCATCTCACTTTTGTCTTCAGCCGTACCTCGATATGTACCTTCAATAAAAGGACCTGCCTCCTGCAGTAATTTGTCAATTCTGCTTTTTGCATCAAGGGCAAATTTGCTCATTGGATACCTGCTTATAAAATCTCGATATGAAGTGATAGTGTTAACTTGTTCCGCGTCTCTCCATGCAAATTCCTTATTTCTGCTTTTTGCATCACTGTCGACTTCACTCTTTGGATGTTTGCTTATAGATTCCAGAGATGAATAGATGGTGTTGAGATTTTGGGCTGGCTCTGCATCTGATTTGTTTGTTGCACATCCTGCTATTCCAATAAATGCGATCAAAGTCAATATCCACTTAAGTCCTATCATGTTTACATTCTCCTTTCTCGTCGGATTTTGTTAATGCCTGACGATGTATACATGGTTTTCGTATAAAATCCCAAGCCTCTTGACATAAAGCAAGAAATCACAAAGTACGCCGTTGCCGCTTCAGAGCTATCATATCCGCTCCGTCAGGACTGCATTGCAATTGTAGGAGTTGCCGGACTGATATGTTCAATTATAGATGCTGTCTCGGTGTCGAGCAAGGAAGAAAAGTTGTTTATGGACGGGATTTACAGGATTTACATAGATTTTTATCTTTTTCTTTTCCCCATTTTACCCTGTTAATCCTGTCTACTTTAAGTTGATTATCCACAGCACGAATAGTGGCCGCCGTGTATCGGAGATTTATTTGGAATTAGCCCGCCTTTATGTGTGATTTTTCGTATAATACTTAACGAATTCGTATTTCGTATGTGGTATGTCGTAAGTGGAATTTAGAATGTAGAATTGAGAAATATAGAAGAAAAAAGGCAAAAATGAGAGTAAATCCGGTGTTTATTCGTAATACAATCTTTCAAAACGTTGTTTTTTATGCTCGATTTTTGTTTTGGCCACTCGTAACCTTTGTATTTGCAGCAATTTACGAAGCTTTTCTATAAGACGAACTTTTTGGTTGCGGCCAAGGGCGAAGCCCGAGGCTGCGCCAGGTTAATTCGTGGTTAATTTGAAAAAACAAAGCCAATTTGCGAATGGGCAAAATGAGCTTAAGTATCTATATGAAAGGTGATTATGTAGAATTCCATGCTTTGAAGGCTGCGAAAAACAAAGCCAATTCAAAGCCAATTTGATAGGAGCGAATGATGGTTTTGTCATTCCTGTGAAAACAGGAATCCAGTCTTATTAATGATTTTGGATTCCGCATCAAGTGCGGAATGACAGATCCGAAGGCACATTTGAAAGGGTACGATTTGAAAAAACAAAGCCAATCCGCCGGCCTTCGGCCGGAAACTCTAAGCACTAAGCTCTAAATACTAAACAATTTGAAAGGGGCGATTTGAAAAAACAAAGCCAATTTTACAGGGGCTGAAATTAATGCAACCTCAGTTAATGCAAAGGATTATGAAAAATTATGCAGGGTTCGGCAGCCGAAAAAACAAAGCCAATCAAAGCCAATTTCAATGCCCAAACTACTCCAAAAGGAGTAGAACAAAGGCCGGGCGACGATTTATGACAGAGAGGCAGGACAACGAACGATTCGTCTCTCATCGCTCATCCTTCCTGTCTTTTGCACTTTGCAGGTACAGCCACCTTCTGGTATACTATGTAACAGAAATAATCGGGGAAAGCCGTTTATTGCCCTATTGCCTGAAAAGATGGGGGCTGGAGGAACAAAGAATGATGGAAGCCGGATTTGCACGAGTTTTTCGGACAATCCCTTTGATGCTCATCGTGGTCCTTTTCTGCCCATTCGTCTATGGCAAGGTCATTTACGTGGACGATGATGCCGGGGCGGACTACGAAAACATACAGGCCGGGATAGATGCAGCGGAATATGGCGACACAGTCAGCGTAGCACCCGGTACATACTACGAGAATATCACCCTGAAAGATGGGATTAATCTGTCAGGAGCCGGGGCTGAAGCGACGATTATAGACGCCAATGGATATGGAGATGTCGTGGATGCCCGGGCTAATGACGTAACTATTAGCGGTTTTACATTAAGAAACAGCGGGGAGAATGATTCAGGACATATGAACTGCGGCGTATATGTAGATGGAAGTTATGCGCCTATCATCAGAAACAACATTATTGTTCATAGCAAAATCGGTATAGGTGTTTGGGACGGGGCTAATCCTGAGGTAAGAAATAACATCATCAAGAACAATTTCAATGGTTTTTATATTTACGGCTCAGAGGAAAAACCAAGCAATCCGGGCATTATCAACAATACGATAGTGAATAACGAGATAGATGGAATAACACTGAGGGTGATGGTTTCACCTGTTATTATAAATAACATCATTACGGGGCATATCAATGGTATCAATCATAATTATGTGACCGGTTCGCCAATATTGAATTACAACAATTCGTGGCATAACGATGTTAACTACATGCGTGATAACGGAGTTGACGACACATTAGCGGGCTCGGGTTCCATATCTGTCGATCCGTGTTTTGCCGAGCCCGGCTATTGGGCCGATGTCAATGATCCTAATATCGTTGTTGAGCCAAACGATCCGAATGCTGCATGGGTCGATAGCGATTATCATCTGAAATCGCAGACGGGGCGCTGGGACCCGGCCAGCGAAAGCTGGGTCATCGATGATTTAACGAGCGACTGCATCGACGCAGGTGATCCGAACAGTCCGGTTGCTTTCGAGTTGCTTCCCAACGGCGACAGAATCAACATGGGCGCCTATGGGGGCACGCCGCAAGCGAGTCTTTCATTATCGATCGCCGTCGCTAATGGTGTAATCATAGACCAGCAACTTAACGCCGCCGGACAGGGATACACTGTCGTACGCCTCTACGGCTCGTACTACCAAATGGGCTATGCACATGGGGACCTCCTGGCGGATTACATTGTTAAAACGGCGGAGGAGACGAAGGAGCTCTTGGGCGTCTGGTATAGTGTATTAAGAATCGTGATGGCCGGTTCTGTGTGGAGGCCGGCCGAAATCGAGCAGGAACTGGATGGCATGGTCGAGGCGCTGGCTGAAAAATACCCCGCTGCGGGTATCAACAAACTCGATCTTAAAATGTTCAACGCAATCGGCGACCTGAGTTACGCATGCCGAAGCCATACATGCTGGGGCCGGTATGTCGCGGCACCAATTAAGACCCTGTCCACTCGTCGACTGGATTTTCCGACGCCCATCGGCAGTCTGAACCACCATGTGTTGTTTGTTTATGTCCCCGATGACGGTTCGGCCCGTTGGGTCAACCTGGGATTCCCGGGCATGGTGACATCGGCCCAGGGCGTCAATGAGTTCGGCACACTGGTATCGCTCCATGATTACGAATCATGGGGAGCGGACATATCATTCGGGCGCATGCCGCGAATGATTGCGTGCCGATATGCGCTTACTTATCTTCCCGGCTCAGATTTGTCAAGTCAACTCGGCGGCGTTTTCGCGGAACTGCAGGAGTATGAGATCATGACGGGCACATTCCTGAACTACTATGCGCCGGAAGGCTGCGGCGGTGTTATGACATGCAATCCGAATCGGACCGGGCCTGATTTCTACGATCTGCGCACGCCGCAAAACGTCTGGCACCATGGCGAAGCGATGATTACGACCAACCAATGGACTGACGGGACTTACACGCCGTTCGACGAAAATTTCGGAGCCGACGTTTATTATAACGATGAGACTCCCAAGACACAGGAAAGTCACTGGAGTCTCGTCGACCCTGCCGGCGGGCAGGAAGGCTTCCAGCGACTGAGTGTCGCCTATCGCGGCAAAGGGGATATGACCATCTGGGCGGACGGTCGAATCGATGGTATAGGCAGGACGCCAAGGCTTGAGTACGAATGGTCCGAACTATTTGGGCCGTATGAGCAGGATTATCAGTACGAGCAGGATGAGGCGGCGGGATTTGCAGAGCTTGCCGCCCTTCGACTACGCTCAGGGTGAAGAGAAGGGGTATATTACCCTTCATGCCGAGCGGAGACGAGGCGCCCAGATTAGGAGGGGACATATTGAAAAACAATTAACGCAGCAGACAGCCAGCGATTATTGCTTTACAATTGCCGTGAATCTTACGAGAGCTTTCTTTGTCGGCAGGTGCGGCTCGATCGTCCCGACAAGGCCAACCTTCTGACCGACGAAACCGTCTAAATCCATTGGCGAAGCTACACCGGTTGGTAAAGCGTAACAGACCATTTTGCCGGCTTCGTCAACAACCCGGTAGTGTCCCGGGCCGTACGTCAGATAAGTTTGGAATTCGCCGACAACTGCGAACTTACCCATAGTTCCAACTTCGGCCATTCTTGTCGCTTTGGCTTTATTGATTCCGGCCTTGACCTTTTCGAGCTGCTCATTCTGAAGCTTGACTTCTTTTACGACCGCCAAAGCCAGCTCGTAGCCCTCGATCTGCCTGACGACGAACTGCGAGAAGCGTGCCGCGTTGCCGGCCTCTTTGTCGTTGGCGATTTCAAGCAGCGCCTTTTTCAGGTCCGTGTAATCCTGCTGATCTGCGGGTTTGGCTCGTTCGGCCTTGGCCTGCTCTTTCAAAACGCGATATCTTTCGAGCGGAGACTTGGGAACTGCAGGCTCCGGAACAACTGCGGTCATTGCGTTGGCGTCACTTGGTTCGGTCGATCCGACTTTCGGCTCGACAGGCGGCGAGGTCAGAGTCGGGATAACTGGCGGAGCTTCGACAGGCTCAGGTATCGCCTTGGTGAATTTAGTGCTGACCCAGAGATAGGCAAAAGGCGGAGAGGCGATCTTATAATAATCGTCCATCTGCTCGCCTGACAGCTTGACCTTCTCGCCCTTGCTGAGTTTTCCCTGCAGGGTCGTGGAATAGAGCGGCTTGACGTAATCAGAGCCGGCATAGACACGAACATTGTCACCGGTAACTGTTCCAACCTTCGGATCGGCCGGGTTAATCGTGACATACTGCATTGAAATCCAGGAAAAGCTGCCGGCCGGTGGAACGACGCGGGACCAGCTAAACTGTTTGCCGACCACTTTTACTTTGTCGCCCGTGTTGAGCTTGCCGCAGTGGTAAAAGTTCGTGCCCGGGCCGGAGCGAACATAAACGTCATTACCGGTTATTTCGGCCGTATAAGGAAAGGACGAGGTATCAACTTCCTGAGAGCTGCCGGACGCCGTAGCAGTTTGCTGGGCAAGGCCAATGGATACTAAACATGTTAAAATAGCGAAAATAAACAGATTCATATAAGATCGCATTTTTCTATCTCCCAAAAAAGTGGTTCTTATCCCAAAACCCAAAAACATTTGAATCGCCAAACAACTCGTTCGCTGTTTCAAGTTAGCAGCCGTTCGACTGATTGTCAACTTTTTTATTAGATAAAATATCGACCATCCAAGAGTGATTCTCCAGCGGTATTTTACCTCTTTTTGCCTGTCCGGGGAGGCTGATTTGACGAATT
>CAZSOR010000280.1:0-6350 GCA_964608395.1 uncultured Pirellulales bacterium
ATAGATCAATTTACTGTTAAGGAAGTCTGCCAGAGGTTTGATATGTCCCCAAATGCGGTGTACATAGCCAAGAGTCGAGTTCTGTCTCGATTACGGGAATTAAGGCAACGGTTCGAATGATACATCAAAATGATAATCAGATGAAATGTCCGCGACAAGAGGTCATTGAGCATTATATCCAGGGCCGGTTAGCGCCACAGGTTCTTGCTGAGTTCGAAGCTCATTTACAGGCTTGCCAAGCTTGTCAAACCATTGTTGCCGAAGCCCGGGAGAATGAAAAACTTCTTGTCGAATTACGCACTTTTGAAAGCACAAGCTCGGAGCCTTTTGAGTTCAGCAAAAAGGAAATATCCACAGTCGATCAGGCACAAACGCTTTTAGGTCAGCGGTATCGTGTCATCAGGAAAATTGGCGAAGGTGCCGCAGGGCATGTCTTCCAGGTAGCTGATACGGTTTTGGATCGCCTGGTTGCCGTAAAGTTCCTTCGGAAAAAAATCTCCACGGACGACACAAACTCAAAACGATGGCATGAAGCTCGCCTGATGAGCCAGCTTAACCATCCCAGTGTAGCCCAGGTTTACGAAATAGGTGAAATCGAAGAGCAGCGGTTTATCGTTATGGAATGGGTGGACGGCCTGCCCCTGACGGATGCATGGAAGGACCTGCCGTTACAGCAAAGATTGAACATTTATTTGAATGTATTGAATGCCGTCTCTGCAGCCCACGCACGCGGAATTATACACCGGGATATTAAACCCTCAAACATTCTCGTCAGCTCGGACCATAAACCCAAGGTCTTAGACTTTGGAATAGCACTTGAAACACAATATTTGTCCGGCGTTAAGCAAGACGTTTACCGCGGCACACCAACATACACAGCACCTGAACAGGTTACCAAGCCTATACAAATCTTCCCTTCGACCGATGTTTTCGCATTAGGCATTCTGCTTTACGAGTTGCTCACAGACACATTACCCTTTCCGCAGACCGATCCCAGGAAGTTGTTCGAGGCTATCAAGACGAAACACCCCGAACTGCCAAGCGCTATTCGACAGAAAGTTCCGATATCCCTGCAAAACATATGCCTCAAGGCATTGGAAAAAGATCCCCAAAACAGGTATTCGACAGCGCGGGATTTAGCGGAAGATATTAACCGATACCTTCGAGGCGAAAAAGTATGGTCCAGGCCATCCTTCCTGTCGGACAAAATTCAACAGGAAGTATTTTATCATCGTCAAAAACTCAAGGTATGGCGCGACAATGAGCTGCTGACAGAGAAGGAATTTGACCGGCTGGAGAATATCTATGAACGCGTTATATCTCCGCCCGATTTGTCAATTATTGAAGCGAGAAAGCTGTCTTTCTCACAGGTCTGCTTATATTTAGGTGGCTGGATCGTTGTCTTAGGCAGTTTTGTGCTCTTCTACAAGACATGGGAGAATATTCCTGCGTTCTTCAGGCCCTTACCCGCAGTAGCCGCGACTACTCTGATGATCATACTTGGTTCCGCTATGTGGAACAGAAGCGAAAGCAGGCTGGCTGTCGGATTTCTATCGACTGCGAATCTTTTAGTGCCTATTACGTTCTTGCTGACTCTGGCTCAGTGGGACTTATTGACCCCCGCCAATTACCATTGGGGGATAGAATCAATAGAGGGATTCCTGAGGCAAGAGGAATCATACGTGATTATCGGTAATGCCCAATTGTATTATTCATCATGGTGCTGGTTTGCGTTTTCACTTTTCTTCCTGCGACTTACCCGGTCATCAATTTTCGTGCTTTTCGGCATAATATCATTTCTTGCCTGGCTTACGAGCTGCTACATAATCGCCGGAATGATAGGACCAATCGATGAATTCGAATCCTGGGCACCTGAAATCGTAGCCGGCAGGTATCTGTATCCAGGCATCGGCTTTTTTGTGCTGGGCGTGATATTAGACCGGCACAAGTTCATCCACTTCGCGTGGCCCCTTTGCATGGCGGGTCTGGTATTGATTGTTGCTTGCCTGTCTATTATTGCCGTCTCTGATGCCACAATTTTCGGCTGGCTGCTGCGGTGGAATCCAAAATTTCTCGAAGAGGACGAATCCAGGCTTCTCAGCTTCATAGTCAACGGGCTGATATATCTTGGACTTGCAGGAGTATGCAGGTCGCTGGGAACCCGGCTTCAACGTACTTTAGCATCGATTCTCAATTGGCTTGGCCCCGTACACATCCTTGGCACCTTGAGAATGCTCGATTCGGATGAGTTGAATATTTCCGAGAGTCACACAATTGTCTACCGTATACTCTTACCAATAGCGTCGATAGGTTTTGTCTTCGGCAGCGTCGCAAGGCAAATGAAATCGTTCTTCTTTTCAGGACTCGCAGGTATCGCCACAGCGGTACAGCGGTTCACCACCGAATACCTGAAGAATTACTTCGCGTGGCCGGTTTCGCTCATTATAACAGGTATAATCTGGATGCTCGTCTCATGGCGTGTCCCCCTCTGGAGAGCCAATAGGCTGCTCAAACGCGGTAAATAAATCAGATTAAAGAACTTAGGCTCACAAACACCCGGTATATGATTACCGGCCATATCACTGTCCCAGAAATGTTTCCCTAATAAAATATCGATATTTATGATTTTTTCAGAAAGATGCTGTCCCCAAAGCACCAATACAACATGGTAACAGATAACACAAAAACTGGAAAGGTACTCAAGATGAAAACGAAGAAAACTGTATTCTATTTGCTTGTTCTGCTGTTGAGCGGCTGCCTGCCGTCTCTTCACCAACTTTACACTGATGAAACCCTTGTTTTTGAAGAAGGGCTTGTCGGTAAGTGGAGGACAGATGAAGACGATATATGGCAATTTCGAAAAGCCGGAGAGAAGGAATATGAATTGAGAATATATGATATGGAAGAAGAATGCGTCCGATTCGAGGCACATCTGGTAAAAATCAAAGACATGATGTTTCTTGATCTCTATCCCGATAGCGAGCACATAAAAGACCTGGATGATTTCTATAAAATGCACCTGGTTGCAGTACATACATTCATGAAGGTTGACCGAATCGATCCGAACCTGCAGTTACGAATAATCGATTATGATGAAGTTGAGGACATGTTGGAAGATAATCCGGATGCACTAAAGCATGAAGTCGTAGACGAACGCATTGTGCTTACCGCAACAACCGAACAACTTCAGGAATTCGTGGTCGCGCACGTTGAGACTATATTCGGCGATGAATCCGATGATGCAAGTAATATGATACGTTTAGAACCGCTATACACCGATAGTGACCTGGTCTTTGACTCAAACATCGTCGGACAATGGGAGGGAACGGACGGCGAAATACTGGATTCCAAAAAATCAGGGGAGAAAGCCTATGATCTGAGATTCGTTGAGAAAGATGGCACGGAAAATCAATTATTTGCAAATCTTGTTCGGCTTAACGGCAGGAAATTCCTGGCAGTGTTTTCCGATGAATCCGAGTTAAATCCGAATGAGCCATATGCCTATGCTTTTCATCTTATACCGGACGAGCTTATCGAAATTGAGCAGACAGAACAAGATTTAACGCTGCGAATAATTGATTACAATGAGATCTCTCAAATGTTAAAGAAAGGCCAACTCCCGGTAAAACAGAAAACAACGGATGCTTCCCATTTCTTCAAGGGCGTCCGGATTAAACCGTAGAATTGTTACACAATAATTGTGTAAAGATGCAAACAAACAGCTCTGCCTCTACATGGTACAAGTCATGGAAAGCTATGTTAAATCAATCAATTCAGCAAGAGAATGTAAAATGGAAAATTCCCCGTGTGTATTCTGGATTAATGCTCCGATAGAAAGATTGCTGGATAAGCTGTTGTTTTTTGTCAAACCGGCAGTCGAATATATTTTTGGAATGCACGTAGGCTTTATTTTGGGCTGGCTTCTCGGGCTGTGGGCCGGTCACTCTTATGTAAATCATTTTGAGCCGGCATATCTTGACGATTTAAGCCAACTTTCATTTTGGAGGGAGGCTCCCTACATATTCGCAAAACATGGTGCCCTGACCGGGCTTGTTATAGGTGTAATAGTAATAGCAATCATAAACGGCACATTGCTAAATAAGAGAGTTACCTCATTGTTTGAGAAGAAGATCACCAATCCAAACGAAATTGCCCGGCTCCTCGACAAGAGTGTCGGGCAAATCGAAAGAAAAATGAACAAACTGGTTAAAAAAGGAAGAATCAGCCGAAAAGCAATTACTCCTTAAAGGTTATCTTGCCTTATCATCGAAATACTGAGTCAACACAATTGACCGCCCCGCCGGACAAGCGTGATAATAACGAATATTAATTCTCTGCATCTTATACAAGCCTCTGCTTCTTTTTCTCCTCCTTCAAGCAGAGGTATTTTATCCAGAAACGCAATATGGGATTCGAAATGATACTTGCCAGAGTGCTCATGATGGTATATTCTTTGTAAAATATTCGAAGATGGCTTTTTGTATGGAGATAAGAAGTTATGTCGGCAAAAGAACAGAATATTCGAGATTGGCAGAAAGCAAAAACCCGGCGTGATACCCGCTTTGCCTGCACGAATAATTGTTCTCAAAGACTGTTAGGGAGTGACACAATGAAAATACGAACCAGATCTCTTTGCAGTATTTCCGTGTTTCTTGTAGTAGCGGGCCTGGCCATTTCAGCAGGATGCGCTCGGAAGACAGAAGCGTTATTTACCAGACCCGAGCTTATTACACATAGCCGGCTGGCAATCATCGGCCTGACCCCCGAACAGGAACAAATATTTATGGCCTTCTACACCAAAGCTTTTCCCGGGCAAATTATTATCTTTGTCGAAAGGAAACGGCTGCAGGAAATCATCGATGAGCAGGATTTGCTGCAGGGAAGACTGAACGAGAAAATGCGTGCCAAAATAAAGGATCTTTTCAGTGTCGAAGCTCTGATTATGTGCACGTATCATGACGGGACTGACGATATCGGCATAAAGAAGCTGCGTATCCGGATTGTGGACAGTGCAACGGGAGCGATTGTCGGCTCGGTAATAACCGATGGACACGATAACTTCTCATACCATTGTGAGACTGCGATAAAAGCGCTCAAGGCGGACCTTCTGGGCGGAAGCTGATATCCGTAGTTAATTGAACTAATATGTAATGATAAATTCCGGTTTTTATGTGAGGTGGATGATTCGGAATTGGAGCCTGCTAATGTTAGCATCGGGATGCCTTTCTTCTCTCGCCGCTGGTTATTCACCGCGTGTGGGCCAATCCCATCCTGACTTTACTCTTCCCTGCATCGCGGATAACAAACCTGTATCTCTGTCACAATTTCGCGGCCGGAAGATTCTGCTGATCAACTTTGCCTCATAGTGAAGGGATTGCCGCCAAGCCATGCCGGTCTGGAATGCAAAACTGCAGGAATACTGCTTCTGAAGTAAAACCGGGAGTGTCTCAGCATGAAGATTCTGGGCAGAATCATAGTTGTTTTTACGTTTGTTATGCTGTTGAGTTCCGTCAGGCTATCTACCGGCAGCCCGCAAAGAGACCTGCGTGAATGGTCGGTTGATACGATGCGTAAGGCAGCGACTTTCTTTCGCTCCGAAGTCGCTTCGCACGGCGGATACGTTTACTCCTACAGCATCGATCTAAAGCAGCGGTGGGGAGAGGGCGCAGCCACCGCCGATCAAATCTGGGTGCAGCCGCCAGGCACACCAACCGTCGGCATGGCTTATCTCAAAGCGTACGAAGCCACTGTCGAGAAGTTCTATCTCGATGTGGCAACAGATGCTGCAGAGGCGTTGATTTACGGGCAACTTCAATCCGGCGGCTGGACCAACTGCATCGACTTTGATCCGAACGGGCGCGTCGCCCTGTATCGTAACGGCAAAGGACACGGCAAGAACAACTCGTCACTGGACGATGGACAAACACAATCGGCCATTCGATTGTTAGTCCTCGTCGACAAAGCACACGGATTTGAGCATAAGAAGATTCACGAATCTGTCGTATTTGCGCTCGACGCCCTGCTTGCCGCCCAGTTTCCAAACGGCGCTTTCCCGCAGATCTGGACCGGCCCGGTAGAGCAGCAACCTATAATCAAGTCAAGTTATCCAAACTACGACTGGCGGACAGAAGGACGGATTAAGAACTACTGGAACATGTACACCCTCAACGATAACGTCCCCGGCTACGTAACTCAAACACTCATCGATGCCTATCGGGTTTATCGCGATGATAAATACAAAACAGCTTTGCGGCGTCTCGGAGATTTTCTGCTGCTCGCCCAGATGCCCGATCCCCAGCCCGCGAGGTGCTTTGCAATATGGTATTACCTCCTTCCTTTTAATGTCCAAA
>CAZSOR010000281.1:0-6350 GCA_964608395.1 uncultured Pirellulales bacterium
CGGAAACATCCCCATGCTTCCTACAAGAAAACATGGCACTTGAGTGAGATGTTACCAATTTTTTAAAAAATCGTAGGTAACATTTTCCATCGAGAAACGCTGTATCTTAAAAGCAGAGAAGTTTGAGGCGTCTATTAAGGAAAAGAAAGATCCTTTAAATGAATCGCATAATCATCGTTACTGATTTAACCAGATTTCATAATCCGAAAATTGTATGCACAGCGGGCATTGATGAAGATTCTGGTGAATGCATTCGGCCAATGCCCTATTTAGCACTTTCAGAATGCCGAAGATTGAATGTTTTGCCAGGCGCTAAATTGAGTGGTGATTTCACTCCTTCTCCTAAGAGGACTGGCCCACATCAAGAAGACTATAGCTACAAAAAGCTGAAGTATCTTGGTCCAAGTAGTTCCAGCGATTTTAAGAACGCGCTCAGACAAGGTCTATATGGAAGTGTAGAAGATGGATTTGAGGTTACGCTAAATGATTATCAGAAACACATTCCTATTGGTTATGAAGTGCAAAGATCGATTATTACGGTCAGTATTTCTCCATCTGAAATAAAAATTATTGAAGATTCTTATAAACCAGGAAAAATAAAACTCAACTTTCGGGACTTATCGGGTAGAAAGTTCGGGTATATTCCGATCACGGATCTTGGATTTCATGAATATGCACTTCAACATCATTCACGTAATGAATTAAGAAAAATCAATTTTATGATTAAAGCTCAAGAAGAAGTATATCTCCGTATAGGCCTTAGCAGAAAATATCAGCCACCTAATGATGAAAGAAACGGATATTGGCTGCAAGCAAACGGAATATATACATTTCCTGATTACAACAAAGAAATAAGATGTTATAATTGATATATATGAAAGTAATGAGAATATGGTGGATTTTATGGAAGTAGACAATTCAAAAAATATTCTATTCTCGATTGGACATTCAACGCATACGATAGATACATTTACTTATCTTTTGAAGCGTTATGGAATTGAGGCAATAGCCGATGTTCGATCTAGTCCCTATAGCAAATACTCGCCTCAATTCAATAAGGAC
Source organism: uncultured Pirellulales bacterium (assembly GCA_964608395.1). GTDB lineage: Bacteria > Planctomycetota > Phycisphaerae > Sedimentisphaerales > Anaerobacaceae > JAFGPJ01. The sequence continues at coordinate 1,063 of CAZSOR010000281.1, forward strand.
GTACTTGAGAATGTTTTAAGGAATGGCGACATTGACTATATGTTCTTGGGCAGGGAATTAGGGGCACGGCGGTCCGAAGAGGGTTGCTATATCGAGGGACAGGCCAAATATGAGGTTATCGCCCATTTACCTATTTTTCGAGCTGGTCTTCAACGATTACTCGATAGCATTAAGACCTACAGAGTTGCGCTGATGTGTTCGGAAGGCGATCCTATAGTATGCCATAGAACTATACTCGTATGCCGTGAGATAATAAAGGTATCACCGGATTTGAAAATAACTCATATCCTTGGCGATGGAACCACAGAGACACACGAGCATCTACAGGAAAGACTTGTCAAATTGCATAAGCTTCAGCCCGAACTTTTCGGAGATCTGACTTCTACGACTGCGCTCATTGAAAAAGCGTTTTACCTGCAGGCTGAACGAATCGCATACGGAAAGGTACCGGCAGAAGCATGAGACTCTTCACTATTGGTTTTACGAAAAAATCCGCCGAAGAGTTTTTTGCAATTTTACAGAATGCCGGTGTGAGCCGAATTGTTGATGTCCGGCTCAATAACACATCACAAATTGCTGGATTCGCAAAAGCACGAGACCTAAAATACTTCCTCCATGCTATAGCGGGGATTGACTACGTACACATCCAGGATTTCGCACCTACACAGGACATTCTTGATGACTTCAAGAAGAAAATGTGCTCATGGGCCGAATATGAACGCAGGTTTGTTGACCTGATGGTAGAACGCCGAGTTGCCGAAACGGCGGTAAAGCTATTACGTGACCGCGACTGTCTTCTTTGCAGCGAACATATCCCTGAACATTGCCATCGTCGGCTTGTGGCTGAGCAAATCCAGAAACACTCGGACAATGTAGAGGTTATTCACTTGTGAGCGGGAAAATTTAAGATGTACGCCTGCCCCATAGGGGGTACATTTTTTGATGAGTTGTGCTTGATAATGATAGGTTTTGATGGAGGATATGGGCTGCCCTTAATTACTGCAGAGCTTTGAGACTCAGACATCGGCAGGAATTGAATATAGTGGACACAGGATTCTTCATTCCGGCTCATATATTGCACAGATAACATATCCAATCGCATGCGATAATAGATGCCACTTTTCGTCATTGAGTGTTCCAATTGGCCCTGAATTTAACTGAATAAAATCTTTATCAACTACCGTAATACCCTCACATTGAGCTACACAATTCTTTTTGAGGCCGAATGAGCCTGCTTTGAATGGAACACAATTTGGAAGATTCCACCTTTTCTCAAGGTTTTTAGAAGTGAGAGGTATGGCTACAACATATTTACCTAAATTTAAATTTTGTCGAGATACAATAATGATTGGCCTACGGTGTTCTGATTCAATATAGGCCCAATATATATCTCCAGGTAAAGGAACAATCAATATGGATTCTCCTTTGACCATCGCTCCCCTGATAATTTAGCAATTTTGCCCCATTCAATGTCCATTTCTTCCTCTCTATTGTACTCCTCGCTCCCAGTTGAGTTCTTAAATGAAACAAAGAAATTTTCACGGCCACTCCAATCCCTTAAAGAATCATTCGCATCATCTCCAACAAAACTTGTCTGTTGTTGCACATAAAGTTGATGGCCGTAAGACATTTGCAATTTATCAAACTGTTTCTCTGTGATATTCATAAACACCTACTCCTTACCGATATTAGCCAATTGTTCAACTTGTTCGTTGAAGAATGATAATGCCTCTTCAATATATACACTAGGATTAGAATCTATTCTTCGAATATTTTCAATTACAATTGGACCTGCTTGCTTTATTTGCAATGGAGCAACTTGGGGCCACTGGCTTACTAATTCCAGGAAAACACATGTTTTGTCCTCCCTAAGAGGCTCTATCAATAACTCTCGTTTTGCTCCTTTAATTTGTTCTTCAGAAGGAGGGTTTGTCGCACTAACTTCAAGCTTCGCACTACAAAAGGTTAATGGTCCTCCAAGTTCTGAGATATATACTTTCGGTAATCCAAATACTTTTTCTCTTAAAAAGGCCAATCCATCATTTGAACGTGTATTGCATTGAGCTCGTAATCGCACTTCAGCTAAAACTTTTGTCCAATTTCCTTCCAAAGATTCATATATAGATTCTGATATACTGTCAAAGTATTGCATTGCATGTTCATTATTCGGAGGCCAAATATATTCAAGAAGAATCCTAATGGGCTCATGGATATTTTTATTATCAATTCTTGCTGACAATGTCCCTTGGCCTTCCTTCCGTTCCAAAACAATCGAAAATCCTTTTGATGAAAGACGTTTCTCCGGCTCTATCGTGCTATATTTGAATGAAAAATCATCAAGACGAGTTTTATTACATACGGCACTGTGAACTTTCGATGCTTCTTCCCTCTTTACAAACCTTGGTGGGCCAAAAAGGAAAGCAAATTTGATACTTCTTAGTCTAAATGAATTAGCAAGCATAATTAATTCCTATTAGTAATTTTTATATTTTTCCTTTAAGAAGCAATATAATAATCTGACATTTTCCATTTACATCCACTCGGCTACGACGCTCAGCTTTATTTTTATATAATAGCAAACATGTCTTGACAATTCAAGTATTTAATTAGGGGAATAAAAATGTACGTTAGGAATAATTAAAGGTGCCCGCCTGCCAAATAGGCATACATTCCCCCCCCCCTTCTGACGTACTCGTACATCCTTTTCATTTTAATCCGGGAAGTTTAGTTTTGCTAACTCGCCGAAATATTTTTTGGCGGCTTTATCATACGCTTTTGCGGCTTCTATTTCGTTGTCGAAGGATCCGATGAATTTGCTCTTGCCGTCATAGTGTATCTGGACTTGCCATTTCTTTGTCCGTTTCTTGAAACTCACTCCTTTATATTTTGAGGATGGGTTCTTTCTGAACTGTATCCTAAGCTGTTTTGCATGGGTGTGGGGGCTCAGAAGTTTACGATTGTCGATTTACCCCGTGAGATGGCGGCTTCGCCTATCTCATGGGGTGAACTATTGATTATTTGATTCTTTCTTAGAGTTTTTTACGGCCTTGGAAGTGAATAATAAAGAACGCCGTGTAACGGAGATTTTTCCGGAAAAAGCCCGCCTTTTCGCCGGCCGGGTCGTAGAATATATAAAAACAGAATACAGAATACAGAATTCAGAATCACGCAGTCCTCGGGACTCCTTACGCAGAACGCAGAACGAATTTTAGCCCGCACCACTGGTGCCGGGTCGAAAAAAGGCAGATTAATGAAAAAAACAGGTGAAAAAGAGTAGAAAACGACGAAATATTGAGCTTAATTTGAAAAAACAAAGCCAATTTGCGGTAGGGCTAAAATGACGCAATGTCTTATATGAAAGGTGTTTATGAAGAATTTTACGCTTTGAAGGCTGCGAAAAACAAAGCCAATTCAAACCCAATATTATTTAGCCCCCAGATTTTCTGGGGGTTGAAAACCCAAGTTGAAAAAACAAAGCCAATGTTAATATAGGCAAAATAGCGTTAAGTCAGTAATAGAATGGATTTATGGAGGTTTTTGTGATTTTGGGCGGTTTTTGGCACCAAAAAACAAAGCCAATCAAAGCCAATTTCCCTTTGAATCAGGCTCCGTACTCCCTGCCGGGATTATTCGGAGGCCTCGGGATTCAGGTACTTGAACTCGAAAAAGAATCCGTCCGGGCGGCTGATGCCGTAAAAGGTTGACAGGCCGAAGTACTTCTTTACGGCTTCGAATTCCGGCAGCAGGCTGAAATCGAGCATGTCGGCGGCCTGCGTGAACATTATCTGCGGAAAGAGCGAGCCGGAGCTGACTCCGACGCTAAGCTGGTTTTGTTTGTCGTCGCCGTTAGCATCATCCGGCTTTTTCGTTTGCTGCAGCGTGGACCAGAAGTACTCGCCGGAGACGGCATTGTTCTGCAGGCCGGCAATGCCCACGGCCGATGGAATGTTCGATTTGGCTTTGTTGAACCACTTTGCCGAACCTATCGATTCGGCCTGGCTGCCGCCCAGCGCGCGAATGGCATGCTCGATGGCGTCCTGGCTTGCGAAAAGCAGATGCGTGTCGGTAACGGTGAATGCCGACAGCGGTACTTTTGGAGTGCCGGAACCTGCAGGGGCTTGCATTGGTGTCATGGGATTAGGGCCGAAACCGGGAAAGAAGCCCGAGAGATCGACGGAATAGATCGTGTGGCCGAGAAGCTCTCGCCTGGCGTCTGGATTGTTCGGCGCGATCATTTTGCTGTGAATGAGTGACAGGGATTTTTCGAGGGCGTTTCGATTGTCTATCGCCACCGCAATTACTGATTGTGTCACGGGAGAAGGTTGTTTGTCTGCCGAGCGGGCGGCGCCGCGGTCCGGCTGGGGCTTGTCGATGCTCTGTGCGAGGATAATCTGCGAGCCGAGATGGTCGACGATGTCGGCTTTCAACTGCAGGGCGGGCTCGCCCTGGGGACCGGGCGGCAAAATCGGCATGTACATGATCGCCGCCATTTGGGGCGAAAAGCGAGTGAGAATATTGGCAAGCTCATCGAACGCTTTGGTGATATTCAAATTCACTACGGATACCGAGCATGCTGAGGCGGCAATAAATCTCGGCATTCGAAGCGGGCCGGATTCGATTTCGAGCATCTTGCAAATGCCCGCTTTGGCGCCGTCGATTTTCAGGATCGCCTTTGCGAAAGAAGAGCCCCCGGGTCCTCCGGCCGGCTCGACGCTGCCGCCGAACGATGTCACGTTATTCAGGCCCATGTTGTCGATGAAGGCCTTGGCACTGCCGGTGACATCCTGGGCAAGCTCAGTCTTGATGATCTGTTGTATATTGACGTAGAAATCGATCCTGCCGGCGTTGGATGGGTCAACGGCTTTTCCGGTGGCGGCATAATCCCGGTCATCGGCGAGAGTTGTACTGCCGGCCCCTCTGATTTGCGCGATGACGAATTTCAGCACGTTCGGGCTCGTCGAAGCGATCAGGCAATCGTCGATGAAACAATAATTCAGAGCTTTGGGAGGTTTCTTCTCGATGGTTGTAATTTCGACGCTGCGATAGTCCTCGGTTTGTCGGCGGGCACCGTCTTCAACGGCTTTGCGGACGATTTCATTGGTCAGCTCTTTGACTTTATCGATTTTGTCGCCCCACTGGGCCACAACCAAAATCGGCTCGTTGACATCTTGTAACTTTTCGTCGAATACCAGGGCGATCGCCACCCGGCCCTGGGGTAAAACACCGGCGTCGCCGATTGTCCTGACGAATTCTCTTTCCGATTCCTGCTTTTTTTCCCGCCATTTGGT
>CAZSOR010000282.1:0-6318 GCA_964608395.1 uncultured Pirellulales bacterium
GATGAATACGTTCTTTTTGAGAAATTCCTCCATCGAGAAGCGGAAGGCGGCACAGTCGTCCAGCCGGGCTTTGCCATCCCGCACATCGTGGTCGAGGGAGAGCATAAATTCGACGTCTTGCTAATCCGAGCCCGGGACGGCATCAACTTCCCGCACGCCCCCGATCCGGTAAAAATCATGTTCGTCCTGGCCGGCAGCAGGGACGAGAGAAATTATCACCTCAGGGCCCTTATGGCGATCGCCCAGATCGCCCAGGAGAAGGACTTCGAGAAGCGATGGCTCGCGGCCCGAGACACCGAGGCGATCAGGAATTTGATACTGCTGTCAACGCGAAAAAGGGATGCCGCTCCCTGAATCGTCCCGTCATCGAAGAAATTTCCTGTTTACATCCACCCTGTTTCATGTAATAATCATTCTCGATGATAACTCTGGAAATCAAAGAAAACGTCGAACCGATATGCCCGCATTGTTCGACTGAATTGCGCAGCGTATGGATGCGCGAACTCAGGGGCGTTCTGGGTAAGCGGTATATGTACTTTTGCCCTCATTGCCGAAAAGTGCTGGGTATGACCCATCGCAAAGGATTCTGGATGGGCTAAGGCAGCGCGATCCTGCCGGACTTCCCCGGCATAGCCGACTGCCGAACCGCTTGCCATAATTTACGTAGAATGCCGTAAGGATTCCTGATTTATGAAGACTTATAGACGGTCTGCGTACTCTCGACGACGGGAAAATGAGCAATATTAAGAAAGAAACGGATAAAAATTAAAATCACATTAAGCAAATAGAAATTGACTCAGGGCGATAATGCATTTACAATTGCCCGGTTTTTTTTGGACTTTATTAACTCGTATGGAGGTAATTGATAGATAATGAGTAATGTAAACGAATTATTGAAAGAAAAGCTGACAACGGAAAATTACAACAGGCTTATGGCCCTGGATAATCCCAAAATGCACGAATTTATCGCCGATGCGATTGAACTGACCGGTGCTGCTTCGGTTTCCGTATTGACAGATTCGGAGGAAGATAGAACGTATCTTCGCGAGCTGGCGATTAAGAATGGTGAAGAAATACCGCTGGACGTTGCCGGCCATACGTGCCATTTCGACGGCTATAACGACCAGGCCCGCGATAAGGCCAGAACAAAGTATTTGTTACCGGCCGGCTCTGATTTGGGCGAAAGTCTCAATTCCATCGAAAAGCAGGCCGGTGTCGAAGAAGTACGTTCTTTCCTGAAAGACTCGATGGTCGACCGGGAAATGTTAGTCTGTTTTTACTGCCTGGGCCCGCTCAACTCGGATTTCTCGATTCCCTGCGTTCAAATCACCGACTCGCCCTATGTGGCTCACAGCGAATCGATTCTCTATCGGGCCGGCTATGAGCAGTTCAAAAAAATCGGTTCATCGCCCCATTTCTTCAGATTTCTCCATTCCGAAGGCGAGCTTGAAAACTTTGTCAGCAAGAATATCGACAAACGCCGCGTCTATATGGACCTCGAAGAAGACCTGGTCTACAGCGTCAATACCCAATATGGCGGCAATACGATAGGTCTGAAGAAACTGGCCCTGCGACTGGCGATACAAAAGGCCTCAAAGGAAGGCTGGCTCGCCGAGCACATGTTCGTCCTCGGCGCGCATGGGCCTGGCGGTCGCGTTACGTATTTCACCGGCGCGTTCCCGTCGGCCTGTGGAAAAACTTCAACATCGATGCTGCCCGGCCAGACTATCGTCGGTGACGATATTGCCTATTTTCGGAAAAAAGACGCCGAAATACGTGCTGTTAATGTTGAAAAGGGCATTTTCGGCATCATTCGGGATGTCAATTCGCAGGACGACCCGATCATCTACAAGGCCCTCACAAGCCCTTACGAGGTTATTTTCTCCAACATTCTCATTGACGATGCAAAGAAACCGCACTGGCTCGGAATGGGCAGCGACCTGCCGGCAGAGGGAACCAACCACTCGGGCAAATGGCAAAAAGGCAAAAAGGACTCTAAAGGCAACGAAATCACAGCTTCTCATAAAAACGCGCGCTATTGCCTGAATATCCCGGACCTTAGCAATCGCGATCCCATGCTCGACGACCCCGCCGGCGTGCCGGTCGGCGGCATTGTCTACGGCGGACGCGACAGCGATACATGGGTTCCCGTCGAGCAGGCATTTAGCTGGGCCGAAGGTATTCTCATAAAAGGTGCGTGCCTCGAATCGGAAACAACCGCAGCTACGCTCGGCCAGGAAGGCGTTAGAACCTTTAACCTTATGTCGAATCTCGACTTCCTCTCGATTCCGCTCGGAAAATATATTCAGAACAATCTGGATTTCGCCGAAGGCATCGAGAATCCGCCCCTTATCTTCTCGGTCAATTACTTCCTCAAGGATGAAAAAGGCAAATACCTGAACGGAATTGCTGATAAGCTCGTTTGGATCCTGTGGGCCGAGCTTCGCGTTAACGGCGAGGTTGAGGCAATCGAAACGCCGACGGGCATGATCCCGATGTACGAGGATCTTCAGAAACTCTTTAAAGATCATCTCGACGAGGATTACACGAAGAAAAATTACGACCGGCAATTTACAATCCGCATCCCGGAAAATCTCGCCAAGCTCGACCGGGTCGAGAAGATTTACAGAGAGAAAGTTTCCGATACGCCGCAGATTCTTTACGACACATTTGCCAAAGTTCGCGATCGTCTCAAAGCAGCCGGCGATAAACACGGCGATATTATCTCGCCCTTAGATTTGCTCGGTTAATCTCAACCTATGTAGAAAGGCCCTATGATGCAGGCAAAACCATTGAATCGTTTAAACATTATGATTATGGTTTTGGCATTTACGATGATTTTCGCGGTTCCGGAGATCATTGAGGCCAAACCTGATTCAAAGACGGTCGATCGCTGGGGAATTTTCGAACTGGCGCTCCAGGGGCCTTCCGGAGGCAATCCCTTTGCCGATGTGCAACTGAGCGGCGAGTTCAGGCAGAACGAGCGAGTTTTTCGCCCGGAAGGATTCTACGACGGCAATGGTATTTATCGCATTCGCTTTATGCCGGATTCACCGGGGAAGTGGACCTATGTAACCAGGAGCAACCGTAGCGAGCTGGACGGCAAAAAAGGTCAATTTACCTGTGTAAAACCATCGCCGGGCAATCACGGCCCTGTTCACGTGCATAAGAAATGGCACCTCGCGTATGCCGACGGTACGGCTTATTTTCAGGTCGGCACAACCTGCTACGCCTGGGCGCATCAGGGAAACGCGATGGAGAAACAGACGCTCTCCACTCTCAAAGATGCGCCGTTCAATAAGATGCGAATGTGTGTCTTTCCCAAGAGCTACACATACAATAAGAATGAGCCTGAGTTCTATCCGTTCGAGGGCAAGCCGCTCAAGGACTGGGACTACAGCCGTTTCAATCCCGAATTCTTCCGGCATTTCGAGAAGCGAGTCGGGGATCTGCGTGATTTGGGAATCGAAGCCGACCTCATTCTCTTTCATCCCTATGATCGCTGGGGCTACGCTAATATGAACGCCGGAACCGACGACCGGTATCTGCGTTACATCGTGGCCCGGCTGGCCGCTTATCGCAATGTATGGTGGTCGTTCGCTAACGAGTTCGATTTGATGAAGTCAAAGAAGATGGCGGATTGGGACCGCTTCTTTCAAATCGTCCGGAAGTACGACCCATACAGTCGCTTGCGCGGAATTCACAATTGCCGCACTTTTTACGACCACACAAAACCATGGGTGACACATGCCAGCATCCAGAGCTCCGATCTTGCCAGGGCGCGGCAATGGCGAGACCAATACCAAAAGCCGATTATCTACGATGAGTGCAAATATGAGGGCAACGTTCCGCAGGGTTGGGGCAACATTTCCGCCCGAGAGATGGTGCACAGGTTCTGGCTGGGAACGATTGCCGGCTGCTACGTCGGGCACGGCGAGACCTATAAACACCCGAAAGATATTCTCTGGTGGTCGAAAGGTTCGGTGCTGCATGGGCAAAGCCCGGCAAGAATTGCATTCCTGAAAGAAATTATGGAGCCGGCGCCGTTCGAGGAGATGATTCCTGACGAACTGCCCGGCGGCAATTACACCCTTTCAAAAGAGGGCGAGCTTTATTTCGTCTACTCGACACAGACAGAGCCGTTGAGTCTGGAATTACCCGGCCCGGGGGCATATAAGGTCGATGGGATCGACACGTGGGATATGACAATCACCTCTCTTGGCAGCGCATCACCCGGCAAGTTCCTCTTTACTGCCCCAAAGCCCAACTACCTTTTCCGATTGTCGGCCTATAGCCCGGGTGAGAAAATGAGGCCGGAAGTAAAAGCTTCCGCCACCCCAATCGAGGGCATTGCTCCCCTGAAAGTACAATTCTCGGCGTCGACAGACCTGCAATGCAAATGGCAGTTCGGGGATGGAAGCTCTTCGTCCGAAAGAAATCCCGTTCATATTTACAAAGAGACGGGTCTTTATACCGCCGTACTGACCGTAACGACACAGGACGGAATTTCTTCGAGTATGCCGCTTGGAATCGCGGTTGACAGGACCGACGGGACGCCAATCGTGAGGATAGGATTCAAACGTGGCGAGAGTTCCGGAATCGAATTGCACGGAAAAATCAGGCGCGGCAACAACGGCTCATACGACTTAGGTGACGGCGAGCCATGGAAATGGATTTCAGTAGGGGACGGCCCCGTAGAAGCACTGGAGGGATTGCGATCATTCACGATACTCGGCTGGGCGAATCCGGCGAGTCTGAATATCGGAAGCGGCGGCAACCGCATTGCGTTCAACTTAAAATACAATCGCTCGGGTTTTGACCTGGTCCATCTAAAGGACGGCCGGCTTCGGCTTGCCGTAAATGAATGGCCTGACGGAATTCGTAATGACAGCTCGCCGGGCAGGCTCCGAGTCGGCAAATGGACGTTCTTTGCCGTCACTTATGACGGGAGTAAACAAAAGGATAATGTCCACTGGTACTTCGGCGATGCGGACAGCCCTGCGGCGCTTGACAAGACAACGAGTTATTCCCGCGGCCCAACGGGCAAAGGCAGCGGCACACTTACAATAGGCAATTATAACCAGAGCATCCATCGGGCCGGCAAGGACCGGCAGTTCCGGGGACGACTGCGAGGGATAGAAATATTCGGCAGCCGAATTGCACATCGGGGGGCTTTGTCGCTAAGTGACATCCGGAAGCAGCAGCAGCAGGACGATCCGTAATTCTGAGTTTTATATCTCAGATTCTTTCAGAAAGGAAATCGTTGATGGAAAAGAAAACCGTTCGTACGGGAATTATTGGTGCGGGTTTTGCCGCGACGTTTCATTTCGAATGTCTGAAAAAAGTGCATGGCACAAACGTTGAGGTCGAGGGAGTGTTCGCCACAGACACAGAACAAGCGGCATCGTATGCCAAGAAGCGTGGGATTCGTTCCTTCGACAGTCTGGAAAAGCTGCTCGATAAGGTGGACGTTATTCACGTCTGCACGCCGCCCGTGGCTCACGAGCCGATTGCGATCGCGGCGCTTGAGCGTAATAAGTTCGCCATCGTGGAAAAACCGCTAACCGGCTACTTCGGCGACGGCTCGGAAGATTTCAACGGCGATACCTTCCCCAAGACCGATGCCCTGGATCATTCACTGGCAAGCATCGAACGGATGCTCGAAGCAGAATCGAAGAGTAAGGGCAGGATTCTCTACGCCGAGAACTGGATCTACGCCCCTTCAATTCAGAAGGAGCGTGAAGTTATCGAAAAAACCGGCGCCCAGATACTCTGGATCTACGGCGAAGAAGCCCACTCCGGCTCGCACGCGAATACCTATGCATACTGGAAATTCTCCGGCGGCGGTGTGATGATAGGTAAGGGCTGCCACCCGCTTACGGCGGCACTTTATCTCAAACGCGTCGAAGGCATAGCCAGGAACGGCAAACCGATTCTGCCGAAGGCCGTCTCGGCTCGCACGCACGCTATCACCCGGCTGCCCGGCTTCGAGGACAAGGGACATATACGCTGCGACTACCACGATATCGACGATTTTTCCCTCATGCACGTAGTATTTGAGGACGGCACGATTGCCGACATCTTCGCCTCCGATATTCTCGTCGGCGGCATCCACAACTGGCTCCAGGTCTCGGCCAACAATCACAGGACCATCTGCAATATCAATCCGAACACGGCAATGCAGACATATAATCCGGTTGAAGATTATTTCAAAGATATTTACGTTGTCGAAAAGACCGGCACAAAACAGGGCTGGTCGAATCCGTCGCCGGATGAGGACTGGTTCACGGGATACCCACAGGAGATTGAGGCGTTCTA
>CAZSOR010000283.1:0-6292 GCA_964608395.1 uncultured Pirellulales bacterium
ATTACACGTGTTGGGCCCGTAGCTCAGCGGTAGAGCAGTGGACTCATAATCCATTGGTCGTAGGTTCGAATCCTACCGGGCCCAGTTTTTTTACTCTTTGGCTGTTAGGCAGTTGTGCTTAGCAGCTTTTTGGTTGGGAGTTGAAAATTGGCTATTTTGGCCGGAATTCGTCAATGAGGTCATTACTTTGGAAGGTTCGTTATCCGCCAAATGAAGACCGAAAATTCTTGAAAATCATTTGTTGGAAATTCCGTATTGCCGGACAATATCAGCTTTGAGGTGTCCCTGCCAGTCTTGAAGTTGTGAACTTGTAGTAGTAGAAGAAGTAGCTCGTGCCAAACTCGCCGATCAGTCGCTGGATTACAACTTGTGGATTCTGCGTCTGCATTGAATTGCAAAGCTGCACGAACCGCTTATATCTTTCGATCGTTTCACGCTTTATATTGAGTTCGTTCAAATTCAATTTCCGGCCGCGCGAACCATAGTATATCAGCATTGCCTCTTCATACAGGGTAGGAACTTCTTGATATCCGAGGTAATTAAGACGCCCGATATTCTCGGCAATCTTATCAAGTTGACCGGCCAATAGGTAGCAAGCCATAAGGTATTCGAATGCCATTTTATTGCCGGGATTGTGCGCAAGCAGCCCCGTCAGCATCTCCCCTATGGATTCTTTGTTGAGCCTGGCGTTTCCATCTCTTCGTATGTATGAATTTACCCGCTGAATGTAGGCAGCCTTATCCGGTTCAAACCCGCTCTTGAGACTACTGAGCATCGAGGCCGCCCTGTCACGATATATCAGGTCCTTCTTCAAAGCGTTGAGATATATTCGAGATGCAGATTCCTGTTCTTTAATAATGTTTATCCAGGCGAGTTTTTCCAGTATTATGCCGGCACCACCTTTTTCAACCATGAACTCGGAAGCCAGTTTCTCTGCGTAGTCTATGTTTCCCAGCTCTATGAAAGTATCGCACATTTTCAATTGTGTCGTAGAAGTTTCTTCTTTATCATGTGTGAGCAAAAAAGCATGGGGATTTTGCGGGAAACATAACATATCGTAGGCCAACCTGCCGGCATGATACAGGGCTCGATTGATGTCGTGATTGCAGTTTATGTTGTAAATATTTTTCGGCAGCCGGTTGGCAAGCTCAAGAACTTCGGACCACCGCCCCTGGCGGGACAGACAGTTCATCAAGACGATTTGCCTATGTGTTTTGTCGTAGCTGAAATACAGACCAACGGCCAGCATAGCTACTGGAACAACAGGCACGACAAGTTTCCTGAAGTATGCCAGGGATGTTCCCCTGAATTTGTCGGCCTCGCGTATCTTCCTGCTCTTTTTCTTATTAGGATGAGCTGCGCGGGCTTCTTCAACCCTGCGGAACAACATTCTCCACAGGCATATCAGTATAATTGTGACAGGCACGAAGGCATACAGCATTACAACCGAAACCTTCGAGAGCGTCCCCATGCCTATAGTCATACTCCGAGTCAAAGGCGTCAATACCAGGGACGCCTGTTTGGGCGATATATGAAATACGTATTCAGCAAGAGCCCGGATGATAGCTGCTGCCGCCGGCAGTGTAAGAACCGCCGGCAACCAATCCTGGCGGAGAAAAAGCGAATAGACTGTTGTCATGAGCGAAAAAAGCAGCACACCTCCGGCACCTGCGAGACAGTAGCAAATCGCCGCCATAAAACAGAAAACCACCATGCGAATCGGTCCCCTGCGCAAAGGCATTTTCTCGAAGGCGAATGAAAACAGCAATCCCATAGAAGAGGCCAGGCAGGCGGCAAGTGGATGGCTGTACTGATTGTATGAGAGGATTATTATGATGGCCGGTACATAGTGCAGGATGGCCGAACGAGGATGATCGGCGTGAATATAATGCCGTCTTGTAAGCTCACAGAGGCACAAAGCAACAAGCACGACAACCAACGCTCCCAGCCATGGATAGTAATACCACTGTGAAAGAAAACCGTACGCATAAAAAGTCAAACCGCCTGGGATGTCAAGCGAGTCTCTCAGAAACTGCCATCCGGTAGAAAATAAAGGGACATCGGGTATGATAGTGCCGAAACCGTGATAGATCAGGTCAGGCTTAATAAATTTCCATACGTAGAGATAGCAGAGCAGGAAGAATATCACATCCAGCAATAATCGTCTTTTCCTGCGTAAAATTGTTCTGTATTCCAAAACCATTAACAGCTCGCTATTCTATTATCTACTCACGCTCTTGCCAGGGCTCGGATTCTTTGACTTTTGGAGTTGCCGAGGTAATGGGAACATCAACTGAAATACTATTCTCATTACGAGCGGCCCGGCCAAGCAGGGATTTTCTCACTCTTATTCTGCTTGTGATCAACTCAGGGACACTATACGTTTCCAGCAGCGAGTCGTAATATTCAGGATCTCGTTGCGGCAATACGAAAGGTTTATGCAACTTGCCATCGTCGTCAACATAGCTCAGATACGTCCTCGTGAAGAGTCCATCCTGACGCTTGCTGCTGAATGCTATCCACCTGCTGTTGCTCGACCAACTGTGCCACGATTCGGAATACTTGCTGTTAACGGCAACGCTTCGATATTCGCCCGTGGAAAGATCCATTATATAGAGGTCGCTGCTGGATTGATATACCGGAAAACAGCCGTACTCACACATGCAGAAGAGCAGAAATCTGCCATCCGGCGAAATCCTCGGCAGCAATATGCTCAGCCCGGTTTCTTCGGCGGATAAAACCGTCTCGACCCGGCCCCAGCTATTGCTGCGGACATCATAACTGACGCGGCAAAGATCATATTTGAGCTTATCGTAATTCTCAGGCGGCACAGTAACTCGATCTTCCCATAACATCGGTGCGCTGCAATAATAGAGATATTTACCGTCCGGAGACCACGTCGGATAGGTTTCGAGCCGGTTTTTGTCTGATAGCTGAGGGGGGCAAACCGCCTTGTTATCTTCGACAAAATAACAGACTAATGCCGAGTCGAGATCGACAACGTCACGCACCTCCATCCGGCCGGTATGAAAGAACTGGCGAACATTGTTTATCGAGTATACGGCTAATTTGCCGCCCGGATGCCATGCAGTATAGCCCCACTTTGAGCCGATCTTTTTGACCGTACCATTCCGTGCCAGCAGCGTAGAGCTTCCGTACGTCGCGCTTCGCAGACCAAGGGTCATTGTGTCGGGATCGTTGCCGACAAAACTATGGCAGTTCAGACATCCTTCTTCGAAAGACCTGCCGTGCATAACGAGGGACTCATCGTAGCTCGCAAGATTACGCTGATAAACCCCAATGCCTTTCCACCAGTTGTATATGGGCTTCATACGCCGATACACCACATAGCCGTCAATATCATCTTCAGCAACAGTGTTTGAAATACTGCGAAACTTTCTCCATCCCCGCCCGGCGTCCATTACATAAATATCAAAGAAGAATTTGTTGCCCTTGTTGGATTTGAGCAGAGCCCGCCATTTGCTCAGAGGAATTCGTATGTGTCCTGTTTTGCTGAAGATGTCTATTGCCTTGTCACCGTCAGCATGAATCTTAGTGAAGTATAGCTGTCCCTCTTCGAGAATCCTGAAGTTGATTGGGGCGATATTGGCTGGGATTACGGTATCGGAATAATCAGGGCTTATTGACGGTTCAACTGCGACCTCGACATACTGCTCGATTGTCTTCGGTGAATTCCGGATAAAACACAATCCAGCAATGATAGTAATGCTGCCAAAGAGGATTATTACATTTAATCTGCTTCGCAATCCATGTGCCATACGCGATTAGATATTTATTAACGTTCCGTGACTGAATTCCACCCAGCGCATCGTAGTCGAGCCAGGCTATGTGCTAAACGTCGAGTGCGCCGCTGGACAAGGTATACTGCTACGCATTTATTGATAATTATACTATAGCTCCCGGTTTATTGCAAACACTGCCGCATCCTGGAGATTGTTGCCTGTTTTTTCTGCAGGCACGGTACTCACTTAGCCACCCTCGGTTCATCGATATATATGTTGCTGAACACCTTAGTCCTGCCGGACGTGCGTACAGCCTGTTCGGCTGTGCTGTGTCTTAAAAACCAGTTGTGGTGCACCTCACACTTCTCCTCTGGTACGCCGCGGATTACCACAGGGGTTTGCTGAGCCCGGAACGTATTATTATAGATATCGATTGAAGTTCCCGCGATGTTTGTGCCGTCCTTGCGATCACGTCCCCCATGCATGTCGAAACAATGGCTCAGCGATGCCCCGAGTTCGACGTTGTGCCGGGCCACATAACTGTTGCCGGGCCGGCCCGTGCCTGCAATCGAGTGCCGATTCCGATTGAATAAATTGTGCTCGATCATCGACGATGCGGTGTTATGGCATATACCATACCCAAGACCCTGATATTGGCAGTGGTGGATATAGTTGTGATGGATATGGTGCTTCCCTGCTGTGACCAAGTATACGCCCGCGTGGGAGAAACCCGATATCTCACAGTTGTCCACTTCAAGCCGGGAGTATTTGGTTGTTACGCCATTTGATGTGGGGAATTTGTAGTAATATTCATGTCCCCCGCCTCCCTCGCGGAATGAACGGCGATGATGGTCAAAATATTGTTTGGGATTGGGGCCCTGGATACGCAAACCCGTTACACGCACGTCCGGTCCGGTGGCACGGATCATCACCGGAGTCTTCAGTGCATCGCTGGTGAGCAGTGCGCCTTTGGATTTGCCGTGCCCTCGATCTCCGGCTAATGTAACGCCTTCGGAGATTTCGAGAACAAGCTGATCGATATAGATGCGGGCGGTCAGATCGATTACCGTCTCGGTGGGTATGAAGATGACCTGTCCTGCTTTTGCTTTCGATAGTGCCTCCAGCAGGGCGTCAAGGTCTCGCACGGTATAGTCGCCTTCGGCAATGATGTTAGCGTAGCCGTTTCCACCACCGATCGGCCCGCGATCATCTGGTTTCGCTCCGTACACGATGTTATCAATCTGAACCCATGTCGGCTCATCAGCAGCGACGCAAGGCAGTACGACGCATAACAGTACCAGTACTATTGCGAGATGTTTCATCCTGTCTGTCACCTCCTATTTGACGGCTTTTATCGCCCGAGTGACTATTTGCTTGATCTCAGAATCGATGTTTTCGGTGAACGGTGCAGGGAGCAAGTAAGCGTGCTGCGAGGTCAGACCTTCGTAGCCTCCCTCCCGAACGATCCGCTTGTCCGGAATGTACGAACCCGTGCCGTTTGCATAACCAATTACCATGGCCTGTTTGGTCCGAGCCATTGCCCGGAGCATCGGCCCCCACGGGCTGCAGATCTCGCCCTCCATGCCGAACACAGTCAGGCGGTTGCCGAGCTTCCATATCTGCACGTCGTAGCGGAAGCTATGACTGTGATCGGGCAGCGCCAGCGATTGCCTTGCTGTCCAGGTCTGCCAACTATGTTGTCCTTTCTTCTTCGGTTCCGGAAAGGCTTGTCGTTCGATTTCCTCCCGCGACCAGCGCCGGCCGTAGCTGATCTGTCCCGTGGCCAGCGAGCAAGCCAACTGCCCATCAAGCGGGATCATCCGCCCTGTTTCAAGGTGTTTCAACACCGCCCGGGCGAGTTTCTCACCAGCAGCCTTCGCTTGTTCCGGTGAGTTGGAGAAGGCAAGTTTGCCGGTCTCGAAATCTTCGTGGACTACCTTGGCGTCGCCTCCGCACCCCTGGACAAAAACGGCCCTCGTATGCGGCATCTCAGCAGCCAGGCAGTCCCGCATCGCACCGGGATAATCCGGACTCCACTTCTGGATGGCGCCCGAACTTGTCGGGTGACAGGCATGACCGACCACTAACAATTGCTTCGGCTCGGCTCGGCGCTCGATACGGAAGATCGGTGTATGCCCGTCAAACGAGCCTTCCTTATAGGGGCCCCAAGTGATCTTCCCGTCTGCCGGCAGGCGGCGATTACAACCGATGCCGCGAAAGTCAAACCAGCCGTACTCGATTGTCGCCTGAGACAGGTTCTCCATAGCCGTATCGACACAGGCCAGAATCTTCTGCTCCAAATAATCCATATACCACACGTTCGGAGCCCCGAGACTGTAGCCCATACGGAACCTTACCGCCGGACCCCAATGAGTGTGCGATGCGGCGAGCATTATGTTTTCTGCCGGGATGCCGTGCTTATATTTAATCGTCCGGCGAATCGCTTCAACCATGACGTGATCGAGGTCGAGAATATCAGCCGTGATGAGCACACCCGTGTTGTCTTCTCCATCGCGTAGGATCACAACCTGCGTCAACAGCGGCGCCAG
>CAZSOR010000284.1:0-6285 GCA_964608395.1 uncultured Pirellulales bacterium
TGACGAGTTGTGACTGGCCGGACTTGACCTGGCCCGAATCCCACAGGTCGCCTTTATCCCCGGCAAGCAATTCCTCCGAGCTGGCCACTAATATTCTGTAAGCAGTTTGGACCTGCCCCCGCTCGATCGAGTTTGTTGCCGTAAGTTTCCAGCTCAGCCTCGGCTGCTCGACCTCAATACCCAAAGGCTCGGCAAGATACTCACATCGCAATTCGGCCGGTGCGATACTCGAAGCGTTATTCTGGTTCTGTGCAGTCGCACAGCCGAGAAGGAGCAGCAGCGCAATGGCCATGAATTTGCCGTGCAATAGGTTCTTAAGATGGAATATCCCGCGCCTTGTTAATCTCTGACTTTTCATTTGTGCATCTCCTTTTATAGAAATCTATGAATAGTTCCTAATGAGTTAAGAGAACATTATAGAAGCTTGGCTGAATTTTGCACCAAATATTCTATATTTAACCGCAGATGAACGCCGAGGACGCAGATAAAATAGTAAATAGAAAATAGTAAATCATAAATCGTAAATGACAAGGGCCGCGAGATATTTTTAGCCTGCTTAGAGAGTAATTGAAGGGGGAGTGAGAAGCAGGTAAAGAATTCAACAGATTTATCCCCCTTATTCGTTTTCGGTCATGCAATATTGACCTTAACAGAATAGTTAATATTTAAGATGTGACCCGAATGGCACTTCCATAAGCAATTCTTCACGTTGGCGACCGGCGTTCTTGGCTCAGAAACGCGGATTTGACCCTTACCGATAGCCTTAAGGAAGCACCATTCAGATGTGACCCCTATTTCCCCCCAATGCCTTAGTGGCGGCCGGTTTTCTTCTAAGCGGCTCTCAATCATGACCTTTTTTTTAAAGTTAAAAAAACATTTTTTCTGTTGACAATTGCTACAGATGTAGTAGAATTTTGGTACATTTGTAGTAAGGAGAAAATATTATGAAGCTGACCGAACCGGAATGGATAATTACGAACGCATTGTGGGACAAGCATCCGGCAAAGGCAAGAGATGTGGTCGAACGGCTGCCGTCTTCTGTCGGCTGGGCTTATACAACCGTCAAGACAATGCTGGACCGCCTGGTCGAGAAGAGGGCGGTCAAGAAGAGCAAGAGCGGCAAGCAAAAGAAGGTGGAAGTCGAAGGCAGACAAGCCATATGTATGTAATTTGAGAAAGATTGTAACGTTTGGCAACTATGTTCGTCAATAACGTATGCAGCGCTATTGCGACCAATCTAATATCTCTATCAACCTTAACTCGGAGGTGTAAAACATGGGAACTCCAACCAAAACGACAGTGAACGTGGTTAATTCATTCTTTGTGGGACTGTTTATATTTGGCGGGTATGTCCAGGCCCAACCGTTTGCCGGCGGGACGGGAGAAGCCGGCGATCCCTATCGGATTGAAGCAGCAGAGCAACTGATGGCCATCGGTAGTGATCCAAATCTCCTGGACAAACACTTTATGCTGGTAGCGGATATTGATCTGGATCCAGATCTGCCGAACGGGCGTGTGTTTGATACGGCCCTGATTGCACCGGACATTGAAGATGTCAATGGGCTGGATGCGCCAGGTGTTCCTTTTACCGGAAGCTTTGATGGATGGAATCATGTGATTCGCAATCTGGTGATCTCGGCCCCGAACCGAGACGCGGTCGGTCTGTTTGGCCGGATTGGCATCCGGGACGTCGGCAAGTGGGGGACGCCGGGTGTGGTGCAGAACGTGCGATTGGAAGGGGTGACCGTTGCCGGCCACGAATCGGTGGGCGCCCTGGCCGGGATCAACGAGGGCACGATCCTCAACTGCTCGGCAAACGGCAGTATCACCGGCGAGCATGATATCATCGGTGGACTGGTCGGATACAACACCGGTACGGTCACCGTCTGTCACACGGAAGGAGAAGTCCGCGGCAGTGATTATGTGGGCGGACTGGTGGGGTTCAATCCCACGGGGGTCGTTACTCAGTGTTCGTCGGCCTGCACGGTCCGTGGCAGCGAAGAGATTGCTGGACTGGTGGGGTCAAGTTCGGGACATATTGCGGCCTGTAGCGCCACCGGAGTCGTGAATGCCAGCCGTTGGGCGGGCGGCCTGGTGGCTTTGAACACCGGCAGCGTGGTTTTGAGTCATTCAACAAGTGAGATACACAGTGGTGACGTGACGGGCGGTCTTCTGGCCAGCAATTCCGGTCCCATTCGTGGTTGCAGCGCCGCCGGCAACGTGGATGGGGCAGAAACGACAGGAGGGCTGATTGGCATCAATTCAGGGGCTGTTAGCGAATGTTCTGCCAGTGGCAATGTGCGCGGTTCCGAGGATGCGGGCGGTCTCGTGGGGTCGAATAGCGGTACCATTGCCAATTCGCATGCCACAGGGATGGTCGATTCAGGCCAGCGTGGTGACGATATCGGCGGTTTGGTGGGAGACAACACCGGTGCCATTTACGATTCACATGCCACGGGCCCCGTCAACGGCGGTGAGAGCGTCGGCGGTTTGGTTGGGAGGAGTAGCAGTACGGTCGTGCGTTGCTACGCCACCGGAGATGCGACCTCCGATGAAGAAGTCGGGGGCCTCGTCGGTGTGAATCGCGGCCGCATTGAAGCATGCTATGCCACGGGCAACGTCACCAATGGCGATGACGAGGCCGGTGGGCTGGTAGGGTCCAATGGTGGATCCATTGCCCAATGTTATGCCCGCGGGGATGTGACGTCCCATGAGACGTCTGGCGGGCTGGTGGGCTACAACACCGCCTCGATCACGGCCTGCTATGCTGTCGGCCGTGTCCAGGTCACGGGTGATGAAGGCGTCGGCGGCCTGGTCGGTGGCGCCCATGGAACCCCCTCGACGGACAGTTCGTTTTGGGATGTGGACACGACCGGCTTTGCCACCAGGAGCAATGGCGGCACCGGACTGCCTACCGCCGACCTTCAGATGGCCCAAACCTACCTGGATGCCGGCTGGGATTTCGTGAATACCTGGATGATCTGCGAAGGCGTCGACTATCCGAGGCTGCAGTGGGAACAGCACAGTTGTGAGGACGAACAGTAGAGGGACAAGCCTATCGTAGGGTATGGGCACACTCACGGGATCATGCTAAATAATATACTCACAGCGACGTACGTCCAAAGGCCTTCAGAAAGATCGGGGTCGTATCTTAAATATTAACTGTTCTGTTCAGGTCGACATCGCAAGGTCTAAAACGAATAATGAATAATTAAGATGTGACCCTATTGATGTCCCAAAGACTAATATACCAAATAATCACCCCCAAAGCAAGAAAATATAGGATTTTTTACGCTGTTATTTGTCATGCTGAGCCCAGCGCAACGGAGTCGAAGCATCTGATCAACGAATAAAACACCCCCAAATGATGATACAGAATCCTAAACGATTGAAAAATCAAAAAAGGGCTGCAAGCATTTGCTCACAGCCCTTTTTAACATGTGAATCTGAGTTTCTATTATTCGTCTTATGCTGAGTTCTCACGCATGTTTGCGCAATTTCACTCCAGCCACACTCAAACCCAACATACCAAGCAAAACAGCGCCAGGAACCGGGACCTGTGTTACAACACGCATCCAATCGCCTGGCTCGGTGACGTACATGTTGACTTCCAGCGTATATGGCGTAAGTATGGTGTACCAGTCTTGGGGATAAGCCTCCAAACCCCGATTGCTAAATGGCGCAGCAGGTCCGCTGCCGGCAAAGGTCACCGTATAGTTGGTTAGTGGATTGCCGAGTTCGAAACTTGATGCCGCTTCCATTGTTCCACCTATATCGGACATGACACCAATAATAGGATTATCGAAGGTCCACACCACGCTGTAGTGTTTTAATGCATTGGAGCCTAGCGAGTTTAGGAAGATCATGTGGCTGTCGACGAGAGTGCCAGCCGCAATCGAGCCACCATCAACAGCGTGCGCGACCGTGGTCAATACCCCCTGGGCCTCATTGAATCCTCGCATCTGTGTAGTGGTGACAAAGTTATCAAGCGCGTCAGTTGGGGCTGCCCAAATCGCCGCCAGACCGCCGCCGCCGCTGCCCGCGCCCGTACTCGGCGGACCTGACACCCCTATCAAGGCCCCGTTTGCCTGCCCTGCCATGAAAGACATGGCTACCAGCACAGCAAAAGTTATATAAATTATTTTCAATTTGTTCATCTTTTTAACCTCCTCTTAAAACACAATGTTTCTGGTCGTCCAAAAAATTCATCGCACTGGCGTCCTGACTAACCTCCTTCCCGCGCAAGTCCCAACTCTATTCTTGGACTGAAAAAAACAAGTTATCTGGGGGTGAAAGCTATAGTGGCAAATAAGACAAGTTTATTCACCCTCATCCTTTCACAGCAATATATTGCAATAGATAGATGATGTCAAGCAAAATCCCGTCTTTTTTCTTCTCAAATGCAAAAATATGTATTTACCACAATAAACAATCTGTCCTGAAGGGCATCCAAAGCTGTTTTAATCAAAATTCCCGTTTGATATTCCTCATAGCCGGATGGTTATATTTTGGGCACATATTTCTTATGAATGCTACTTATTAAGATTCTGTAGGGCTGGATTAGGTGGATAAAAAAGGGCTGCAAGTGTCGATTCTCACAGCCCCATTGAACCGCAGAGCTTCGTTTCTTAAGTTTCGAGCCCTGTTTACTTATTAACGATCCAACACGACTACTCTTCCGGCGGGCTACGTATTTTACTTGAGACATTGTTGTTTAGGCTGAGCTTGATTGGCGTACAGGTGGGTTCAAAATAGGCAAAATAGCAGCTTGTTATCGACCAAAAGCGATGGCAAAATTAGGTTTTAGTTTTGAGTGTTGAGTTTTAAGTTGGGCGGAATATTTGACCAAAAGCGATGGTAGTTGGAAACAAAAATGGAAAGAGTTAATATTTTTTTTATTCTTTTCTATACAAGCACTTATGGTGAAATTGCCGCCTACAATTTTGTAGATTCTCGTATCAAACGCGCATATCGGGCCAATTATAGAGGCGCTTATAAATGATTATTGATTATTGACTATTGATTATTGGGAATCGGCGGGCAAAAGACGACCCAAATACTAATATCTAAATCCGAAACAATATCGAATGTCGAAGGGTGAATTCATGCTTTTATGGTTAATCTCAATCCGTGTTCACCCCGTGAGATAGGCAACGCCGATATCTCACGGGGTGAATCTGCGTTTATCTGCGTTTATCTGCGGTTAATTTGTATGTAGTATGTCGTGAATTGAGAATTGAGAAATAACGGGTCAGAATACAGTTTAGCCCGCACCTTTGTCATTGATTATTTACTATTGACGATTGATTATTTCTCGGTGTTTATTCGTGTTCATTTGTGGTTAATTTGAAAAAACAAGCCAAAATAATGAAAAAAACAGGTGAAAAAGAGAAGAAAACGACGAAAAATGGAGCCTATTTGAAAAAACAAAACCAATTTGCGGTAAGGTGAAATTTGCGCAAACTCTTATATGAAAGGTGATTATGAAGAATTTACGCTTTGGAGGCGGCCAAAAAACAAACCCAATTCAAAGCCAAACACAATCTTATTTAGCCCCCAGATTGCTCTGGGGGTTGAGAAATCAGGCTCAGCAGCGTAGCTGGACTGATATACCTGGGCGAACTTGGGTTAAATAGGAAACACTGGTAAATACGCTGAAGTACTTAGAAGATTATGATTTCTACAACAAATTCAATGAAAGGAAAGCCGATACACATTCAAATGACCTTTTTTAGAAACGAATAGGGAAGTTCTGTCTATACAAATCCCCTGCCTTTCGGAGGATTAGGGGGGGTAGTAAGGCAGGGGCTTAGAAAGGTTGCAAATTTAGAACTCGTTTTATACCGGCATTAGCTTGATACAAATGACAAAAATCTTTTCCACCGCTCCTCCAGGTATCAAGCGTTAAATGATTATGCCATGTTGTTCAAAGCTCGTCAATGAAAAAGTCCTATAAAAACGCATATATTTCAAAATATATCTATTATGCTTGTTATATTTAGCGAAACAATGCCCTCTTTATTCCTGGGTGAATTGGTTCATCATCAGATTCGGTCGGATTCCAGCCGGCTTTTCAAATTGTTGAGCAATAGCTTATTAGGTAAAAAGGGATATGTATTAGGATATTACTATTCGCAGGAATCGGGGAGACAAGATTTGAACTTGCGACCTTCCCTAAGGGACGCTCCGGCCAAACAGAGCTACTCTCCAGTTAACCATATTATCAATCTAATCGGGGAGACAAGATTTGAACTTGCGACCTTCCCTAAGGGACGCTCTGGCCAA
>CAZSOR010000285.1:0-1343 GCA_964608395.1 uncultured Pirellulales bacterium
AGCCGGTACGGCCTCGATGCCGTCGTGGCCGGCGAGAGCGATGAATGGAAGCGCATCCTGCTGCTGCGCCACTGGATCAAGTCGAATATCGCTATTGAAAACGACAACCCCACGCAGACCCGGGGCGACACGTTCGCTATTCTCGACGCCGCACTCAAGGGAGGAAAATTTCATTGTACGCATTTTAGTATTGTGCAGCACGCCGTACTGAACAGCTTCGGCTACGTCACTCGCCGGTTAGGCTGCGGGCCGGGGCTCAAAGACGATGGCGGACACCACGGGGTCAACGAGGTCTGGGTCAACAAGTTCAGTAAATGGGTGCTGATTGACGCCAAATACGACGCCCATTTCGAGAAAAACGAGGTGCCGCTGTCGGCTTTGGAAATACGGGATGAGCTTTGGCGCAATGGAGCCAAGTCGGTGATTCGCCTCGTCGGTCCGGATCGAAGTCCCATGAGGCCGGATCCCAGGACCGGAAAGTGGGAAACGCGCCCCGACACCTATCGCTGGTGTAGCTGGGAAACGGACACCAATCGCTTTACCACGTTCCCGGCCAGACCCACCTCGACCCTTGTTGTGCTTGAAGACGAGATATTCCGCAACAATACATGGTATCGCGATGGCAAGCCGCACTGGGCTTATGACACGCCCTACTTCATAAAGACTACCCGGCGGGACTGGATCGAATGGACGCCGAATGTCATCACCTCGAAAGTGACAACCGCCGATGGCAGGGCACTCGTGTTTCTCGGTTCGTGTACGCCCAACTTCCGAAGCTTCCAGATAATGGACGAAGATGGTACATGGCGCGACTGCGATGAGCAGGTCGAACTCTCGCTTGATAGCGGTGACAGTAAACGCTTTACGTTTCGGACGATGAACCTCTTCGGAGTAACCGGCCCGGAACATCGGGTTGAGTTTGGATTAAATTAACGGCACTTGGTAATGAATAACCGTTAAAGGATTAAAGGCACCCGGCAATAAATTACCGGGCTAAATATGGCGATGACTCTTGGGTATATGATAACCTTCACTACGTATGGCACGTGGCTTCAGGGAGATGAGCGGAGATTCGTTAAGGATGGTATAACCTATGCAGCTAATCAATCTCTTGCTGATTCGAACAAACAAGATCTTTCCAAAAATCCGGTTAAACTCTCGAAAAATCATCGAGTAATCACCGCAAAAGCTATCTGCGAAAAAGCTGACAAGCTAAATCAAAAGATTCTTGCATTAGCGGTATGTTCCAACCACGTCCATATTGTAGTAGATTATGTACCGATCCCGATGGGTAAGATTGTCAGCTATTATAAAAATGCAGCGCAAGCTGCGCTTCGCAAGGT
>CAZSOR010000285.1:1443-6276 GCA_964608395.1 uncultured Pirellulales bacterium
TTTTGTCTTGCTCTATTTTGGCCAGGCGAGGTAGAAGGTCTCTCTGCGATAGTGGGAGTCGATATGGCCGTCGAGGAAGGCGCAGTTTCCTCTGCCGCCGAGTCTGTTGCCTGTCGGAGCGTGATGGAAGCCTGCGATGGTATCCCAGAACGGCCCGACACCGTCGGGGCCGGGTTCGATCAGGTGGGGATTACCGCCGACCTGACTGAGCCAGCCCTCTACCATCGCATCATCGCCGGGGACCATAAAAGTGTCATTGAGCCCCGAAATATTGTATTCCACATCCACGAAAGAACTCTCCTCGGTGAACGAGAAAGTCGTAGTGGGATGCTTTACTTCGGAGATATTGACAACTCGCGATTTCCTGACACCCGAATTGTCGCTGCCGACGTAAGCATTCATTGTGTAGTTGTACCAGGGCTCGTAATTTCGAATGCTCGATCCGGAATCCTGGTAGAAGTGGTCATCGGAATTTCGGATCGCCAAGCGCTTGAACGTGGGACAGATGAACGCCCTTGCATCCATCAGATACGGATACATCTGCCCTCCGTATTCAGGATGGCTCTTCAGATCAATATCTCCGTTACACCACCGCAAATGCAGGTAATCGGAGACGCCCGACTCGACTGGGTAGGCACTTAGCTGTGAGAAATAGCATCTCTCGGCCTGGGCAAACTTGCCGTCGTTGTCGTCGCAGTACATAGCTGTGGCAAGGGTATAGTTCTTCAGGTTGCCTTTGCAGGCCGCTCCCATGGCGAGGTCTTTGGCTTTGTTCAGGGCGGGCATAAGAATGGCCAACAGCAGGGCGATGACGGCGATAACTACGAGAAGCTCGATTAAGGTAAATCCGCTGATCTTTCGCATGATACAATCCTCCAGCTTTATTAAAGAAACAATCAACTCGGCTCACAAGCCGCGCATAAAAAATCTCTGGTGGCAAACTCATTGAAGCTTCTCAAAGGTCATGTGCAATTCTACCAGAATCTATAATAATATCACAATTATATTATATGTGTTAAAGACTTCCGTTTCAAGGATTTTTCAAGTATTTGAATAATATGGTTTGTGCTCATTCTATTGTGGCGGCTGAATATAACCGTAATAACGCCCCATCCAGTAGGGCAGCAGCCACCATACTCCATCGCTTTCGGTATTTCCGCCGTCTCCCTGGACCGCTCTCCATGGATTTTCGTCCCATCGGATGACGCCGCGTTCGCTGGGCGGCAGTAAACGATTCGTCTGAAGATTTTCCCATTCCGGCGTGCGCACGACCCGGATGTCTTCACGGCGAGAATTATCGACCGTCCAGCGTATAAGATCGAGCGATGCATCACGCAGGGAGGAAACAGAGATTTCCAGTTGAGGCGTATAGCCGGAGCAGGCACAGTAGATGAATTCGAAAAACGGGCTGCAATCGGCTTTCACTGCGGCGTACCAATGGTTAAGGCTCTCGCGATATAAACGCCGCAGCTTCGGATCATCTTCGTGTATCAATAGGCACGGCCAGGCGAGTGCGAGTAGCTCGTCGTCAATGTGCGTTCGCCATGTTGGATTGGTTGTCTTGGCGTGTTTTACGTTGCCGGTGTAATCATGCTCGTAGAGCAATTTGAGGTATTTTTTCTGATAGCGAATCTCGCCGGAGACGTGGTAGGCCAGCTTCAGATATGAGAGGATTTCCACGGAATTTATACCTCGTTCCGGAGCCCAGTCCGGGTCACCGTTGAGTTTTTCCGGAGCCCACACGCCCCATTTTGTGTGAGTTCCGTCGATGCCCTTAAGGACGTAGCCGCCATCGATTATATAGTCTATGATATTGAGGATATGTTTGCACACACGCTGTCGCTCTGCGTCGTCGGCGGCCAAATCGTAATAGAATAAATAGCCGAACATGTGCCCGGTGATCTCATCGCTGCTCGTGTCACCTTTCCAGAGCCACTTGCCGTCACTTGAAGGACGCCAGTGTGTTTCAACTCTTTTTTCTCGTGGATTTTCAACAACTATCTCGGCCCACTGCCTATCGGATATTTTTCTGTTCGGGTCAGCCATTTTTGTCCATGAACTCGGAATGACCGTACGCGCCACAAATCCGGGCGTTCCCGTGACGGTCTGTAGAAACAGCAGGGCTTCGAATGCTTTCTTTGCGTTTGCTTTTGCCCGGGGGTCTTTTGTCACGGCGTAACGAAAGCTCTCGCTCGCAAGGTACATGCTGGTATATTGTCCATCGTTGTCATCGTCCCGCGGTTTCCATGTACTCGTATCGCCGGGGACGCTTAGCGAACATTTTTCGACCAGTCCTGGCTCGCGTACGTGCCGTGCCAGGCATACATCGAGAAAATAATCTGCTTTATCGGCAAGACTCATTGACTTGCGTTTAATCGCGCTGACTCCTTTATCTGTTGCAATCCAGGCAGTCCCGTGTGGATCGAACGCAATGTCGCGCACATCGTCGCTGACAAGCCAGCGTTTGCTGTGCCGGATCGACCAGTTCCGTCCATCGTATCTTGCAATACCACGATCTGTGCCAACCCACATCACACCGTCAGAACCTTGTGTCACGCATCGTATAGAAACACTTGGCAGACCTTCCGCGGGAGTGAAGCTGCGGATGCGATTAGCATTTTTATAAACGGTTATGCCCCCAAGCCCGCCGATCCACAGGCTGCCGTCACGAGCGTAAGCTATATCATGCACGTCCGGGCCGAGTAGTTCCGATTCTGTCTGATATAATTTATGCCCCGTATCCGTATGATGGTACAAACCCATACCTGTAGCAATCCACAATCCGCCGCTTCTATCAGCTAAAGCAGCACGAAAGTGCCTCGAGTACGGCATCTCTTTATATGTGCACGTGCCATTTGCGACGCTCCAGATGCCGGTCCCGCCCAATCCGACAATTTCATTTTCGGTGGCACAGAGTGCCGCAATCGGACAGTCGATCTGTTTTACTCTTTGCAGACCGTTCGGCGTTGTTCGATACATTCCGTTCCAGGCCCCAATCCAAACTGTCCCGGCACGATCTACGATAATGTCATATATCGGGCCGGCATCCGCCTTGCCCATAAGTTCTATCCACTGTTTTGTGTCGCTGTCTAATCGAAACACGCCTGCTTTGGTGCCGGCCCAGACACCGCCGGTACCATCGACTGCAATCGCACGTACATCATTATGCCCATCCCCCCGGCCAATGGGGAAAGCCTCGTGGTATTCCTGGGCAAACGGTGAATCGATTATTCCTGCTCCGGCACTAACGACAACAGATACGTTTATGATCCATGTTAATAACAAGAGCATCGTACGCATTGGAAACTGCACTATATTCATAATTTCATCTTTGTTTATAAAAATCATCGAGAAACGGATTTCTTTATCAGTTCCAGACTCATGTTTTATTCCCGCTAATTATGCTCGATTGCAACGACCGAGACAATTTCATCGGGAGCTTGGCTCGGGACATGAATTACCAGAGCATCCGGTCGTTTCTCGGTTTTTAAGGAAGTTTTATCGGTATCGGCAAGTAAATATGCGCGCGTGACATTCAGCCTGCCGATGGGCACTTCGAGAGTACCGTCCTGAGGCCACTGGAATACATGGGCGTAAAGCATGCCGGCCTTTTTGGTGCATCTGCCCCAGTCAGGCCGCTCGAACGGACTGGCGGTTGTGCCGTAAATAGCCTCGCCGTTCGTATCCATCCATCGGCCTATGGTTCGCATGGAATCTATGCTCTCCTGAGGAATCGAACCATCTCCTTTCGGGCCGATGTTCAACAGGTAGTTGCCGCCCTTAGAGACGATATCGACGAGGTTTTGAATAAGTGTTTCAGGCGATTTCCAGGCATGGTCGTGGTCGGAATATCCCCATGTCGTATTCATTGTCATACAGACCTCCCAATCGACGCCGGGGATTCCGGTGGAGGGGATAGTCTGCTCGGGCGTGGTGAAATCGCCCTGCTCCGGCTTCCATGTTCTCAGGCGATCTGCGGAATCATCTTTCTCGATATTCGGAATGTGATAGAGCCGGTTATTCGAGATAATTGCCGGCTGGAGGCTGGTTGCCATTGCCATAAGTTCGTTGGCTCGCCAAAACGGGCCATCGTTGCCCTTTTTCGAGTAGTCCCACCAGATGATGTCGACTGGGCCGTAGTTCGAGAAAAGCTCGCGCACCTGTGCGTGGAGATAATCGACGTAGATATCATGATTGCGCGGGCCATTCGGCGATGGTTTGCCCTTGAGTGGGTAGGGCAACTGGTCGGCTTTGAGATAGTCGTACTGTGGATGGTGCCAGTCTATGACGGAGTGATAGAAGCCGATCTTCAGACCCTCGTTGCGGACGGCTTCCACAATTTCACGGCAGAGGTCACGGCCGAGGAGGTCATGGGCATCGTACGTGGTGTATTTAGAGTCGAACAGACAGAAGCCATCATGGTGTTTGCTGGTAAAGACCACGTATCGACATCCGGCCTGTCGGGCGAGTCTCGCCCACTCACGGGCGAAGCCTTCCTTGGGACGAAAGAGCGGGACAGCCTCGTGGGCATATTCCCAGGTGTCGGCGCGGACACGCTGCTGGATCCATTCCATGCCGCCTCGCTCGCCGACGGATTTGTCTTTCCATGTTCCGGCCAGACCCGAGTAGAGACCCCAGTGGACGAACATGCCGAAGCGGCTCTCTCGCCACCACTGCATCCGGGCGTCCCGTTGCTGCCTTGTCTCGGTACGAAGGGCGTTCACGTCGGAAGCGTTTGCTTTGGTACATGCCGAAGATATCAGTATCAGTCCAAAGGCCATCACCAAAATAACTGACAGGATTGACTTTGCTCTTCTCATATTCGTCTCCTTT
>CAZSOR010000286.1:0-6262 GCA_964608395.1 uncultured Pirellulales bacterium
CTACTCGACCAATTTGCGGTAGGGCGAAATTGGCGCAAGCTCTTTATTGAAAGGGGATTATGAAGATATTTACGGTTTCGGGCGGCGAGAAAACAAAGCCAATTCAAAGCCAAACAAAGCCAATCTTAGTTCGCCCCCAGATTTTCTGGGGGTTGAAAGGCTATTTGAAAAAACAAAGCCAATTTGTGCCGGCACGAAATAGCGCAAATTCTTTTATGAAAGGATATTATGGTAATTAACCGGCCTGCTGGGACGAAAAAAACAAGGCCAAACAAAGCCAATTTCAAGGGACTAATGATAGTTTTGTCATTCCTGTGAAAACAGGAATCCAGATTTGTTGACGGTTTTGATTCCGCATCGAGTGCGGAATGACAGGCTTTGGTGGGAAATTGCTGGATTAGTCGGCGATTAGAAGTTTTCCACGATTGCGGCGGTGTGGATTGCCAGCAGCATCAGGTAGTCCAGGTCGCTGAGGGTATAGTACCGCTTTTCTCCGGCGTTATCGACGTACAACACGCCGAAGCAGCCGGATGGGTCTATAATCGGGGCTATCATGGCAGAACATGGTTTTCCATCCTGCAACGGAAACCGCGGCAAGAGCAGGAATTCCTGATTTTCAATAGCATGTGTGATTTTTTTATGAACTTTTATATCGCTCAGATCCAGAACGCCGCTATCCCGGCTTTTGCCGGCGTGAACGGTCATCGGGCCTTCTGGCAGAGCCCGCAAAGCACACCAGCAATTGTTCGCCTGGAACTGCTTCAAAGTGATGCTCAGCAGGGTCTTGAGCACCTCGTCGGGGCCGTTGGATTTGCAGATCGTTTCGGTGGCCTGCAGAAAATCCTTCACCCGCATGGCCGGCAGTTGAATATCGGGAGCACGTTCGGCATCCGGCTTTCGAACGATGATCTCACGAGCCGGCGCCCCCGAAGAGCTCGGTTCACGCGGAGTGGGCATGAGAGTGTCTTCCAGATGAATAGGTATGCCGGCATCGGTGTCGAGCGTGACTTCAATCTCGAAATCTCCGATGCGAATACGATCTCCGGTTTTGATTGGAGCCTTATGAATCGCCTTATCGTTCAGAAATGTTTTATTTGCCGAGTCGAGGTCTTCGAGCACCCACTTGCCGTCCTGCGTGGCGAAGATTGCGGCGTGCTGTCTCGATACCGCCCTGTCGGGAAGAAAAATCTGGCTGTGCTCATGCCTGCCGATATAGACGGGTCCCCTCTCGAACCGAAAGTCATTGACGGTCTGACCGTCTTTTCTCACAATCAAACGCATCTGCCTTGCCTCCCATACATAGGCCCTAAGATTATATACTTATATTATCGACTATTTGTTTCGATTTATCAAGGAAACATGCACCGAATACAGGGATATTTTCAGCATTCCTGCTTAATTACAGGCCGGCTGCGCGATTGCTTTTCAGGTGTCGATATAGATGCGGTTTTTGCCGAAATGCTTTTCGGGGAATCCCCACGCTTATTGCTTTGCCGCCGGGCAATTTCACGCCGGGCCTCACAGAAAACCAGCAGAAACCGCCGTAAGAAAAGCAAAGCAATCGGGAAAGTCCCAGACCTAATGCACCAGCGTATCGATTTCATCCGCAGTCAGGGCAACGTTGTAGATTCGTACGTCGTCGATCTTGCCGGAGAAGAAAGTCACTGCTTCGAGATTTTTGCCGGCACCTATGTACATGCCGCCGTCGGCGGATTTCAGTGCGGCCTGAGCTGTCGCATCTTTGGCGATTTCCGTGCCGTCCATATAGAGGGTCCTGTACGAACCGTCCCAGGTAAAGCCGATATGATGCCACTGGCCGTCCGTTATTATCGATTCCGAGACCAGCGGCTGCGGGACGAACCGCCCGGCGGCAGGTGGGACCAGGCCGGTCATGAGTTTGCCGAGCAATGGATCCGCACCCAGCCAAGTTTCGCCGGACCCGGCGCCGTCAGTCTGAGAAATGACAACTTGCCCCGGGACGTCACCCTTAATCCAGGCAAAGACGCTGAATGCCCCATCTGCCGGGTCCAGGGCAAAGCCAGTCTCGATATAATCGTCAATCCCATCAAACTGAAGCGCACCTCCTATTTTGCCGCCGTCAGGTTGCCAGGCTGGGTCGCCGGAGACCGTACCGTGATTGTCGCCGGCGCCGTCTTTAGCTGTACTACCTTCTTGCTCGTCCAGTTTCCAATATGCTCCCAGATTAGCTGGCAGAACTTCCTTCAGCCAATAGTCAGCCAAAACAGCCAAATCCCGAATATCGACCCTGCCGTCGCCAACAGGTGCCGGGCTGATATCCACCGACGATTCATCCTGGTGCCAGTATTTTGCAAGTCTGGAGAAGTCCGCCATATCGACTATTTCGTCGCCGTTGAAGTCGGGAATAATCGACGCCGCTTTTACACGCATTCGCAGCTCGTAGAGAGAGTCCTGAGCGGTAATAAAAAGCGTCTGTCTATCTTTGCCGCCGAAGGTGACGTTCGCGGTCCAGCCTTCGGGCACGGCAATATGCTCGATCTGTTTACCGCGCGGATCGAAGACGGTGACTCCTGCGCCTGTAAGGTAGACATTTCCCTGGTTATCAATGGTCATGCCGTCCGAACCCATCGAGCAAAAGAG
Organism: uncultured Pirellulales bacterium; assembly: GCA_964608395.1. Classification (GTDB taxonomy): domain Bacteria; phylum Planctomycetota; class Phycisphaerae; order Sedimentisphaerales; family Anaerobacaceae; genus JAFGPJ01. The sequence goes on from CAZSOR010000286.1 coordinate 2,620, forward strand.
AGCTTTGTGCGAAAGCCTGCCATCGGCATTTATGCGATATACATAGGTCTTGCCTGCCCCGATGTCTGCTATATAAAGCAGCCTGCCATCGGGTGTGCCTATGATTCCGTTAGGCTGGACCAGGTCGGTGGTGACACGGATAAGCTCGCTGCGGTCGGGCGTCAGGTAGTACACGTGCTGGCCGTCCTGCTCCATGGGGCCTCTGTCCCAGTAATTTCTGGAGTAAAACGGGTCCGTAATATAGATGCCGCCTTTTCGATCAACCCAAAGATCGTTGGGGCCGTTCAACTTTTTGCCCCCGTAATCCTTAACGAGCACCGTCACCCGGCCCTGCATATCGATTTGCCACAGCTCGTTATTAAGGTCGGCACATGCCAGCAGGTTTCCATCTTTGTCGAAATAGAGCCCGTTCGCCCTTCCCGGGTTTTCGTGAAAGACAGACAACTGGCCGTCCACCGACCAGCGGTAAATTCGATTATTAGGCTGGTCTGTGAAGAACACGTTTCCCGCGGCATCGACGGCGGGCCCTTCCGTGAATCCAAAACCGCCGGCGAGTCTTTCCAACCTGGCACCGGCAGCGACTATACTTTGTATCTCAGCGGTGAGACTTTCCGCAGCCACCAGGAGCAACAATACCATCATACCAAAGCGTCTAATTCTGCACCTTCCTTCCTGTTCGTTATAGACTCACTTCGCCAACGCCGCAATTTCCTCTGCACCCAACGCCAGGTTGTAGATGCGAACGTCGTCTATCAGGCCGGAGAAGAAAGTTCCTGTTTCAAGATTCCTGCCGGCACCGATGTAAAGACCGCCATCGGCGGATTGAAGCGGATTCTGAGCTGCTGTATCTTTTGCGACTTCTGTGCCGCCCACATAAAGGGCCCTGTACGAGCCGTCCCAGGCGAAGCCGATATGATGCCACTGGCCGTCCGTTATTATCGATTCCGAGACCAGCGGCTGCGGGACGAACCGCCCGGTGGCTGGAGGGACCAGACCGGTCATGAGTTTGCCGTCCAGCGGATCCGTACCCAGCCATGTCTCGCCGGAACCGGCACCGTCAGCCTGAGAAACGACCACCTGTCCGGGTGTTCCGCCTTTGATCCAGGTGAAGACGCTGAATGCCCCATCCGCCGGGTCCAGCACAAAATCAGTGCTGATATAATCATCGATACCATCGAACTGCAACGCCCCGTCTATCTTACCGCCGGCTGGCTGCCAGGCCGGATCGCCGGAGAGCGTGCCGTGATTTTCACCGACGCTGTCATGGGCGATATCACCCTCGGCCTCGTCGAGCGCCCAGTGCGCTATCAGCGGCGAATATACCGGCCAGTTGTCCGAATTAATCATCTCGCCCACGGCCAAAACCATCGCCGGGCATTGGGCCAATTCGACAAATCTCTGAGCATCGGCGAGAGTGCCGACGCTCTGGCCCCAGTGGTAGGGTATCGCCAAATCGGGCTTGATATACTCTGTCGCTTCTGCCGCTTCGGTTGCGTTCATTGTGTACGTGCCGCCCGCGGGAAGGAACGCCACGTCAATGTCCCCGAGCGATTTCATCTCCTCGATCAGGTCCGTATCGCCCGCGACGTAAATGCGTTTGCCGCCAAGCTCTATGATATACCCGACCCAATTGCGTGACTTCGGATGGTTCGTCTTGTTCGTATTATACGAGGGCACAGCAATAATATTGACAAAGTCAAATTCCATAGCCTGCCACGGTGCGACCGACAATCCCCTGCCGTACTGGGAGATGACGTCAGGTGGGGCGATGAATTGCGTCTCGGCGTTGGAAACCTTCGCAATATCCGAAGGCGAGTAATGGTCGCCGTGAGTATGAGTCACACATACAAGCGTCGCATCGCCGAATGTCTCCGGCACCCTCTCCGGGTCCACATAAACAACGCAATCATCCGTCCAGATCTTCACAGTCGAATGGCCCAGCCACTGAATGTAAACGATTTCTTCCGCGCCGGCCGGCGACATGCTCGCCTCTGCCGTGCCGCCATAAGCGCCTATATTGATAATACCTCCGTTAGGCTGCGGCTCATCGCCATTCGGGCTATTAGGATCGCCAGCGTCAATACATGGACTGGTCACATCATCCACAACCCAGCTTTCGCTGTTCGGATCCCATCGCCCCACCTCGGATTTCAAATGATAGTCACCATCGATCCATATGGCATTTGGATCGTTCGGCTCGGCAACGCTGTTGGGATCGTTTATATCTATCCAATAACCTGGCTTGGCGAAAAGAGGATCTTTATCTATATTGCCTAAGCCCGGCCAGCCACCCTGGATATTGCTGTAGGTTATCATAATCATGGAATTGTCATCATTCCATATCTCATTACCTCCATTCCGGAGAATGCAATTAGTAAGGATCGTGTTGCTTTCATAGTTAAATATACCGTCGCCAGTCCTGTCTGACGAATTTCCGATGAAATTGCAGTTGGTCAGGATAGGATTACCATTGAGAACATTATACATCCCACCACCCCAGATTGTTGCCAGATTCCCGCTGAATGTGCAATTGGTCAGGCTTGGGCTACAGTTTTCCCAATTGGATATCCCGCCGCCATACCCTGATTTGTTCCCCGTGAATTTGCAGTTGGTAAGGGTGGGGCAGCTCTGTTTTTCATTGGACATCCCACCACCGTCAAGGTCAGAGATGTTCGCTTTGAATATGCAATCGGTTAGGATTGGGCAGCTTTGAAAGTTGGACATCCCACCTCCGATCCCTGAGAAGTTCCACGTGAATATACAGTTAATTAGGTTGGGATTGCTTTGGTCATCGTTGTATATGCCGCCACCATCAGACGACACGTTTCCCGTGAATTTGCAGTCTGTTAAGATTGGATGGCTTCTCAAATTGTAAATAGCACCCCCGTATCTTCCTGCGTTACTGTTGAAAGTGCAGCAAATCAGACTTGGGCAACTGTTTTCGATGAGCATTCCGGCGCCGTCTTTAGAATCCTCCCACGTATTTTGAAATCCATTGCCATTCATAATTGTTAAACCGTTCAGTACTGCTGTCTTATCTGCCTCGACGGCTGTCAACACATGGCAACAATTCTCGTTACGCGTAGCATCGAAGGGATTATTGTCATCTGAATCATTACCATCGAGATCGCCGGAGAGAATGGTTTTGTAGAGCTCGATATCACGAGCGTTTGGATCCAATTCGCCGACACCAGCGTAGCCGCCTTTGATAGTCACGCCATTGATAAGTTTGAATGTGGCTTCGCGGTCGCCGGGTGTTTGGATCGCTCCCATATCGGGTTTGTAAATGCCCTGAGCTACTCGGATTTCGACCGGCTTTTCGGCAGAATTTGCATCGGCCAATGCATCCTGCAGAAAATTGTATGCATTTTCCCAGCTTGAACCGTCATTTGCCCCGACGGCATTATCGTCAACGTATATTGTCTTGCCGGAAGTGGAAGTACATAGCGCTACACAAAGAAGTATTGACGTTATTAAATGGCTTCTTGGAATTATTCTAACCATTTTGAACTTTCCTTTCCACTCTGAGGGCTATTGGATGCACATTTTCTCCTCTTTTTAAATGCCTTCGAATGTGCCGTGAATCCATATTTTATGATACATTTTTAGATTTGATTGTCAAGACAAAACTATAAATGAAGCG
>CAZSOR010000287.1:0-6246 GCA_964608395.1 uncultured Pirellulales bacterium
CGGAACAAAAGATGGCATGCGCAATTTTAATTACTCTCTCAAAAAGTTATTGGACAAGAAGTATATTGACGAAGAAACAGCACGTAAAGCTTCATTAAAGCCTGAGAAACTAGACAGGATGTTGAGGGCTATAAAAGAGATTTAATATCTGGATGAGCGTTGGCCGACATTTTCAGTTGGGGAAGGAGATAGGGGTCAGGCTTATCTATTTGCGGTTAGAAGTTTGCGCCACAGCTTCCTTCGTCCTTTAGGCCGTCTGTTTTCCTGTGCCACTACACGGCTTACCGTATATATGCTGCCCATGTGCAAATGGTCACTCAACCACTGATTACTCACGCCGCACTGAGACTTTATCCAACTGGCCAGAACAACCTTCCATTCACAGCATTTGCCGTCTGTGATAAGATCATCGTTCGTCTTGTCTAATTTCAATAATCCCTGAGCCAACCGAACCTCACCGCCAGCGTCCCCAAAACGACCGATACCGCCACCCGAAGCAGCAGGGCCGTCAGAGACTTTTTTAACAAGAGACTTCTTCCCCTCTTTTGTCCCAATATACCAGCCGTGACAAAGCTGCTCATACATCGCGTTCTGCTTCTCAGGATTCGATTCATGGCAATACTTCAAATACTGATGATAGCACCGCATACCAGCGGCTGTGGGCTTAAGATCTCCGGCCAATGCCAGCCAATCTTCACACTGCAAACACGCAGGGCGATTCTTTTTAAAAAACTTTGGAAAACTACTCAACGGATAGTTCTGCAACTGAATGATATGTACAAGACCGGCACGGATCGGATTCAAATGGATATAGTTCACAACCTGAAGGAGGTAGTGGTTGCTCTCGATCAGTAAAGCTTTATACCGGCCCTGAAAAATGTGTCCCCGCTGGTTAATCAGGCGATTAAAACGGTTCCCGAAAGTACTCTGAAACCATTGCATTCCCTTGGCTAAATTTGCGTCGGGTGTTTGCAAAGCCAAATGATAATGATTCGACATGGCAACATAGGCGTGTAGCATCCAGCCAAACCGGCCGCACGCCTCAAACAAGGTCTTTTCAAAAACTGCCCCGGAACCTTCTACCAGGAAAATGTCATCTCGATAATTGCCACGATTCATAACGTGGTAAATTGCACCTTCGTATTCTATTCGTGGTTTTCTTGGCATACCAAAATACTACAACATAAAGAACTTCTCGTCAACAGCAAAAAGAAAAACCTGACCCCTTCTTCTCTTTCTACGAGTGCATCGCAGAACCTCTGTGCTGTACCATTCACAGATTCATATTCTTTTAGTAGTTTTTCGTCATCAGCTCTTGCCATATTAGTCTCCCTCATCACTTGCTGGTTTCTCTATCAGTGAATAAGATGTTACGTTATTTGCATCGTCTAAACTTAATCTTAAACCTATAGTGACCTCTTTTGCAGGTTTGGGTGTTGTGGCTTCTACTTCCGGTATCTCGGTATAAAAGAAAAGAAGTATAGCGACGAAAATACCAACAATAATAGGGAAAAACAAATCGAAGAATGTTCTCATACCTCTAAGTCTAAAACGCTCAAACATAGAAGCCTTATTATACTCGTAAAATTCCGATATTCTCTTTAACTTAAATATTTCCTGTTCTTTCTCCCGTTTCATGCGGTTGAGTTTGTGTGGTACTTCTGGCCCCTCTAATGACCTCCTCTCAATCTCGTTTTCTATGTCTTCTAATTCGGCTTCTAAGTCCCCTAATGCTGACTTTATTCCGGGCCAAGAATATTCTTCTCCTTTTGAAATCCTATCTAAATAATCGATACGAATTTTCCGATTCGATTGAGCATAGTCGTAAAATCCAAAAATGATAAATGTCACCAGAAAGTAAAGGACGATGATGCCGAGTAATATTGGAATAACCTCGAACTTTGTAATAGCAAGTTTAGAACCTAATAACGATACTTCTGACACTCTCAATCCAGCGTATGAAATTGCAAAACCAATTAGGCTTGCAATCAAAAGTGATTTCCTCAATTTCCTCGTGGATTCTGATAAGAATTCGGATTCCATATTTGTCTCCCTAAAATGTTGCCGATCGTATATATCACACTTCGAGGGATATTATATGCGATAGACTCCGTATAATAAAGCTGAAAAAATATTGTTTGACGTCAGGCGGCAATTCAATAGTATGGTGCGTAGGAATTTGAGATTGTTCGGAATGTTAATTTTTAAGGGAGATACTTTGATGGCATCAAAGAAAAAAGCAAAGAAAAAAGCAAAGAAAGCGACGAAGAAAAAACCGTCCAAAACAGGACATTATTCTGGGCATAGGAAAAGATAAGATAGGAGTATTGAGTGCCAACCTTAAAAGAGGTCATCGAAGATTTGAATTGGATTTGTGACCGGATTAGTACGCAAGTTCGTACTATGTCGATAGGTCTTCTTGCTATCACTTGGGGCCTGTTAATTGGTAAACCCGAAATCTCCCAGCCACTTCCGTTGTGGCTCAAGAAAAATCTGTTGGCGATAGGAATTCTTGCGTTAGTCGCTATGTTCAGCGACTTTTTACAGTACTTTTTTGGCTTTTGGGTTGTAGATAATTTACGCAAGTCAATGGAGGATAAGAAGCAAGCCGAAGCAGAGTATGATTATGGCGCTATATCATACAAACTCAGAGGTTTTTTCTTTTGTGTCAAACTTATCCTTGTGGTGATTGCTTGTATTTGGTTTCTTGCTGTGATAATCCCATTCTGTGTCGGGGCTATTCTAACGTCCTCTTCTTGACCTGAAACCACCCCACAAATCGATAACTTCGTACAAAACTAAATTTTATTGCGAGCGGTAGCAATTGACTGTGCGTGTTGTCGAGTACTACTGGCCCTCGAAAACGAATCCCTGCATCAGCTCGGCGTTGTCGACCCACATTACGAAGAATGGGGATGCTGCCGGCTCGCGCTTTTTGACTAAAATAAGAAACGGCCTGTTAAAGTCGAAACGTCTTGGTCCCGTGTCAATTCCTAATGGCGGAATAACAATTGTAGCATCAGACTTCAAAACGACTCCTGTCCGGCCGAGTGTGAAGTCTACCATCTGCATGGCCTTCTGGATGTAATACCCCTCGTCCAGCCACGGCTGGTTTCCGAGTGCCCTGCCCTCCAGCTCCGCGAAGTGATGCGTCAGTTTGTATAGCACGTCGGGGACGGTCAGAGTCTCGGCAGGCCGTTCGCCAAAACGTCCTCCTGTTAAGGCGGGCTGGAGCTTTCGCATTTGCTCGTAGTTCGGGTCCTGCGTGAATTCGGAAATCTTTTGCTCGGCGTAGTCTACGGTTTTGCCGAGATTTTTCTGCTGGGGCACGCAGGCTAATACAACCTGATACGGATTAGTAAACGTACACAAGTCGACCGCGAACTCGGTCTCGCTCGTCTGCTCGTCTTTGTTGTAATAGAGTACGTCAACCTGTTCGCGGACCATATTCGAGCTGTCCGAGTCCGTGCGGGTGCAGAACGAGGTGACCTTGGTAACCGTGCCGTTCGAGTCCTGGAAGTTAAATTCATTATTGCCGGCATAGAACGGATACTCGAATTCGATATCCGCGTTCAGATAAGAGTAGGCTATAATCGTTTCGAGCGGCAGCTCATTCATATCATCGAAAACAGGCGTCGGCTCGTTCGGGAAAAGCTGTGTCATCTCGTCCTGGATTTCTGCGATTATCCCATCGGCCAGGAAGCCGGCCGCTGCGAAGTACGATTCGTATTCGATGTTTTTATCTGAAAATTCCGCCTTGTTCAGACTGCCGGCGAGCTCTTCGGCGCCCGGGACTTCGACCGGCTCGCCAATAATGTACAGCTTGAGTATGTCCCAGGCCATCTGGAAAGTTGAGCACCAGATGACGTTGTGGTATTTCGGGAAGGGACTATCAAGGGTAGCGATGATTGAGGTCTGTTTGAGATCGTTTGAATCTATCGCTTCGGGCTCCTTGGTTATTGTTGTGCTACTGGCCGAAACCGGGTCGTGAACCAGAAGTGAATCTAACCTACCCGATGGCTCACTTCCAAGTACAGGTGTGCCGCCTCGCCTAATATCTCCCCCGTCCCAATAGGTATAGATATTATCGTCGTTTATGCCACATGCCGAGCGTTCCTCAAAACCGACGTGGCTGTCCAGGAACAGAACATTCTGGCCTTCTTCCTCATGGGCTACGGCATTGCCGACTTTTACAGCTTCTCTGCCGCCGTCCGGATCGAAGAGACTTATGTCTTTGGCGCTTGCACCGGAAGAATCCATCCACGGATTCCGGTCGGCCGCGACCGCCATACCCGGCTCGCTCGATGTAGTCAGAGCGTACAGGCCAAAAGGCATGTGATAAGCGTAGCTGCAATGCCTGGACGGCTCGGGCCCGAAATCCCACAGATCTATCAGGTCAATATCAAAGGGTGCGGGTGAGTCCACGTCAGCAAGCCGAAATTCCGTAGCCCCTGCATCGCCCGGACAGACAAAAGTCCTGGGCGTTACCTCGGCATACTTGACTAAAAGATAGAAGCAGGACGAGATACTTGCCGATCCACCGTCACCATTGGCCGATAAGCCGTAAGCGCTAAATCGATTCAGGGCGTTCCATGCAGGTATTCTCGCAGCCCAAGTGCTGCTTCTACCGCCGGAGCGCGGGAATTCGTCTTCGTAGTCGTTGGCATATATCAGCATCGCCCTGCCGATTTGTGATAGATTATTGGCGCATGCCATGCGATATTCTTCGAATCGGGACATCTGCATAGCGGAGCTTATGACGGCCAGGACAAACAGGCACACAAATACCACAACCAGAATTTCGAGGGGACCAAATTTCTTCGCTTTTTCTCGCTGTAACATTTTTGTTTTTCCTCCAAAGATTTCCCTGGTTAACCGGCAGGGCGTTATCTTCTCAGCAATCCGCGACAACCAACCGGATTCCTCCTGCCGGCAAGTATAATGTTCTTACCAAAAGTTTACCAGATTCCGGGCAATGAGTCAAACATTATTGCGACCGATAACCTGTAAATTTGTGCTCGGTCGGGTCCTGCGGGACCTCGAAAGGCCCAAGATAATTCTGGAACGGCTGCGCACCCTTTTTTATATAAGACGGCATCCAAACCTTTTTGTTACACTTTTTTAAATTCCATGCTGAGATTTCCCGTACAATTGACTTAGCAATTGGATATATGAGTATAATTATGGCAAAAATTACTTGAACTTAAAGCTTAAAGAGCCTTTAATATGTGCTGAGATTCATTTTGCGAAAGTTCGTTTAGGAGTTTAGAAAATGACTCTGAGAGAATTCTGGGCTGATACTGGCAGGTGGTTGCGGGCGCATAAACCATCCATAGGCGGAGCCCATCGGCCGGAGATCGACGATGATGGCCTGATCAGCCAGAATGATGACTCTGCCGAGCAGGCAGGCGATGGGTCCGTGCCGGCCGGGGCTCGAGGTAATAATGTCGTAGTCAGGGCGGTTCCGCCGGCCGAAAGACAGGAGTCACTCCAAAAACTGCAGGAAGGTTTTGACAAGCTCGTCGAACAATTGCAGGGTATTAACGAACATTTAAGCCGGCAGGCCACTCAGCATGAAGATTTGATGGGCCGGATCGAACAATTGCCCGAATTGCTCGAACACTTTCCTGCAATCGTGGAAAATCAGAAGCAAATCACCGAGCAACTTCTCGAACAGCTCAAAGGGGCCGCGGCAAAGAACGAGCAGTTTATCGATGCGGTTGAAAAAATCCCGACTGAAACTGCCAAGCAAACCGATGCCATGATTAATATCGACCATCAGCTTGCCGCTGCGGCTGATATAGACGTGCAGATGACCGAGAGCTTTAATAATTTTAATGAGAGCCTGGATAAACTGAACCAGAGCACTATCGGTCAGACCGATGGCATTATCCAGATGAGCAAGACTTTTGCCGCCAGCGACAGATACCTCAAATACATCATATCCAGGCAGAATAAACGTTTTATGTGGATTTTTATCGCCGCTATCAGCGTGTGTGTAACCGCCATTTTGATTCTCGCTGCTATTGTGATTTATCTAAAATACTAATAACAATCCTTTTCTGCATGATAGAGACTCCACTGGATATTTGTATTCGAATATAAATATTTCCTGTGAAAATCACGGGCATACAATAAAACAGTTGAAAAACTATTCTTTTTCGTTAAACTAACGCATTCTTTTGTGTTTGTTATTGAGTTTGTTATTGCTGTCAAATTCGAAAGGAGTAAAAAAGTGACAATTTT
>CAZSOR010000288.1:0-6234 GCA_964608395.1 uncultured Pirellulales bacterium
CGGCACCTTTGTATGGATTCGGACTTCCGACGGCGCCCGGAGTCGAAAAGCTCCATATCTCGCCCTTTAATGTCTCGAATCCATGGAATTCATCAATCCGCCAGTAGTACGTTTTGCCTGATTCAAGAGTGCCTGGTGTATATGTTAAAGCTCCCTGTGGAATCCCAACGACGGCATCGTTTACGACGTTATAATCGTCGCCGAAATAAACGTGGTGTAATATTGCACCATATCCGGCCTGCCATTTAAGCACTATATTCGGGTCTACAGTTTCCTGGCCATCGGCGGGAATCGGGTTGTAAGCGGATCTCGGGGCAATCATAAAGCTCCAGACGGGACCACTGTGCGTCGTGGTTCCATCGGCTTCGATATCTTCGATTCTCCAGTAGTAGGTTGTACCCTTGACAACACCGTCCGGATAAGGATATCCGGGGAATCCGATAGCATAATCAGCATTGGTTTGGTTAACCCTGAACGTATCACCCATGCCGGCCTGAACCTCATCGCTATCCTCACCAATATAGATATTATGTGAGGCCGCATAATCTCCCGGCTCCCAGCTTAGGGGAATCCAAGTATCTTTTATGATTGCCCCATCAGCAGGATCAGGCCTACGTGGGAACGGCCTTTCCACTGACAGATACTGGCTTGGAATGGCTTCCCGGGCTATAGACGGTGACTCCCAGGACAGCTCACATAAAGCGCCGCCACCGTTCTCATAAAACTCCAGGATAATCTCATATTGTTGTCCGGCCGCCAGGGAAATGTCACCACTGTCATGGGTATCCCCATGATCGGTCCAGTTATTAATAATCTGTTGGCCGCCCACCCACAACCGAATACCATCGTCCGTCTGGGTGTGGAAAGTGTAGGTCGCGGAAGCCGGCACTTCAATCATACCCGTCCACCGTGCTGTGAAACCGTCTACATTTACCGACGGATCCGGCGAGCCCGGATCACCCCAGTTAAAATCGATCGTAGGATCTATACGCTCCAAAACTAATTCTCGCCAGGGATTACCTGCAGAGCCGTGATAATACTCGCCCAGCAAGCCTTCCGTTCCATTCGTTACACTGACCAGGCCCAGAAGAAAAACAAAGGAAGTAAAATAAATCAAATTTCTATACATAATAATCCTCCTTTTGAAAAGGATAAGATACCGATGCTTTGGCTATATATCATAACGGCTATAGCAATTAACTCGGAGCGGGGCTTATACCGAATCTTCTCAGTATAAGCCCCAAACTCCAAGCATATCTACCACATCAACCGCACAATTTTAATTGGCGGCCGAATCTCAGCCTACTCTGCAGCGGGAGGATGAACACCTATGTCATCGAAGTACATTGTACCTGTACCACCGAATTGCGCATTGGTTTTGTCGCCGATACCAACAGCGATCGAATTTACATTGGTAACATCAACGCCCTTGTCTACAAAAGCCTGCAAGGGGATGTCCCATTCGGTCCAGTCGGTCGCCTGTGCTGCGGCGGGATCTGTGTTCGCCACCGCAATCCCATTGAGTGTAACATACAGCGTATCGGCAGCATTCTCAGCAATACCACTGAACCAAATCTTCAGTGTGGTACAGCCATTCTTTGTCAAGTCCAGGCCGCCCAACGTCAATTCCACCTCTGAATTCTTCGCAATGGTATTGTTATAATAGATCGGCATTGACTTGCCGCCTCCGTGGACGATGGTCTCTTCCATATAAGAGGCAGTACCTTCATCGCCTACGGCTGAGCCCGTTCCGTTGCCTGCGTAAGCCGGTTCATCACCATGTGCACCATAGCCAAGGCCGTCCTTCCAGAACCACCATATCTCTTTGTTACCAATATCGTAGTCCTCGAAGTCATCGATAACGATGAAGTTGGCGGAAGTGAAGCTCCAGACTGCACCTTCCCATGGACTGGCGGCATCGAGGTCGTTGACCTCATCGACACGCCAGAAGTAATCCGTATTCCATTCGAGTAATCCGGGACCATAGCTCTCATCGCCAAGTTCTTTAGAGCCTTTGTACTCCGGCGAGGCTATATCGGCGTTTTTCACAGCCTCTTCATCAGTGCCAAAATAGACCTGGTGTGAGGTGGCTTTGTCGCCCGGAACCCATGTAAGAACCTGTGTGTGCTTTACATCCACTCCATTAATATTCGGATTCGGGCGTTGGGCCCTAAGTGGTGGCTGCAGCGGGCCGGCGGGAATGATCTCCTCGGCCATCGACGTCGACGACCAGTACAACCGCTGCGTGGCGTTGGCGCGGTCAAAGTCCACGAATTCCAGACGCAGCGAATGGACTCCACTTTTCATGTCCCTCGGTATCGAGGCATACTTAGTCTCAACCCAGGAGACCCACATGTCAATGACCAGTTCGCCGTCAATCCACAGTCGCGTGCCGCCCTCGCTGCTGACGCTGAAGGTATATGTATCGTCGACGAGAATATTAAGGTCTGCTGTCCACCGTACCGACCAGTCATCATCCCGCAACGGCAGACCGGGGCTCTCGCTAATCCAACTGAAATCGACGGAAGGATCTATACGCGTATAAGCTGGCGTGCCGGCTAAAGTTTCATTGGCAAAATACTCGCCCTTGATGCCGCCCCCGCCATCGGTGGTCGTGAAGCTCCAGACATCGCCTATATATGTCTGACGGCCATCGGCCTCATCAACCCGCCAGTAGTAGGTCTTGTTTAACTCAAGGGGATCAAGCATATAGCTTGTAGCTATCTGGGACGTACCGCCGGTGGCACTATTGACATCGTCAAAATTGTCACCGAAGTACACAGTGTGTAATTTAGCACCCCAACCCGGGCTCCAGCTAAGGTCTGCATCCAGGCCTATATACTGACCGTCATTAGGCGGATTGGGTTTCCAGGCAGTCCTGGGGGGAACAGTAAAGCTCCAGACATCGCCTGCCCAGGGACTTTCCGGATTGTCATCATTGATCTCATCGACTCGCCAATAATAAGTTGTTCCCGGGACAAGACCATCCGGAATAGGGAATCCCATAAAACCGACAACAAGATACGCCAAGGTCTGGTTACCCTGGAAGGCTTCCGGGGCACGATTTTCCACGTCAGCCAAATTATCACTTACATATACATCATGCGAGACTGCGTCATGTCCGGCTGCCCAGGTCAAAGTCGCCCAGGTATCCTCGTAAATGGCTTTATTAGCCGGGGCTGGTTCAGAGGCCTTGAAAATGCGCATCAGCAGCTCGATCTCAGCAATCTGCATGCTGTTAGCACTGTCCGGAGTGCGAACGGTCGGGAACATTATCTGGTAGTGCTTGTATGACACCGTGTTATCGAACTGGATCGGCGTTTCATTTATCGTACGCCGCGGCCAGTCCGTACTGCCGGCAAAGTCCACAATGGGGCCTTCGGCGATTAACGTGTATGGCCCGTCAATGCTTTCATTGGAGCCGTACAGCTCGTACTCGACGGGGTCGCGTTCGATCGCATCGTTGGCTGTGGTCAATGTCAGCCCGGTAACCACGGTCGGACCCATAACCGGCGTTATGCGGAGGCCCGTAGATTCTACGTTTCCTTTGAAGTGTAGGAACTTCGTCAGAATCTGGTCGTCAAAGGCATTAGGTGGTATTTCGTTGGGTGGCCAACCGCTGTCGTCGCCGCCGTCTTCTATGCCGTCGTTAGGGACGCCCTGCACGGTGTCAAACGGGCCCGTAACGTCGGTACCCTGCGCCATTGCCATTGAGCTCAATAGCAAGGCCGACACGATAACAACAAAAAGTAACAATTTCTTAGACATAATAATCCTCCTTCGAAAAAGGATGTTAAAATATAAGCGACCGATAAGAATTTTATCTAAAGCTACATTTATCGAAATGTCTGCCCATGACATCTTTCTTAGACTTGTCGTTACCTCCTTCCTTTAGGAACTAACTATATATAATTGATGATAAGGTAAAACTCTTATCTCCGAAGCATACAACTTCGGTCGTCTTGTTCGTTCCTTGTTATGCTTCAATACCCTCAGGAATTAAAGACTTTCCATCTTTTGGCAGGCCGAGTTCCTTAGATACGTGCCTATAAAGGAACACGCCTCACCAAACTTTAATTTACCAAATTATCCGGCTTCGCGTCAAGGAAAATTTTAGGAATTTCTTCGCCGGCCGGATTGCTGCGTCTCCTACCGGGAAGATGAAGTGTCTTACGGATATTATAATCGGAAGCCCGGAAATGTCCCTATAGGCAGCATACATATACCGCACCAGCCATGGCAGCAGGTAAAGTGCCGGGTAGGGGCGGTTCGCGAACCGCCCCTACTACTTTGGATTGTGTTTTTGCGTATTCAGTTCAAATACATTTTTGGGAAATGAAGCCGGATTCAGGCAAAAAACATGCAAAATCATGCCCTTTTTTGATTTATCGGTGAAATCTTTGATATGTCCCGGAATTTCGAAACGTACTTTCTTGACTTCTCACTCAAAAATACGTAGTCACCTCAATTGACAGCTTCGCCAGGCAAGGTTTACAATTGGACAAAAGAGGTCGTTCCAAAGCTTCAAAAAGGGCTCTGTCTTCAAGCAATCATGCCTAACTGTCTTGCGTGCACACTTCACCAGGTACTATATATACTGAATTGCCCAGCTTCCCGTAAAGGCAAAATCATCCTTATTTGTAGATCTATTATCTGAAATGAAAAATGCCTCAAAAAAGATTGTTTTTTCGCTCCCGCATCGGCAATTCGCATAATCGTGTACGGGATGAAACAAAATAAATCCTTGACACAAAGCCGATTAATCTGGTATAAACAATTTAAGTGGAAATCTTTAGATTTTTCATCTTGTGCGGGGGGGATTTCTACAGTTTATTTCAGATTTTACTTAAATAAGTGCCCATATTGGCCGTTTAAGGAAGGAGGTAGAATTAGGCCAAAACCATTTTCAAGCAATATTTTAGTCAAAAATAAGTGAAAATTACTGTCAGTCACTCTGGTGCGTGGCCGGAGCGAAACTTCCTATTAATTCTCAGTTAAAATTAGGAGGAAAAAAATGAAAAATTTAGTGTTGGTATTCGTAGTCGCATTTGCATTTTGCACAACAGCTATGGCTTCTGACATAGCGTTCTACGTCGGGGCACCTAACACCGATGGCTGGTACGATGTTGCTACAATGACCACAGACGTTGAGACGATAATTGCCGAAGCTGGGCATCTGTTCGCGGATATCCAGCAGTTCGATGACGACCAGTATGATGCATTTGGTGACTGGATAGAAGCGAATATGAATGATGATGAAATGGACATTCTCTGGCTTAACGGATGCATGCCGAGTGTCCTCTATCCATTCCCAAACCTTGAGCCGGATGGCTCGCTTGTTGAAGAGTGGCTCGATGGCGGAAACATGATTATAAATGTCGGCGACTGGTTCGGATACGTCTCGTATGCAGGTGGAGCTCGACAAACTGAGAACGGTGCTTCTGGTGCCGCGAATATCCTTGACCTTTCTTCTGGTATTATCGTATCCGCTGATAATACTTCGCTGACGGTGACACCGACAGGTAAGGAATATCTACCCAGTCTCAATGACCCCGCCATAACTTATAGACCAATTGCTCTCAGTGCTGTTGTAGCCCCCTGGGAAGTTGCTGCGGTATTCGCATCTACGGGTGGGACAGATGACCCAGGAGAAGCACAGGCTGATCCTGTTGTTATTCACAACACAGATACTGGCGCTTACGTCGCTTTTGTAAACCAGTCTGCTGGTAGTGGCCCTCCTGGCTGGATAGACGACAGAGGTTTGACCTGTGCTGAGTTCATCGTCAACTGGGTAAACGATGTGATAGGATTAGGCTACCAACCGCTCGCTTCGGGTCCCAATCCGAGAAATGGTGCCCTGCATGCGGATACGTGGGTGACCCTTTCGTGGCGACCGGGCTATTTTGCGGTTTCTCACGATTTTTATATGGGCGACAATTTCGACGATGTGAATGATGGCACCCGAGACTCTGATGTATTCAGGGGCAACCAGGACCTGGATGTGGCATATTCTATTGCAGGCTTTGCCGGATATCCTTATCCCGATGGTCTTGTTCCGGGCACGACCTACTACTGGCGTATCGACGAGGTTAACGATGCCGAGCCGAATAGTCCGTGGAAAGGCCCCGTCTGGAGCTTCTCGGTCCCTCCCAATACTGCATATCTTCCCGAACCGGCTGATGGTGCCGAATTCGTCGATCTTAATGTAGTGCTTAGCTGGACGGCAGGTTTCGG
>CAZSOR010000289.1:0-6233 GCA_964608395.1 uncultured Pirellulales bacterium
GAGCTTCCCCGACCTGCCGCTTATCGAAGGCGAAAGGATCCTCGAATACAACCCCGACCAGACACAGCTTACTACCTGGTACACCGAGCGAGCTGTGCGGTTCATCGAGAAGAACAAGGACCGGCCGTTCTTTTTATATGTGCCTCATTCGATGGCCCACGTTCCGTTGTTCGTATCCGACAAATTCAAGGGCAAATCCGAGCGGGGTTTGTATGGCGACGTCATGATGGAAATCGACTGGTCCGTCGGGCAGATCCTTTCGACGCTGGAGCGATTGGATATCGACGAAAGGACATTGGTGATATTCTGTTCCGACAATGGGCCGTGGCTGAGCTATGGCGACCACTCCGGCCTGGCCACCCCTCTGCGTGAGGGAAAAGGCACAAGCTTCGACGGCGGCCACAGGGAGCCTACCGTTATGCGATGGCCCGGCAGGATTCCCGCCGGTACCGTTTGCAGCGAACCGGCTTCGACGATGGATATTCTGCCTACCGTCGCGAAGCTGACCGGGGCGAAACTTCCCGCTCACCGCATTGACGGTAAAGATATCTGGCCGCTGGTCTCGGGTGTGCCCGGCGCTAAATCGCCGCACGAAGCATTTTTCTATTACCGCGGCTTTGCGCTGGAGGCGGTTCGCAGCGGAAAATGGAAACTGCACCTGCCCCATTCTTACCGCACTCTCGCCGGACGACCGGGCGGCACGGGCGGCCAGCCGGCCAAATACGAGCAGGGCAAAATCGGCCCGGCGTTATTTGACCTGGCCGGCGATATAGGTGAGCAGCACGATATTTCCGCCCGGCATCCGGAAATAGTGAAACGGCTCATGGCTCTGGCTGACGAGATGCGGCAGGATCTGGGCGATTCAGCTCAGAAAATGACAGGGAAAAACAGAAGGCCGCCGGGCCACGTATAACCGGCATTAGCAAAACCTGTATATGCGATTCCGGTCTGAAAATAAGGTAGCCAACTGAAGCGTGTAAAATTTTCAAGAAAATTTGCGGAAATTGACGAAATATACTTGATAGAGAAAACTTATTTGTGCTACAATCGTATATAGATACAGGCAGGCTTGAATTTATATTATAATTTGAGTCGTTATCATAATCATATTTGTTTGTTTTATCATATCATGAACCCGCCTGCCAAAACGAAGGTTCTTTTTCAGTTTGGCTTAAACCCTTTGAGTCGAGGACAGTTTTGCGCATGGGATTTGCGCCCTTATGGAAGACAAAGCAAATAGGCAGGTTTGAAAGCTTTATCATAATTTAGGTTGTTATCATTTTCACTTGTTGTTTCATATCTTCGACCTGCCTGCCGGATGTTCGGCTTAGATTCTTATCACACAGTCAGCCTTAAGGGCGACTCGGCCCGATTGCGCAGAGCCTCCCGGCGAATCCGGCTTTACGAGTTTGTTTGATCCGACCGTTTTAAGCTAACAATTGGTGCTAAGTGCGATGTGTTATTTGTAGCATGGACTTTATGAGGAGTATAGGAAATGCGAAGAATGATTGTTGATGAGATAGTTAGCGGGGATATAGTTGACAGCGAAACTCTGATGCCCGTAATAAACCACATTCCGGCGGATGGTTTCTTATCGAATAGTGGCGCACCAGCTATCTCCAGACAAACAGGCATCAACTGGCTGATGCTGATATATTTTGCTTCCGGCGCATGTTCTCTGATAGATGAGGTAGTATGGGTACGGCTTTTGAAGCTGACGCTCGGTAACACGGTTTATGCATCGAGCATTGTTGTGTCGACTTTTATGGGAGGACTGGCGCTGGGTGCTTTTATAATGGGTCGATATTCAGACCGCGTTATAAGACGGCTGCGGTTGTATGCTTTACTGGAAGCCATCATTACAATATCGGTTATATCTTTGCCATGGGTACTGAGAATAGCAGATAAGTTCTACGTATGGTTCTATCGTGTATATGATCCAACGCATAGAGAGCTGCTGATAGTCCAGGTAATCATATCCGGGCTGATCCTGATTGTGCCATCGATGCTCATGGGCAGTACATTGCCGCTTCTGGGCAGGTATGTCACCTCGCTTGAAAAGGAAACGGGCCGTTTGGTGGGCAGACTTTATGCATTTAATACTCTTGGGGCGGCTATAGGCTGCTTCCTGGCTGGATTTGTTCTGATTCGGGCTTTTGGAGTCATGAGTACATTGTACGCTGCGGCTGTTCTCAATCTTCTTGTGGCATTCAGCGGATGGTTCTTGTCCAGACTTTCCGGATTCGAAGTTAAAGAACAGGACAAAGAAGCTCGAGTCAATAGCGTGGAAGTTGTCGCGACGAAGGTAGCCGATGGCAGGATGTTAGTGTTAGTTTTCGCTTTTTTCCTTAGTGGTGCAATAAGTATAGGCTATGAACTGCTATGGATGCGCAGTGTCGTGCATCTATTTAGCGGATATACTTACGTATTCTCATCTGTGCTTACAGTTTATCTGCTGGGCAACGTAATCGGAGCAGGCATAGGCAGCGGACTGGCTAAAACATTGAAGTGCCCTGCTGCAGGATTTGCGATAACACTTTCTTTGCTGGGACTGTGCGGCATCTTTTATCTGCCGGTTCTGATACTCTGGACGTCGAAGCTTCTGCCAGGTATAAGTCGAGAAGTTGAGCTGACTCACAGGCTTATACCGTTTTCGACCTATATGATTAAGCCGCTCGTATACAGTTTCTTTTTGTTCCTGATACCTGCCATCATTATGGGCGCAGGCTTCCCCATAGCCCTGCAGGCCTGGGCCAATCGTGTGCATAAGGTTGGTTGGTCCACAGGGACGGCCTACGGGACGAACACGATAGGGGCTGTTATAGGCGGGATTGTGACCGGCTTTATTCTTATCCCACTTCTGGGGACACAGCTTTCAATGTCAATTCTTGGTTTGGCGGGAGTTTGGATAGCCGGATTTATGTGGCTCTTATTTGCTCGCAGCTCAAAGACTGCAGGACGGTTTGGTTTTTTGGCTACTGCCGGCCTGTTGACGGTAATCGCTCTAAAAATGCCATCTGATTTGTTCGATGCCGTGGTGAAAAGCAATCCGATGCTCCCAAAACAACTTGAGCTTTTAGCTGTTGAAGAGGGTGTTTCAACGACAGTGTCCCTGTACAGGGACCCGCAGGAAGATACTTTATATCTTTATACATCGGGCCAGAGAGTAGCAGGCGATACCTATTTTTGGCGCAGCGACCAGAAGATGCTGGGACACTTTGGGATTTTGTTAAACAGTAGAGCAAAAAAGGTGTTGTCCGTCGGATTTGGCTCGGGCGAGAGCATGGCCTGTATGGCCTTCCATGGACTTGAAAGAGCTGCTTGCGTTGAGATTGCTCCGGAGGTGGTGAATCTTTCTTTAAGATTTTTCAAACACATCAATCTTGGCGACAAGCTGAACGACGAAATAGATATGATTTATATGGATGCGAAAAATTATATCCACCTGACGGACGACAAATACGATGCGATTGTCAATGATTCTATCCATCCCAAGCACTTTGCCGAAAACTCGTCTCTTTATGCTAAAGAATATTTTGAAGACGCCAGGAAGCGCCTCAATAAGAATGGATTGTTTATTTCCTGGATACCAACACACAACGTGGAGCCAATTTCTGTCTTAAACAGCATAGTAGGAACGATGATGGAGGTTTTTCCGCACGTTACGATATGGTATATGACTCCCGACCCAGCTCAATACTTTCTCGTGGTGGGCTCGGAGCAGTGGCAGTATTTTTCGCCGAAGCACATGGACACCGAGTTGTTGAAAGATAACGTGAGCAACAGTCTTTCCGAAATAAACATAAACAACAGCAAGGACATTATGAGCTGCTACATTGGTGATGAAAATGACCTTGGGCGCTTCATCAAGTCTTTTTCTATAAATAGTGACTTCAGGCCCTTCATCGAATTTACTACGGCCAACCGGCCGGCCGGCGACTCTGTGTTCGGGAAATTTATTTCCAGCGTGAGAAATAACTCTGTTTATGAACATATTGACTGGAAGGGATTCAGTGAGGAGGAGAAAACAAAGTGGCTTTCAAACTACGAGCGAGTACATAACGCCTCAAGCTACTTATTGATGTCAAACAGTACCAGAAACTTCCTGGACAAATTGAAGTACTGCACGGAAGGGTTGGTTGTTTTGCCGGGGAATCCGGCACTTCTTGACGTGAGGAAAAGGACCGAGAGAGAGATGTACTACTCTTACTCGAAATTTCTGCTATCCGGCAGAAATGAGGCGGCTCTTTTGCAGACTGAAAATATCCTGAAGATTCACCCCAAATCGGCTGTGTCCTGGATGATTAAGTCACGCTGCATGCAGGCGATGGGTAAGACGCAGAAAGGGCTTGAAGCGGCAGCAATGGCGGTGTGTCTGGCACCTGATAACGCCGACACGCACTTCCTCCTTGGTTCTGTTATGTTCAGTGCCGGGCAGTTGGAAGACGCCATTGCAGAATACAGAGAAGCATTGCAGCTTTCTGAAGAGCACCGGAAGTATGCCATATATAGTCAAACCAGCATGACGGATGCTTTGTCACAAGCCGGTGCTGCTTCCGGGAGGCACGAGACAATTGAAGCTGCCTCGGATGAGAAATTTGAATCAATACTGTCAGGCAGACTGAAAGAAACGACTGAAGACAACTCGCAAAGTAAGGTTTTATTAGAAGTCGCGGGCAGTCTTGTGGAGTGAAACAAGAAGTGATTTGACGAACTATATGAAAAAAATCGTTTTTATGAATGAGTTTTTACCGACCGTTTTTGAGCGGAAAAAACGAAACATGGAGATTCGCTAAGAAACGGCGTTTAACGCTATACGTTACTTTTTACAGGGACTTATCATGATGCGGTCACGGTAGTTAGTTGCACTTATTAATATCGAAGAGATTTTCAAAAAAGTGCTCAAAAGCGGTCGGTCGAGCGAATCTCCGAAAAAGTGAAGGAGAAGTAAAATGAAACGTAAAGGTTTTACATTAGTTGAGCTGCTGGTCGTAATTGCGATCATAGCGCTGCTCATGGGCATCCTGATGCCCGCGCTGGCCAGGGTGAGGCAAATTGCCTTCCGAATGGTCTGCGGAACAAACCTCTCAGGTCTCGGCAAGGCCATGCTGATCTATGCCAACGATTACGAGGATGAATTGCCTCGTTCCGGCGGCAGAAACAGTACATGGGCTCAACAAATACCTGCATGGGACGCCCTTAATCGATTTGACGCTTACGGCGTAGGCACGGACGGCAGTGGTGGAACGGCAAACATCTCGTCCTGCTTCTACCTCCTGGTCAAGTACGCCGAGGTAACGCCCAAGTCGTTTATCTGCAAGGGCGATTCCGGGGTTTCAGAGTTCAAACCCTCAGAATATGGCATAGTCGACAGAGACCTTATCGATCTCTGGGATTTCGGTGCGTATGTCGATGAGACGAATAATGCAAGTGCTCATTGCAGCTACTCCTACCATGTGCCCTTTGGCCTTTACGCTCTGACGACATCGAGCGAGCCGGGTATGGCGGTAGCAGCCGACAGGAATCCGTGGATGGATTCTCCCGGTGCAAGCGCCAAAGACATAAGTCTCTTCGATCCTGACGGCGGCAAAGAAGCCATTCAAATCGGCAATGCCATTGCCCACCAGGAAGATGCACAAAACGTATTGTTCCTTGACATCCATGTCAGCCAGGAAAAACGTCCGTTCTGTGGAATCAACGATGATAACATCTATACTTTATGGGATGGCGGAGACATAAGAAAAGGTCAAATGCCGGTAATTGGAGATGTGCCGGGGGGTAGATTAGATTCGTTGCTGGTACATGATGGCGGCGGCGGAGCCCCTCCCCCTCCGAAACCGAAGCCCCGGTGTTTCCCTGCCGATACTCTCGTATGGATTGATGGAGCGCCGGTCCAGATAGCCGGAGTTGTCGCCGGGCAGATGGTTGACAAACCGCTCAATACCCGGACGGTTGCGTGCCTTCAGCAGGCAGTGTGCTCGCGGAAGATCGAGGGTATCGATGTCCACGACGAGACTGAGGGAACGTGGACCCGCTATGATGTGGTGCTCGAAACAGGCAATCGCATCAGTGTCGCTGATTCTCACTATTTCCTGCTCGATTCGGGACAGTGGGCTTCGGTGCAGGAACTGACGAGCGGCTCGAAACTGGTCTCTTTAGAGGGCCCTGTTATTGTCGACCGTGTTGTCAAAAGAGCATTGCCTTGTGTCGGAAAGGTGTACAATCTGAAGGTC
>CAZSOR010000290.1:0-6220 GCA_964608395.1 uncultured Pirellulales bacterium
TGTCGAGCAAAAGAAACAAGCTATCCGGGACGGCCTTCTTTTTTCTTACGTTGGCAAGGCGGTGGATGTGTATGCATGCCCCGCCGACGATAGAGACAAGAATCCAGAACAATACACCTTTCGAAGCTACTCGATTGCCGGCGGCGCTAATGGAGAGGAATGGAGCGGGTACGACATGGCCAAGAAATATGCCGAATTATACAGACCTGCGACGAGGTATATCTTCGTTGAGGAGATTGATCCCAGAGGATACAACGTTGGTTCCTGGCAGATGAATCCCGGACCGAAAACATGGGTTGATCCGGTCGCCATGTGGCATAATAAACAAAGCACCCTTGGATTCGCCGACGGTCACGCGGAGATGCACAGATGGATCGACGATCACTTTATTGAGTGGAACCTCCAGGCCATGGATCCCGGCACGCCATTCTCTTTCAACTTGACCCCTCCGGCTAATGAGCGCGAAGACATTGAATATATGGCGAAGGGCTTCCCATACAAAAGCCTAAACTAACCCTCGGTATCTGCTCAAGATAAGAGGTCAGGACATGTTCGACATTTTCGAGCAGCCATGGACATTGGTGGGTGCAGCGGTCCTTGTTTTATTCGGCATGTTGACCTTCCGCAGCTTTTGTCCTGAAAAACGCCGTTGGTGGCAGTTGCTTGTGCCGATCTTTTTGACTGTCGCTGCTTTCGGCGCCGATATGCTTGTCCAAACCGACACAGAGAAAATCAATTCCGTAATTAAAGTCGCAATAAAAGCCGTCCAACAGGAGGATTGCAGCGCAATTGAGGCTACTATTGCCAATAATTACAGCGACTCATATCACAGCACAAAAAAACACTTACTGGACCACTGCAGGAGGGAGCTGTCAAAACCTTTAGTCGATAAAGGCAAAAAGACGGGCCTGCTGATAGACATATCGGACTCGAATGCAACTGCAATCTTATTTGCTGTGATAATTTTTGATAAAAATAGTTACATCTCCCAAAACTACAAATCGTTTCTCCTGGTAAAGGCCAGGCTATCCCTCCGGAAACAACCTGATAAAAAATGGCTTATCAACCGCATCGAAATACTCGAACTTGACCGGCTGCCGACCAAATGGAACAGTATTAGATAAGCAAGAGACAATACCAAAGCAACCCAGCGAATGCAGCATTCATAAAACAACCGGTCAATTTGACTGTAATATAGCAAAGTTGGTACTGCAATTTGCCGATAGGGGATGGGTGCAGCCACTGTAGCTGAAGTTAATGGAAAATCAAATATGACGTTTGCCAGATTCAAAAAACAAATATTACCTTTGAAGCCAAAGCTGTTCTCCCTTCGCTGGTATCCAAGCTGCAGAAGCTGCGTGCATCCGGGCAGCAGAACAATCAGTCCTCAACAAATGCCGCCCTTAATGGTCCGCAAGGCCGAATGGCGCCGTTAAAACTCATCGTTGCCCTTCTACATTAGCCATTATTTCCCGTTACAATCTCATCCAGCGGCTACTTCTATACCAAGCCGGCAGCTAAATAATCGGGGCCTATACCTATGCCGAATGGTATAAGCCCCGAATTCATACAAGTGTCGCGGGCTTCCAGCCCGCGTTTCGAGGGCGGGACGCCCTCGAAACAGAACCTATTCAGCAACCTCCATCAATTGGTACAGCCGAATGTCATCAAAAAACATTTTCCCTGCTCCGCCCGGTGTCGTCAGGTTACCTCTTGTCCCCAGGCCAATCATGATCTTGTCAACGTCGGCCAGATCAATGCCCTGGTCGGCAAAGTCCTGCAATGGCATGATCCACTCCGTCCAGGCCCCGATCTGGGCCGCAGCCGGATTGTCGTATACTACCACCACAGGCGTACCTGTTTTGTTGGCTATCGCCACATACAGCGGATCAGCGGAATTGTCCGAACCGCCACGGAACCACAGTGACAATTCATTAACATCTTCATCTGTCCAGTTACGCGCTTCGCTTAATGTCATTTCAACTTCCGAATACATCGCGTAGTCCTGCTTATTGTTGTCGTACAGCACCGGCATGGATTTACCGCCGCCATGAACGATTTTTTCTTCACAATAAGAAGCTGTCGTCTCGTCGCCTACGGCCGAACCGGTACCGTTACCCGCAGAGTAAGGTGGATTCTCCAGCGTACCGAAGCCCAGCCCATCAAGCCACGCATACCAGATCTGGTTATCTCCTGTGTCGTAATCTTCAAAATCATCTATCGTAATGAAATCAGCCGTCGTAAAGCTCCAGACAGGCCCTTTCAAAGAATCCCCGAGATTATCGACTTCATCCACTCGCCAGTAATATGTGGCATACCATGCAAGTTTTCCGGGATCATAGCTCTCGGCATCCAGCGCCTTGGGGCCTTTGTATTCCGGTGAATTCTTATCGGCATTGCGTACGGCGTCTTTATCTTTGCCAAAGTATACCTCATGCGATGCGGCACTATCGGCTGGAGTCCAGCCAAGAGACGCCGTCAACTTCACATCCATAGCTCCGTTAGCCGGTATCGGACTGCCGACAGCGCCCGGAGTTGTAAAGCTCCAGATATCGCCTTTATACGTGTTGAAAGCGTCGAATTCATCAACCCTCCAGTAATAAACCTTCCCTGATTCGAGAGATTCGGGGCTATAGATTGTAAGCCCCTGTGTGGCTCCTCCTTCGGCATTGTTAACCTGGTCAAAATCATCACCAAGATATACGGTATGAAGCTTGGAGCCGAATCCCGACGTCCAGCCAAAGACCATATTCGGATCGACGAACTCGGCACCATCGGCAGGAATGGGATTATAGGCTGTCTTGGGCGGAACCATAAAGCTCCAGATATCGCCTTTCCAGGGACTGTTCGGATCAGCTTCGTTGACCTCGTCGATTCGCCAATAGTACGTTGTTCCCGGGACCAGACCGTCGGGGTAGGCATACCCCGGAAAACCGGCAATATAAAAAGTCATAGTCAGAGCCTGGTTACCCCGGAACGTATCGGCAGTGCCGTTGTCAACATCCTCGAAATTGTTCCCTAAATAGACATCGTGTGATACGGCAAAATCACCGGGCGACCAGCCAAGTGTCACCCATGTATCCGGATAGTAGGCGCCATCTTCCGGACTGGGACTAAGGGCTTTGGCGTATGCTTCACCCTGCATAGCCTTAAAAATCTCGTCTTCTGACAGCGCCCGCTTGAAGATCCAGAGCATGTCCATCAGTCCCGTGAAAGGCCTTGCGTTGTCGATATTATAACCAACACGAGCGCCAGAATCCCAGTCGCCGGCGATTTCCAAAGCATTTGAAACGGTTTGTTCGCTGACCAGCTCCCCATCGATGTAGAGAGCGGCCCTGCCGGAGGCCTGGTCGTATATGCCGCAGTAGTGCTGCCATTCATCCCACGTTACAACACCTGCACGTATATCCATGATTCCTGCTCCGCCGGCACCCCGGAGCAGCCATCGAAAATCGCCTCCGCTCTTGAGTTCGGGATGAACGAGCCATGTCGAATCGGATGCTCTGGCATTGAATATAGCATGATCTCCGCCTGTGTTCTCGCATTTTACCCAGGCGGAAAGTGTGATACCGGTAGTCGGAATGTGCTCCGGAGGTATACTGGGCCCATCCACATCAATGTAACTGCCGGTTGCGAATTTGGCGGCCCCATTCCGTTTGCCGCCGGGGTCTGCCGTAATATCGCCATTTACAACACCGTCGTGGCCGTTCCCGGACTGGTCGGCAACGATATCGCTGACTTCGTCGAATGAATAGTATATGACCAGGTCAGGGTCGGCAAGAAGGTCGGCAAAGGTGTTGGTACTCAGGACAAATACCAAAAGAAAAGAAACCGGATAAAACAATTTTCTAAACATAATGATCCTCCTTATTGAAAGTTGAGATAATAAAACGGCGAATAATTATTTCACGTTTGCTGTATTTTATCCTCATCTGCTCAGAACATCTTTGACTTGAGACCACCTCCTTCCTTTTAAGGTCGGCAGTTTACTTATAAGGCAAAGATCCTATCAACAAAGTATATGAATCCGGTTGCCTTTTTTGTATTCTGCTGTTCTGTGTCTTTTTTCTAAATCACAATAAAGACTTCAGGAATATCACCCGTCGGAAAGCTACAACTCTTCAGATAGAGACCGATACGGGCTCATACTTTACCAATCTTAATATATACTAAATCAACCATCTCAGGTCAAGAAAATTTCTTGTAAAATTGCCCCCGGAATTCCCTTGTCTCATTTTTTCCTTGCAATCTGGCCTGAGGACAGCAATATTTGGTAGCAGATTGAAGTAAGAATCCAGAAAAAGCAATAAGGTTAAACAATTAGGAAAGGACAGATTATGAAACTTGCAGCAAAATTCCCAGCACAATCCGGGGCGGCAAATACGAAGAAAAAGCTCGGCATCTGGATGCTTTGCATCTTCTTGTTTGTCGCTTTATCCTCGACCGGGCTATACGGCCAGAAGCTGGATTTCGACGGCCTGAATATGAGCATGGCGAATCTGCCACGCCTGTCGAACGCCAAGACACGCTCTGTCAGCCCCGAGAATTTCACAGGTGAAAAAGGCAAGGGAGGCATGGCAACCGAAGGCACCGGAGCGAGGGCTGCCCGCGAGCTTGGGCAAAAATGGAAAGTCTCTCCTTCGGTTGTAATCAAAGCCGGCCAAACTTTTATCATGGCCGACATGAAAGGTTCCGGGGCGATCCAGCACATCTGGATGACTCCGACGGGGAACAACCGGTTCAATATCCTGCGAATCTACTGGGACGGCGAGAAGACTCCCTCGGTCGAATGCCCGGCGGGCGATTTCTTCGCGTGCGGTATGGGACAATATACGAAAGTGACCTCCCTGGCCGTTTGCGTGAATCCCGGCAGCGGATTCAACTGCTATTGGCAAATGCCGTTTCGAAAAGGCTACAAAATTACAATGACCAATATCGATGAAAAGGCGATGGTCCTGTACTATCAGATCGATTACACGTTGACTGATATTCCTGCAGACATGGGCTACCTGCATGCGCAATTCAGGCGTGTCAACCCGGTCCCGGATAAACAGGATTATACGATTCTCGACGGCGTGCGCGGACAGGGACAGTACGTCGGAACCTATATGACATGGGGCTCGAACAGCCCGGGCTGGTGGGGCGAAGGCGAGATTAAGTTCTTCATGGATGGTGACAAGGAATTCCCGACGATCTGCGGCACCGGAACCGAGGATTATTTCTGCGGCTCGTACGGTTTTCAAAAACCGGGAACGAGTGAGTATCAGGAGTTTGTCACGCCTTATGCCGGTATGCCCCAGGCGATCAACTCGAAAGAACAGCCGCGATTCAGTCTGTACCGCTGGCATATTATGGATCCCATACGATTCGAAAAGGACCTGAAAGTCACCATGCAGTCGCTGGGATGGCAAAGCGAAGGAAGATATCTGCACCTGAAGGACGACCTTTCTTCGGTGGCGTTCTGGTATCAAACCGAGCCGCACGCGGCTTTTCCGAAACTGCCGGATAAGGATTCGCTAAGTATCAAATAAGCAGCTTGATACTAATCTCG
This sequence comes from uncultured Pirellulales bacterium, assembly GCA_964608395.1. Lineage (GTDB taxonomy): Bacteria > Planctomycetota > Phycisphaerae > Sedimentisphaerales > Anaerobacaceae > JAFGPJ01. The sequence goes on from CAZSOR010000290.1 coordinate 5,552, forward strand.
AACACAACCTTTTGCACAGACGAAAAGAAGCGGGATAAATATGGGTAATCAGACAAGGCGTGATTTTTTGAAAACCCTGGGGCTGGGAGCCGCATCGCTGGCCTTGCCGGGATACTTGAAAGCTGCCGAGAGCAGCGTTTCGGCGCCGAACATTATTCTTATCATGGCCGACGACCTGGGGTATTCCGATATCGGCTGCTACGGCGGAGAAATCAGGACGCCGAACCTTGATGCACTGGCGGCTGGCGGAATGCGGTTTACTCAATTTTATAATTGCGCCAAATGCAGCCCCACGCGAGCAACTCTTCTGACCGGCCAGTACGACCAGGCCGTAGGGCAAAAAAACATGGAGCACGGCGTTACTTTCGCCGAGGTCCTGCGCCCCGCCGGCTACCGCACAATTATCTCCGGCAAATGGCACCAACAACCTCTGCCAACTACCCGCGGATTCGACAGATACTATGGTCTTGCGGACGGATGCTGCAATTACTGGAATCCCGGCATCAAAGCCAGACCGGGAGAGCCAAAGCCCGGCCGCAAGAGAGCCGAACCCCGCCGTTGGGCCATCGAAGGCGAAGCAATTATGGGATACACCCCCGAAGACAAAAACTTCTATACGACCGATGCCTTCGCCGATTATGCCATTGCTCGGCTCGAAGAATATAAGAG
>CAZSOR010000291.1:0-6193 GCA_964608395.1 uncultured Pirellulales bacterium
TTGTGCGAGCGGATGGCGTCCCAGTATTCCTTCAGGTTGCCGACGGAGTTGCCCATAGCGTGGGCGTACTCGCAAAGGACCATTGGGCGATTATCGTCCGGATCGGTCGCCAGGCGGATGATTTGGGGGATGCGTGCGTACATGCGGCTGAGCATGTCGACATAATACGGATCGCGGCCTCTGGCTGCGGCTCCTTCGTAATGTACCGGCCGGGTCGGATCGTAGTAATGCATCCATGCGGCCATGGATGAATGGTTGGGTCCGCAGCCGCTTTCGTTGCCCAGCGACCAGAAGATTACGGATGGGTGATTCTTGTCCCGCTCGACCATTCGGATTGCGCGTTCCATGAAGGCGGTGTTCCATGCCGGGACGTTCGAGAAGTAGCCGCCTAAGCCGTGCGTTTCGAGGTTGGCTTCGTCAATCAGATAAATGCCGTACTCGTCGCACAGATCGTACCATGCGGGGTCGTCGGGATAATGAGACGTTCGGACGGCATTCAGGTTGTGAGTTTTGAGCAGCTTGATATCCTGGAGCATTCGGCTGACGGGGATGGCCCGGCCGTGGTCGGGATCGTGCTCGTGCCGGTTTACGCCGAAGAGCTTGATGGATTGGCCGTTCACAAAGAGCTGGCCGTCCTTGATTTCGACCTCACGGAAGCCGACCCGGCAGCTTTCGATTTCGACAACCTTGCCGCCGGAATCTTTGAGTGTTATTAAAAGGGTATAAAGGTACGGCGTTTCTGCAGACCACTTGTGGGGATTTTTGATTGTCGTCCGGAGCAGGCCGAACGGTACGTTTCCTCTTTGCGGGTATCTCTCGCGGATGATGGAAGAGGCACTTTTAGACAGAGCTTCGGACAGGACCGGTTCATTTTCGGCGTCGTAAAGCCGGGCCTCAACATTCCATCCCTTGAGGTCCTGGTTGGTATAATTAGTGATTCTTGGGCGGATCATGAGGCTCGCATCGGTGTAACTGTCGTCGAGGTCGGTGCGAACGGCAAAGTCACGGATATGAACCTGCGGCGTCGAGAACAGGTAAACGTTTCGATAGATGCCGGCCAGCCGCCACATGTCCTGGTCTTCGAGATAGCTGCCGTCGGACCAGCGATAAACCTCGACGGCCAGGGTATTTTTGCCGCCCTTGAGGTATTTGGTGACGTTAAATTCGGCGGGCAACATGCTGTCCTGACTGTATCCGACTTTTCGGCCGTTAATCCAGATGTATGAGGCACTTTTGATGCCGTCGAAGTGGAGAAAAACCTGGCGGTCCTTCCACGTCCCGGGAACCCTGAAATCTGTTCGGTAGGAGCCGACCGGATTATAATCGTGGGGGATATAAGGCGGATTAACGGGGAAGGGATACCTCATATTGAGATATATCGGCCGGCCGTAGCCGTGCATCTGCCAGTTCGAAGGAACGGGAATCTCGTCCCATTTGCTCACGTCATAGCGGGGCCGAAAGAAATCAACCGGCCGATCCGACGGCTTGTCGACCCAGTTGAATTTCCACTTGCCGTTGAGTGATTTGTAGAACTTCGAGGCCTCACGCTCGCATTTAAGTGCCGTCCTGGTGTTCGGGTAGGGCACTAACGTGTTATGTCCCGGTTCTTTGTTCCGGCCGATTACCTGCGGATTCTCCCAATCCGGAGCTTTTGCAGAAGTACCGCCGGATGCCGGCTTAGACCGCCCATAGGCTGCGGGCAGCAGGACAATCAATACGGCAATCGCACCGAGCATTTGAGATAATACACACCTTGGATTTCGCATCTTTTTTTCTCCTTCAAGTAGCATTGAGGGTTTCTCTTGTGTTTTACGCTCTCATATACAAGCCGCCGTTGACGGCGATATATTCACCCGTGATAAAGCTGGCCGCATCGCCTGCTAAAAAAAGTATCGCTTTCGCGACGTCCTCAGCGGTGCCGTTCCTGCCTAACGGGGTTTGGCCGGCGACTTCTTTTCTACGCTGGGCCGTACTGAACTGCTCGTGGAAGCGCGTCTCAATAAAGCCGGGCAGGACGCTGTTGACTCGAATTCCATATTTGGCAAATTCTTTCGCCATGGATATCGTCTCGGTAGCGACGGCAGCTTTTGCGCCGGAGTACATTCCGGAGCCTTCGGCCCCGCCGTTATGTCCGGCGACTGAGCCGATATTGACGATATTGCCTTTGCTGCGCTTGAGATACGGCAGGGCGGCCCTGGTTGTCAGGAAGATACTGCGGACGTTGGTGGCATAAATATCTTCGTGATAGTCTAACGTGGCGGTTTCGAAGGGTTGCCTGTCGATTAATGAGCCGGCGTTATTTATGAGGATATCGATGCCGCCGGCTTTCTCGGCGAATTGCTCGACCATCTTTTCGACTTGCTTTTCGTCGCGAACGTCCGCGCTAAGCAGGATTCCATCGCTGTTTTTCTTTACCTGCTCAAGGGTTTTCTCCGCCCCCCCGGGCGTGCGGAAGTAATGAACTCCGATATAACAATCCTGCTCGCTGAATAGAACAGCTGCCGCCGAGCCGATTCCGCTGCTGGCGCCCGTAACCAAAACCCTCCTGCCCTTGAGGTCTTCGCAGATCATTTTGGGTTTTCCTCTGCGCGTTGTTATTAATCCATAATCGGAACCTTCGGTAAAACCGCAGGTTATGCATTGAAGTTTATGGCCTAAAAGTCAGAGATGATGAGATACTTTGCCCTTTCAAAGTAACTCGTCGATTGCTTCGGCGAGGTCCTTCTTACTGGTCAAACCCACCCATTTTTTCTGAACCTGCCCATCCTTAAACAGGATAATCGTCGGTATCGCAGTTATACCGAACTCCATAGCACTATCACGAGCTTCATCGGTATCAAGCCTGCAGATTTTAGCTTTGTCCGTGTATTCTTCGGCAAGTTCATGGATGATAGGAGCTATCATCCTACAGGGTCCGCACCAGGGCGCCCAGAAATCAACGAGTACCGGAACATCGGAATTATGAACAGTGTTATCAAAAGTAGCATCTGTCAGCGCAATTTCACTACTAACCATTACTGTATCCTTTCAATCAAAATTTTGCGGTAAATTATTGCCCAGCCGTTTATGCCGGGTTATCCGGCCGTCATAATACCCGGTTTAATCGACCTCGTCAACCAGGAAGCTGAAAACCGAAAAATTCTTGTTCGAATTTCCGGTTCTTTTTTCGGATTTTACCATCCGCCCGGTTGAAGTATATCGGCGACCGGCTCGTTCCACCATTTCGGGTCCCGGAAGTACTGCTTGAGCATCATAGCGGCGACGACGCCGTCGCCGACGGCCGTGGCTAACTGCATGGCCGCTCCGATTCTGCAGTCGCCCGCCACAAACACGCCGGGTACGTTCGTGCGAAGGTAAGCGCAGTCGCACTTGATGAACTCTTTGTCGGTCAGCTCCACGAAACCTTTGAGAAATCCGGTGTTCGGCTCCATGCCGACGAAAACGAACACGCCGTCGCAGGCATAATCTTCTTCTTTGTTGCTCTTAACATCTTTGAGCTTGACCGACTGGACTTTGCCCTCTCCCCGGATGGCGGTGGCGATGGTGCTGTACTTGATTATCAGATTCGAGTTCGGTTCGTTGGCTTTTTGAAGCAGTTCCTCGACGAGAATCCTCGCGGCACGAAATTCGTCCCTGCGGTGTATCATCGTGACCTTCGCGGCGAATTTGGCCAGGTGCAGCGTTTCTTCGACCGCGGTATTGCCTCCCCCGACGGCGAGGACGTGCTTTCCCTTGAAGAATGGCGCATCGCAGGTTCCGCAATAGCTGACGCCCGAACCGCGAAACTCGTCTTCGCCCGGGATGCCGAGTTTGCGATAGTCGCTGCCCGGGGTCAAAATGACGGTCCTCGCGATGTATTTATCCTTGTCGCAATTGACAGCGATTTTGCTGTCTTTGAGTTTTTCCAGGCTGGTTACCTCGCCGCCGGTCTTTATATCAGCGCCGAACGTCTGGGCCTGCTTCTGCATCTGTTCGATCAGGCCCGGCCCGTCGATGCGCTCGATGCCGGGATAGTTTTCTATTCTGTCTGTATTGTTAATCTGTCCGCCCGGCATGAATTTTTCAAGGACCAGGGTTTTCAGCCTGTCGCGGGAGGTATAAAGAGCCGCCGCCAAACCCGCCGGCCCGGCGCCAACGATAATGCAATCGTAGTTTTCTGACATAATATGTATCCTTTATAAAGTACTGAGTATGTAACGTTTAGAACCCCCGGTGAAACCGGGGGCTAAATATTATTTGTTGTGCTCTTGAACGTATTTTATTCTTTGCTCCAGAGCTGTTCTGTCGAAACAAAACCTTTTGTCATATTCCTTTGTCCAAAGCTTGCCGTTGTGGCCCGCAGCTTTCATCGCGAGCCGGGCGGATTTTTTGTAATAAGCCACTATATAACTGATTGGTTGCCGGGTGTATTCGGCGACCATATGAACATGATTCGATTGGACGGACAATGCATAAAGATGTTGGTCCTGCGATTTAGCTTCCTCGGTAATGGCTTTTCGCACTACTTGTTGCTGGTTTCTCGATAGTTTGATCATATCCTGTGCTTGTAATTTTATGTTTCTTTGCATCAGGGCCTTGTTTCCGTCGTAAGTTTGTCCATTTTTCACATATCCGCGTCCATCGCCCTGCAGCCACGTGCCATAAGTCGTCCAGGTAATCATATATCCCAGCGTCTTTGCCACAAACATACCCCTATTTAGCCCCCGGTTCCACCGGGGGTTCTTTTTCTTCCCCTTCGGAAGTTATATCGTTTGATCCATCGTCGGTTTCTGGCGACTGAATCATCCTTGTCGCCTTGTCTACAGGTTCCAACGTATCGATGTCCTGACCTGAAATGGAGCCCAATTCCTTGAATTTCCTTGCAGGAACCAAAACGCTTCGCTCCATAGATCCCACAGCTTTGTTGTAACTCTCTACGGCACGATCCAAGCCCTTTTTAAGATTGCCGAAATGTTCCACGAAGGTGCAAAGTCTACTGTAGAGTACTTTTCCTAAGTCACTGATTTTCTGAGCATTCTTGGCAATTTGTTCCTGTTGCCAGCCGTAGGCCACGGCGTGCAAGAGCGCTATCAAAGTAGTCGGAGTAGCCAGTATTACTCTATTGTCTACACCGAGTTCAATTAAGCTTGGATCTTGTTCGAGAGCGGCGCTGAAAAACATCTCGCCCGGCAGGAACATAACAACGAATTCCGGAGTCGGCTGGAATTGCTCCCAGTAGCCCTTGGCCGCCAGGTTTTTAATGTGCGTACGAACCAGGCCGGCATGTTTTCTCAGTCTCTCGATCCGTATTTGCTCATCCGTGGTCTCCAGCGATTCCAGATAACTCTGCAGAGGCGCCTTTGAATCGACCACTACCATTCTATTACTTGGCAGCCTGATAATCATGTCCGGCCGGGTGCGTCCAGCATCCGAATTGGTACTTTGCTGCTCTAAAAAGTCGCAATGTTTGATCATACCGGCGATTTCAACCACACGACGCAACTGCATTTCACCCCACCGGCCCCGCACGGTAGGCTTTTTCAGGGCGGTTACCAGATTGGCGGTTTCTCTTTTCAGTTGTGCTTCCGAGGTAAGAAGCGATTCGATCTTCTCCCTAACTCCTGAGTGGTCCTTTCCGATTTGCTTTAGGGCGCCATCCACGTTTTTGAGAGATTCTTTAAGAGGCTTGATCAGTTCATCCACAGCCTGCTTACGTTTTTCAAGGTCTCCCCTCGCACCTTCCTGGAATTTTCCCAGATTTTCCTCCGCCAATTTTAAGAATTGTGTATTGCTGTTCTTCAAAGCCTCGGCAGAAAGGGCCTTGAATGCGTCAGAAAGCTTTTCCTTAGCTTCGTTGAGCAAATTCTGTTTCTCTTCCCATGCTTTTTGTTGCTCATCAAGTCTTGTTCTCAATGAAGTGCGTTCCTCACGTATTTGAGAATTCTCATTCTCCTTTTGTTCTATGGCCAATTCTAATTCGGGAATACGAGAACTCTTTTCCTCTGCGACAATCCGTCTTTCGGATTCTGCTCTGATTTCATCTTCAAGCTGTTTAGTTTTCCTGTGACTTAAAAGGTAAGCAAGAGCACCTGTACATATTGCCCCAATTACAAAAGCTAAAAGATATTCCATAGCACGACCTCCGACGTTAATATTTCGGTAAATCGTTTTGATTATAGAATGCAATGGGCCGTTCGTCAAAGACCAAAGGCAA
>CAZSOR010000292.1:0-6185 GCA_964608395.1 uncultured Pirellulales bacterium
CTGTATTCTATATTCAATTTGTTTAGTATTATACTAAAATTTTGCTCAAAGTCAAATGAATTTCGGAAAAATCTCCGTGACTCCCTACTGGATTCCGGCTCGCATAGCGTATAGCTTGCAACTGATAGCGTTTAGGTATTTCTGGCACATTTACCTCGCGCAAAAAAGTACCATACATGAATGGTGGTTCCTTAAGCCGTATATCGGGCTTTTTCGTAATTATTGGAAGTTTCAGGGGTCGATTAACGAAATTACTTCTGAATGTAGTTCTTGTTCTCTTTTGCAGTAAGAGCAGTATCTTCAAATTCATACGTGCTCTCTTGTCGATGCAGGGGGTCTCTGCTCATTAATCCCTTAAGGAACCGCCATTCGTACCGGACACTTTCAACTACCTATGGTATTATTGCTCAGTTCCCTGCTGGTCTTGAGCCTACACCTCGACACTTGACAATATAGGCTCCGGATTAGGCTGGGATTTCTCGGCCATTTCGTATACAGTGAACAACGCGCGCATCACGTCGGTTACCGTTACTATTCCTAGTAAGTTTTCTTCCTCATCAACCACTAAGAGGGAACTTATCCTATTCTCGTGCAAGATACCAATAGCATTAAACAAGCCATAGTTAGGCAAGACAGACACTATTTCCTTTGTCATAATACGCGTGAGTTGTAAACTCAGGTTCGGGTCCTTTGGGTCAACCGCAAATAATCTGGTGCGAAATTCCTCGTCCTCGGCCTGCGATGGCTTTTGCTTGGGTGGCGTGGAAAGATGACGCAGAACATTGCGATCGGAGACCATTCCCACCAGTTTCCCTTCCCTATTAACTATCGGCACGTGTCTGATTTTTTCCTTCTGCATTACCTCAATTGCCTCGGATAGGATATCTTGTTCCTCTAAGGAAACTGGCTGCTCAGTCATAATATCCTCTACTGTTTGGATAGCTGACGATAACAAAGACGACGGATTGCTGCCGCCACTTCGACGGTTCATATCAATGAGACGTATCTTCTTTTTTGTCGCTTTTTCCCTCTCTCCCGTCATATTGAATAGCTGGAGTATCTTATTGAGCCTGATAAACAGATGCAAGATGTCCGTGATCGTGACAATGCCCAATAGGTCCCCATTAGCAAGTACGGGCACCATATCAATGTGATTATGGATCATCTTGAAAAGCACTTTCTTGATCGGCGTCTCCGGCGATACGGATATAGGGTGCCTGGTGACGATTGCCCCCAGTGGTTGTCTTAGCGCCCTTTGATCGTTGGCGTCCTCGCCCACTTTCCCCAAATACGGGGAAATCAGTCGGGTCAGATCTCTCGCTGAAATGACACCCACGAAGTTTGGCTTATCCCCTTCTTCTGTCGGAGGATCCATTACAGGGACGTGCCGAACTTTGTTATCTCTCATGAACTTGAGACATGCCTCCACTTTGTCGTCCAACGTCAGCGTCGTGATATTTTTATTCATAATGTCCTTGGCAACACGCACTAATTGGAAAAAGACTTCTTTTCCAGCACTCAGATCGTCTATCACGTCGATCAACCTAAATTGTCCGTTTTCCGTGCCAATACCAGCTTCAATATTCTTTCTTTTAGTTTCGATATCGGGAATAGTAGTGTTGTCTGTTTTAATTCCAACTCCCATAGCTTACCCTTTCTATCTCATGCCTTTTCCCGCTTTGTGTTCGACTTGTCGTCTCTTCAATGTTCGTACAACGACGTTCAGTATCAGAAATCGGACATAGCGTATCCAAATTACTCTAACCAAATCTTTCTATCGGCGAAGCTTATGGACGGCTTGATAAGATTTTCGGCGGAATTCTCTTCGTAGAATGTATTCGTCTCCATATTGACCCGCAGCTTTATCGGGCGGAAATGAAATCAACCAGCCTCGATATTAGTTGGTCTGGATAAATAAACTGAGCCAGATTTAAGATTTAGAGTAGAGGCCGGAATCGTCAGACTGGCGCCCAGCGAGACGACAGCAAAAGAGCAGAATATAGCTTCCCGCCTCAGATTTTCCGGACTCTTCTCTAAACGTTCTAATAAAGGTGCGAGAATAAACATGATGGCCAGAGTTATCCTTCCGGCCACTACCATCGTTGCCTTACAAGGCAGCTTGCCCCGATTGACAAGCCTATGATAACGCTTGCGGGAAAAATAAAGGTGTCCGGCATTTTTTGATTAGTGGGCTTGCTCCTGCGGTAAAACTTGGGACATCTGATTTGTTGAAAAAATCTCTTGATTCTGGTATATATGTTATCAGTATATAAGATAAGATTGTCTTCTTTTCCAGGAAGAGAAATTTGAACTCTATCGGAGATATTTCCGGTTAAAACATATAAATCCAACTTACAATGTTAAAGTTAGGCAATCTTAATCTAAGCGTCCCCTTCATACAGGCCCCCCTGAGCGGTTACAGCGACTATGCAATGCGAAGATTAGGGCTCGATTTCGGCGTACCTCTGACATTTTCCGGCGTCATGTTAGCCAAAAGTGCGGCCCATCCCAAGGTATTGAGAAATCCCGCCTTCAGGCCGCACGATGATGAGCATCCTGTCGGGGCACAAATTCTCGGAAATGATCCTGCTATGATGGCAAAAGCCGCCAGGGCACTTGAAGGTGCCGGCTTCGACATAATCGACTTGAACTTCGCCTGTCCGGCCCCCAAAGTTCTTCGCAGGCGACGAGGCGGCTATCTCCTGAAAGAGCCTGAAGCCGTAAAGCAAATTTACAGCCGTGTAAGAGAGGCGGTAACATGCCCGGTTACAATGAAGCTGCGAGCAGGTTTCGATTCCGGCCGGGAGTCTTACGACAATTTCTATCAGATCGTTTCCGATGCCTCACAGCAGAACATCGATGCCCTGACAATCCATGCCCGCACCGTTGTACGAAAATTCGCCGGCGATGTCGATTGGGACCTTCTTGCGGAAATAAAACATCGCTTCGAAGGGACAACACTAATAGGAAGCGGCGACCTCTTTGAAGCTCAAACAACCGTTCAGCATCTAAAAGCCGCTAAGATCGACGGGGTCCTCATCGCTCGAGGCGCAATTGGAAATCCCTGGATTTATAAAAGCCTTAATGCCGTTTTGACCGGTATGCCGGCACCGATTCCTCCGGCCCTCGCTGAGCAGGCCGAAGTGATACTAAAACACTTTGAAATGATCTGCCAGCTCTATGATCCAATTAAAGCTGTCAGGTATTTTCGCAAATTCCTTGTTCACTACTGCAGGCTCCACCCAAAGCGGAAACAAGCTCAAAAGGTTCTTCTTGCCGCAGACAACAGAACAGATCTTCTCGTTGCAATAAAAAGATGGTACGGAAATAATCATTCGCTAAGGGAAAAATAGGGATGCCGGGCCTGTTGAAGAATCTGCTGTTTTTCTTTTCTCCCGCTATAAATTGCACCTGCTCCATCGACCCTGCTCAGGGCCTGCCCTGAAGAATTCGAAGCGGTGATTTGCACGGAAGAATATGGCTTGCGAACCCCCGCACCGATGGGCTTGGCCCCGGGGTTTTGGGGCTCCGTTGTTATTCGCACGCGGGGTTTTCTAAGGCTTCGTTGCGAACGAGTGGAGATTATATTTGTTGTGCGCCGGCCTGTTAGTACTGTAATTAAGAGAAAATGTGAGCAACCTGATAAATTTGTAAATGCTTATACCGATAAGCCATACAACAACCCATGTAGCGAGGTATCCGCTTGCGGCGCTGGCCAAACCCGCTAATACGAAAAGTCCTATCAAGTGTGCTTTAGGGAGTTTAACCCAGTAATTATCCCGTGTCTGGTCTATGCTTGTCAGGCAGCTATTTACGGCCTGTTCGTTGGCCTTGAAATATTCGGGATTAGTTTGACGGCAGGCTTGCCAACCCTTGAGCTCACGGTCGTAAGTATCCAGATTGAAGTGTGCCGAGTGATATTCCCCGGATATTAACAGAACACAAACACATGCAGAGACAACACTTGCACATATCGCCAGAAATGATGTAACACTTTGCAGTTTACTTTTGTTGTTCATAATTTTAGTATCCCCCTATTAAATATAATAAATCTATGTAAAGAAGCAAAATGCGCAGAGCAGTTTTTTACACCGGCTTTTGCCGTCAATCATGTCTTCCCTGGCACGCCGGCAAAGATTTTTCTAAAAATACGTAGTCACCACAATAGACGTTGATAGATTGTCATGGTATTCAATCAATTGAAGGGTGTAAGCATGGAGGCTCGCAACCATTTTGAGCCCCTACCTGCTCAACGAGTACTCTCGTGGTTGCAGGAGTAGGGGCTTTTATTGTGCTCCAAATCGAGGCCTCAAATTCCGCCCATCTTGCGAAATTATACCATTGGAGCCGGTTATTATGTGACAGCAGACTGCCATAAAAACTTGAGACTTTGATGTGCCGGTGCTATAGTGATGTATAGTTGAATAGCTCGTATTGATATTTCGACAGGATGGGTAAAGATAAGGAGACAAAAATGAATCGTCGGGATTTTTCCAGAAACGTGCTCATGCTTGGAGCGGGAATTCATGCCGGGACCGTAATTGGAGCGCCGGCAATGAGCCAATCCGGGGCTTATTACGAGGAACCGGTGAAAAAGCTACCGGTCAGGAAGTTCGATGTAATTGTTGCCGGCGGCGGCACGGCGGGAGTAGTAGCGGCCGTAGCAGCAGCTCGGCAGGGCGCGAAAACGGCATTGATAGAAGTAAAAGGTTATCCCGGCGGGACTGTCACGGAAGGCGGCACCGCTCTGCACAGTTTCTATAACCTGTGGAAGGCGTTTCCCGGCGTGAAAAAACGCCAGGTTGTGCGAGGGATTCCGCAGCAGATTATCGATCGCCTTATGAAAATCGGCGGCACTTCGGGACATGCCGAGATGTCGAAGGGCGACAATTACGATTCGGTCTGCACGTGTATTGACACGGAGATTTATAAACTCGTTACGTTCGAGATGCTCGTCGAAGCGGGAGTCTTCGTATGCGTAAATACGCTGCTGGCCGGGGCGATTATGGACGGGGCAAGGATCCGGGGCGTCATCGCTGAAAGCCGCTCCGGCAGGGAAGCTTTTTACGCTAAATCTTTTGTTGACTGCACCGCGTACGGCGACCTGGCCGCCTTCGCCGGCGCAAAGTATACCGAGCCGAACGATTACCCGGTTGTGAACAGCATCGGCGTGGCCAATGTGAATCTGGAAACGTTGCACGACTTTCTCGAAAAGCACGATGCGATAAGCCAGCTTGCCAAAGGCCGGCGCAGCGGCAAAGACGGCCAAATCGTACGAATCCAGGGAACGGCGGCGAAGCTCCCCGGTGACTTCGGCAGGGAGGCGGGGAAGATCGGCATGTCGATGGTCACCACGACCGTTCACGATAACTATTTCATGTTTATCAAGCTGAATTTCAAAATGCCGGTCAGCCCGACTAACAGAGACGAGGTCGCTAAAGCGGAATTGGAGCTGAGAAAACGCCAGTTCAGAGCCATCGAACTGTTCAGAGAGTATATCCCCGGCTGTGAAAAGGCTTTTATTGCCCGGACGAGCCCCAAGCTTTGTATCCGACGGGGCAGATTAATCACCTGCGACTACGACATTTCACACGAAGATGTTATTGAGGGCAGGCATTTCGATGATGAGGTCATGATTTACGGTTTTCACGACAGCGCGCCTCGCTATCAGATTAAGAACGGCGGCACATACGGCCTGCCGTACCGGGCGCTGCGCGCCGCGGGAGTCGAGAACCTGCTTTTAGCCGGCATGTTAATCACCTCCGACCACCGGGCACACATGTCCACTCGTAACACCGTATGCTGTATGGGGCAGGGCCAGGCGACGGGTACCGCGGCGGCTCTCTGTGCCGGCAAGAACTGCGGTACACGAGAACTCAGCTACGGCGATCTGAGAGAGGCCCTGGTAAAAGGCGGCGTCTATTTTGAAAGTTGAGTACCGTAGATTATACTTGACGAAGGCATGACAAATCTGGTATAAATATATTATCGTTATTAGGAGATTTTAAGTCTACCGGCAAGAGGTGTTTATGGCTTATTTCAGACTTTCATCCCGTAGTTAATCATCATATTGGGCATTTGAAGGAAGGAGGCGGTATCGAATTTCGATATATCGTTCTTGCAGCACGGAAATAATGTGGTGCGAAGATAAGATTGCTATTATGTCAAATTTATAAAACCCTTGA
>CAZSOR010000293.1:0-6172 GCA_964608395.1 uncultured Pirellulales bacterium
GGAAAATGCCGAAAAAGTATGAGTAATTTACTTCACTCGCGCATAATACTTAATAGGAACATATACAGAAAATGGAAAATTGGTCAAGTGCCTGAGAAAATGGAACAACAAAGCTGGGCTGGTTTCGCTAAAGGAGATGCCGATGTATGGCGAGAATTTATCGACCGGGAGGTTCCGCGGCTTTATGGCTTGTTCATGGGTCGCTGGCCGAATCGCTCGCTTGCCGAGGAGCTTCTGCAGAAAACAGTTTTTGACGCTGTACGGGGACGCGGCAGCTATGATTTGGCGAAAGGCTGCCCCGAAGACTGGATTCTTGGTATCGCAAGGAACAATATCCGTCTGGAGATCAGAAGGCGGGCAAGCCGGCCGAGCATTAATGGCGAAATCAGCCGCTATTTTGACGCTATGGATACGAAGCTGTTGCCCGATGAAGTGCTGGAACGAAAGGAAATGACTGTGATTGTCCGTTCGGCTCTAAGCAGATTGGAAAGAAAAGAAAAAGCGGTCTTAGAGGCCAAGTACATCGAGGAACTTTCTGCGAACGATATCGCCCGGCAAATGAATACGACAGAAAAAGCGGTATACAGTCTGTTATATCGAGCAAAGATATCTCTGCGTCGAGAACTTGCACGACTTGCTTCTGTGAGTAAGAAAGGGGAAAAATGATGAAACAAAACAACGACAATCTATCGAACGAAGATTCTGCCACACAACTGGATAAAAACTTTTCACGTCTGTTGAAACTAACCGGCGAGTCTAATAAGCCCGGCAGGATATTTACAGAGTCACTAATAAACGGTGCTCTTAATGAGTTGAAACAATCGGAAGTTAAGAAGGCAGAAGCGAAGAATACTACGATCCGGTCCGGCTGGTTGGAGAAAGCCATGGGCTGGGCTGCTATGATTGCAGTAGCCTGTAGTGCAGGACTTGTCGTTGTCATATCCGTTTTTTTGAAAATGAACTTATTATTAGAAATCGTCGTTGTTCTAACCATGATCTTTAACTGGCTCAATTATCTTGGAGGTCGCATATAATGAATTCCGAGCAACCCAATAGAGTAAGTGTCATTGATCCGGTCACTCCTGCAATCGACAGGGTAAAGTTAATACTATTCAGACCTTTCGACTTTCGCAAGTGGTTTGTCATCGGCTTTTGTGCCTGGTTGGCCTATTTGGGGAAAGGTGGTCCCGGGGGCGGCGGCGGTCCCGGCGGCGGAGGAGGCGGCAGTGGTCCTCCCTACAACGTGCCGCAAGAAGAAATAAAGCAAGCCATTGGAGAGGCAAAATATTATGTTTCAAACAACCTGTACTGGATTATACCGGTAGCTGTGACCGTTGTTGTTTTAGTCATTCTCATTGGCCTTTTGGTAGGCTGGCTCAACAGCAGGGGCAGGTTCATGTTTCTTCACTGCGTGGCGACAAACAAGGCCGAAGTTGCAGTTCCATGGCATAAATTCAGACAGCAAGGCAACAGCCTGTTCCTCTTTCGAATTGTGCTGGGAATAATCAGCCTCGTTGTTGTTGTCGTACCTGTCATCGGCATTGTTGTGCTGATTATTATGATGGTATCCGGCTCGGCACCGGGCATAATTTCTATTCCCGGGATTATAATTTTAGGCCTCAGTATCTTTGTTCTTTCAATATTGCTGTTTTTGGTGAAGAAGTTTACTTATGATTTTGTGGTGCCGATTATGTCTCTGCGAATGTCGAGCTGTATGGCCGGCTGGCGAGAATTCATGACCATTCTGTCGGCGAACAAGCTCCGCTTTGCCCTTTACCTGCTTTTTCAGATTGTGATAGTCTTTGTGATTGGCGCAATTAAGATGATCGGCTTTTGCATAGGTATTTGCCTCTGCTGTGCGAGTTGTCTACTGCTCATACCCTACATCGGCACTGTCATACTGTTGCCTGTGTTGGTTTTCGAGCGAGCTTATTCTCTCTGCTACCTACAGCAGTTCGGCCCGGAATTCGATGTATTCCGAACTGAAATAGAAGCCGCCGAATCTGTTTGACAATCCTTGAAAGACGAGTATGAATGTCCCCCCGGCTTTGGTTTTGCCGGGGGGCTTATATTTGTGGATCTTTACTGTCCGGTACTTGTCCAATCTTCTTGTCTGATGCCGTGATATGTTCTCAGGACATATTCGAATTCCTTTGTCGATCTCGGCTGCAAGTCGAGCGTGAACTTAACCGTATCCATGTCAACCTTTTCGAACGCACCGAAGTCACCGCTATTGTCGATATCCCAGTACTGCGTGTTGAAGTTGCGTTTTATCTCGACCTTGACGCTAATGTCACGGGTATTTCTGATTTCTATGCCGAACGTGTGAATTTCATCCCAGCCGGAAACGTTGCCGCGACGGTCGAACCTGTAGTTTTCCGTCTTGAAATCCATTAACTTCGGCTCAACGACCACGTTGGCAACCGGCCCGAGATTCAGCTCCACGTCTTCATCGACAGGGATATACTTGAACGAAGATTGGCCCGTGTATGATAAATGTCCATTATCACCGACGCCTCGATAGACTTTCAGCATCCCGCCGGGGATGGGAGTTTCACCGAGCTTGTGCTCTTTGTCGTTCTTAAAGCTGAGGAATCGCACGACGCTCGGCCCGTATCGCTGCTCTTCATATTTGTAGAGATTAACAACAGGCACCTGGTCCACATCGAAGCTTAGCAGCCTTTTGGACCAGCCGGTGTCAATCGTCTCGGTGCCTTCAATTGTGTACAGAAAATATTCGCTGAGACCTTCCTTCTTAACCTCTTTGGGTTTCATGGCCATCGGTGCCGATGATCGATCAAACGCTACTGCCTGACCCAGCATTCTTTTAGCCTCATTCTCTACTCCTCCTTCTAATTTATCTGTCAGGACGATTTGGCCCGGGCGACCGTATGGGTATTGCCGGCGGGCAAGCTCTGCGATCTGATCGAGGATATGGACCTTGCCGACGATAAGACGTGTCTGGGCATTTTCGTAATCTTCGCCGCTGTTGTTCGTGACTCGCACATAGCCCTTAAGACGCATGGTCTTTTCATCTTCGGTTAATGTCCCCATATAGAACGCCCGCCAGGACAGGCCGCTGGTAAGATACGAAATCTCAACCGGCACTTTTCCGGATACGTCGCTCTCAACGTTCCACAGGCCGAGATTCCTGACTCTCGGCGGATAAACCAGTTCGGCTATGTCAATTTTGTCGGCATTGGCTTTGGGCAGCATCTCAAGGCTTGTTGGGTCGATCAGCGTATTGGCCCATGAGAATTGCAGCTTATTCTCCCCGTTTTTCAGTGTCAGTGCTCTGCTTTCACGCACTAATGTCATGTCTGCTGAGTTATAAATGGTAAGCTGCACCATATCCCGCGAGGGTAATGTGACCAAATCGACTTTTGCATTGGCAGTGCCGGTCATGGTTGCGATTATCAGCAGCAGAATTATAAAGTGTTTCATTTTACTGGCCCTTTAATTCTGTTTTCTTTCATCTCTTGTCCATCTCATGTTTGTTTACGGACGCCAATCTTCTTCTCTTGTGCCGTGATATGTTCTGAGGACATATTCGAATTTCTTTGTCGATCTCGGCTGCAAGTCGAGCGTGAACTTAACCGTATTGAGATTAACCTTCTCGAATGCACCGAAGTCGCCGCTATTGTCGATATCCCAGTACTGCGTATTGAAGTTGCGTTTTATCTCGACCTTGACGTTAATGTCACGGGTATTCCTGACTTCTATCTTGAACGTACGGATTTCATCCCAGCCTGAGACATTGTCTCGACGGTCGAATCTGTAATTTTCCGTCTTGAAATCCATCAGTTTAGGCTCGACCACGAGATTGGCAACCGGCCCGAGATTCAGCTCTACGTCTTCATCAACGGGGATATACTTGAACGAAGACTGGCCGGTGTATGATAAATGTCCGTTATCACCAGCGCCTCGATAGACTTTCAGTAATCCGCCTGGGATGGGTGTTTCACCGAGCTTGTGTTCCTTATCGTTTTTGAAACTGAGAAACCGAACGACGCTCGGCCCGTATCTTTCCTCTTCATATTTGTAGAGATTTATGACCGACACCTGGTCTACATTGAAACTCAGCAGCCGTTTAGACCAGCCGTTAGGTATCGTTTCGGTTCCCTCAATCGTATAGAGAAAATATTCGCTGAGGCCTTCCTTTTTGACCTCTTTCGCCCGGATCGACTTGCCGGCAATTGCCTCCATCATTACCCTGCCTCTGCTGCTCGGCTCTTCCTGCGGAGCCGGCATAGCCTGCGGCACGGGAATTACTCCAGGTCTGCCGTAGGGATACTGTCGCCTCGCAAGCTCTGCTATCTGATCGAGGATATGGACCTTGCCGACAATTAATCGGGTTTGGGCATTCTCGTAGTCTTCGCCGCTGTTGTTGGTGACGACTACATAGCCTTTAAGCAGCATTGTCTTCTCATTCTCGGTGAGTGTTCCCATATAGAACGCCCGCCAGGACAGGCCGCTGGTAAGATATGTAATTTCCACCGGCACTTTACCGCTCACGCCGCTTTCGATATTCCACAAGCCGAGGTTCGTGACTCGTGGCGGATAGGTCAGATCGGTGATGTCAATCTTGTCCGCATTGGCCTTAGGCAGCATCTCCAGGCTGGTCGGGTCGATGAGCGTATTGGCCCATGAGAACTGGAGCTTGTTTTCGCCGTTTTTGAGCGTCAAGGCTCTGCTTTCACGCACCAACGTCATATCCGCCGAATTATAAATAGTAAGCTGCACCGTATCCCGCGAAGGCAATGTCACCAGGTCGACTTTCGCCCGGCCGATGCCGGTCATTGCCATTAGTATCAGTAACACTATTGCTATACGTTTCATTTTGCTGCTCCTTTACTATAAAGGATTGAATCTAATTATCTTTGAACTGGCAACTGTGGTTCTCTTCCCGGCCTTAGATGCCGGCGATGATAGGTCATTTTTAATTCCTTCACGGCCGGCCCAGCCTCGCTGCGAGCGGGCAATTGAATCTCGAACTCGAGTGTATTGGCATCCTTTTTCTCGTACTTCATATTGCAGTTTTCCATATCCCACTGGCCTGGGATGTGTTGTATCATGGTCAGCATGGCGGGACTGGCCTTGAAATTCTCAATCTTGGCGGTGATTTGCTCATTGGTATCGTAAAGAACAACATCGCCTCGACTATTCGTGTGTGTGGGAACGCGGGTGTCCTGCATTTTTCGCTGGGTCACGACGATGTCACGGCTGTCGCCGATATAAAGCTCCATCTTCTCGCCCACCGGCACCAGTCCGGTCATATCCTCGCCCAGGAAGATGGTGCTCTCGTGCCCATCGTCCTGGAAGAGTCGTGCTTTGCCGCCCCACAGAGAAAACTCGCCTAAATTGCTTTTGGCTTCATTGACGATGCGATAGCTGACCGGTATGCCCACGTTTTGATTCTCCAGCTTCTCCGGGTCCCACGGCAGCCTGGCGGCATCGAATTTCCAGACCTTTGTAATCGGCACTTTTGGAGCCTTTAGGAACAACATCTGCTTGGTTTCCTCGTGGTCGATGCCCTGCTCGAAGGCCTCGCCGTAATCCAGCAATACGCGGGCCTTGGCGAAATCTTCGCCGGAGAAGTTCCTCAACACCAGGTAACTTTTTAAGTCCACAAAAGTCTCGGCCTTGTCGGCTACGGCCTTATAAGTAATCAACCTGTCGATATTGCTCAGAAGATAGCTTATTCGTACCGTCTCGGCGTAGTCACTGTCGCTGCTGATATCCCAGACGAGAGCGGCTTCATTAGGCGGATAACTCACACTGAGAAGCGTGACTTTGTTCGTATGGTCGAGTGCTCTTAACCGAATCGAGTCGGCGTCGATGAAGACACCTTTCCACGAGAAATCAACCTTGTTGAGGCCTTTCTGCAGCGTAAGCACACGTTCTTCCTCAATCAGCGTAGCCCGGGGATTATCCAGGCGAATCACCGTCGCCGCCCGTTCAGGCAGTGCTACGAGTTTGATTCTGCCGTGAGAGATTGCGCTGCAGGCAAGCAGCAGCACAATTACCGTTAGTTTGTTTTTTCTGTCGTTCATAATTAAATCTCCTAAATTCTGTTTTTACGTTTTTATTCTGTCAGCGATTCTTCTCTTGTACCGTGATATGTTCTGACCGTATATTCAAGCGTCTGCTTACTACGCGGCTCGAGTTCCAG
>CAZSOR010000294.1:0-6170 GCA_964608395.1 uncultured Pirellulales bacterium
GGAGGAAAATCATGGCATTTTGTGTGTAGTTATGGTATGTTATATCGATTGTAATAAAAATGTTATTCTGAGTGAAACGAAGAATCTCGAAATCGCTCCAATGGAACTTGTTTTAGCCAACGGCCGGATACTTAGGCTATGCTTAGGATGACAGAGAAACGGTGGGGCAAGCCCCACCCTACTTTATTATCCTTGCGAAGTATTTGTTTAGTCAAGGAACAGCCATCCCCATCCCGATAGCGACAATCGGGATGAGGCTGCCACCCGATAGAATTGATGGAAAACGGGTGTCGGCCTCAAAGCCGCAGGCTTTGGGGATGATTGCGAACCATGCTGAAAGTTATTCACTAAAGCTGTATGGAGTTATGAAAAAAGGTTTTGTATATCTGGTTGGCGCCGGGCCGGGTCGGGCGGATTTGATTACCGTTCGCGGGGCCGAGGTGCTCAAGGCGGCCGATTGTGTGATTTACGATAAGCTGGCGAATCCGGCGCTGCTGCAATTTGTTCGCAAAGACGCTGAGATTATCCACGTGCCCAAGCGGATCGGCGAAGGCTCGTGCACGCAGGATGAAATTAATAAGGTGCTTGCAGAGAAAGCCTTGGCTGGTAAGACGGTCGTGCGATTGAAGGGCGGCGATCCGTGCATCTTCGGCAGGGTGGCGGAAGAACTCGCCGTTCTGATCGAGGCGGGCGTCGATTTTGAAATCGTGCCGGGCGTGACAGCCGCCATCGCGGTCTCTTCCTATACCGGCATTATGCTGACTGACAGAGAGTACAGCTCACAGGTTACTTTTGTGACCGGCCGGGAAGCGCCGGGCAAGCAGGACACTAATATCGACTGGGAAGTGTTGGCTAAATTCCCCGGTACTATCGTTTTTTACATGGGGGTGGGCACGCTCGATTCAACCGCCCGATCGCTTATCGACAACGGCAAGCTGGCGGACACGCCCGCGGTGGTTATCGCCGACGCCACTTTCCCGACGCAGCGGGTGGTCAGGGCGCCGCTTGAACGAATCAACGAGGTTTGTGAACAGCAGAAGATCAAACCGCCGGCGATTGTAGTCATCGGCGCCGCAGCAGCCAGTGACACAAGGTTCGACTGGTTCACGAAAAGGCCGTTGTTCGGCAGGAGCATCGTCATGACGCGGGATGCTGCCGGTAACGCCGACTTTGTGGCGAAGATCGTCCGGCGGGGCGGTAATCCGCTGGAGTTCGAGACCATACGAATCAAGCCGTTAACGGATTCAAATGATTTTCTGCGAATGCTCGCAAAGATATCACAATACGATTGGGCTGTCTTCACCAGCGGCAACGGCGTGACTACGTTTTTCGATGCACTGGAAAAGCTGGGCAAAGACGCTCGCGTTTTCGGTTCTGCGAAGGTTGCTGCCATAGGCGGTAGAACAGCAGAGAGGTTGAGCGAGTTTGGTATAAAAGCGGATTTTGTGCCGGGTATTTTTACGAGCCGGGAGCTTGGCAAACAGTTGATCGGCTTAACGAATTTGCAGAGCAAAAAGATATTGCTGCTACGTTCGCAGCTTGCTTCGAACGAGCTGGTTGAGATATTAGCCGGAGCCGGGGCTCAAGTTGACAACATCTCGGTTTATACCGCTATAGCGGCAAAGAGCGAATCCGCCTGGCTGGCCGACCGAATCGGCGAGGGGACAATCGACTGGCTGACGTTTGCGAGCCCGTCTTCGGTCGATGGATTTTTCGAACAAATCGGCGGCGAGGCGGTAAATTCAGGTAGGGTCAAAGTCGCTTCGATCGGGCCGGTGACGTCCGAATGCTTGAAAGGGCTTGGTGTTACGGTAGACGTCACGGCTAAAGAACATACCCTCGATGGATTACTTGATGCCATAGAAGAAGCGGAAAAATGAATTTTGGATGGCAATAACTACGAATTCCGAATTATCGAATACAAGACAGGAGTTCTATAATGGGTTTTCCGAAGAAAAGAATGCGAAGGTTGCGGAGCAGTCCCGCGATGCGAAGGCTGGTGCGCCAGACGAGTGTGAGCGTGGATGACCTTGTTTATCCGCTGTTTGTCCGCGAGGGCGAGGGCATTAAGGAGCCGATCAAGTCGATGACAGACTGCTATCATTTTTCGCCGGACACGATTGCCGCCGAGGTTGCCGAGGTGGCGTCGTTGGGGATACCTGCCGTGCTACTTTTTGGCCTGCCGGGCATGAAAGATGAAATCGGTTCGGAAGCCTGGGCCGAGCAGGGCGTTGTCCAGCGGGCGATTCGCCAAATCAAGAAGGCGGCGCCGGAGCTTCTGGTCGTTACGGATGTTTGCCTTTGCGAGTTTACCAGTCACGGCCACTGCGGCGTAATCAAGGACGGCAAGGTCGATAACGATCCGACCTGCGAACTTCTGGCAAAAACGGCCCTGTCGCACGCACAGGCCGGCGCCGATATTGTCGCCCCTTCGGATATGATGGATGGCCGGGTAAGATACATTCGCGAGGCGCTGGAAGAGAACGGCTTTGAGAATGTTGCTATTATGTCGTACGCGGCGAAATACGCTTCTGCATTTTACGGTCCGTTCAGGGACGCCGCCGAGTCGGCACCTGCTTTCGGCGACCGCAAGACGTACCAGATGGATCCTCCGAATGCCGACGAGGCGATGGCTGAGATTGCTCTCGATATCGAGGAAGGCGCCGATATCGTTATGGTCAAGCCGGCCCTTGCTTATCTCGATATCATCTACAGGGCCGGGCAGCGTTTCGATTGCCCGATTGCCGCCTACAACGTCAGCGGCGAATATATGATGGTCAACGTTGCCGGCGCCCAGGACCTTGTCGACAGGGAAGCGATAATGATGGAAGTGCTGACCGCTATCAAGCGTGCCGGGGCGGATATTGTCATCACGTACTTCGCTAAAGAACTGAGTAAACTGTTGTCATAAAATCCGGCAAGTTTCAACTCGTGACATTGCCCATGACCGAACTTAAAACAACCCGCAGGGCAAGCGTCCGGGCAGGGCGGTTGAAATAAAAAGGGCTGTGAACAGCAAGGTGCCCACAGCCCGAATTGTCTATTCAACAAAGGCTACTTGATACTACGGACATTGAACCAGCCACATATCTGAATAGTATACCAGGTCATCCAAGTTGATTACACCGTCGCCGTTGTGATCTTTGCATATCGAGCAGGCAGTATCCGGAATGATATAGTAGTCTTCCGTTTCACCAATCAGGTATTTTTCCTGGGGTCCGGAGCCGGCATTGCCTACTGCACCAGGATTACTGCCGGTCTTCCATGGCTGCTCTGAAAGAGTGATTCTCATCCAGATATGTTCTATATCATCGGGATGCCATGGCAGGAAGGCCGGTGAGGTGATGTTATTTTGACCTATGGGCAGATTGTACAGGAACTGGTTCTGGACAGCCCACTCCGGTGCGGGACCTTCTGGACAATCGACAACATCGTCCCAGTCACCGTCACGGTTCCAGTCGATCCAGATATTGACCCAGAGGTCGACGTTCGGATCGACAACAGTGACCTTATAATCAAGTGTAGTCCAGCAACAATTTGGCAAACTCAGCGTGTTCTTAAGGTCAATGGCATCATCACCGTTATCGCGGTTCGCAGTAGTACCCGGACTTGTTATGATATTGTTACTGGGGTCCTCATCGGGACCGGTGTCGGCTTCTGTTTCCCTGGTGATTGATGTACCAAGATATGCCACCACCTCGTCGTTCAAATGGACCGGCCCGTAAGGTCCTGTCCCGCTACCGTCATTATAAACGGTCGGGAAATGGGCTTGGATTGAGTATGGAAGCCCGGTGTGGCCGGAGGGATATGCGTTCATAGGTCTATTGTTGTTATTTGTGCTGTCGGGGGCGTCACCAAGGTCTGTTTTTCCAGGAAGTACAATTCCCGAGCAGCTAATAGTGATGAAACCTTCACCGTTCTCAGAGCCGTAGCCTCCAACCTCGATAAGATACTGGTTTCCTTCGACCGCAGCAAAGGTGATTTCCGACTGATAGCCGGAGCTGCTATCATCGTTGCATTCGATCAGGTCACCTGACGTTGGGTAGCATTCGCATCCGTCATAAACGGCGAGCATCGTATCGAAGCTGCTGCCTGCCAGGCTAACGGTAACGTTGCCGGTGCACGTGGCGATATAACAGTACCAGATATTCGGACTGGTCAAACAAAGGCCCGAGCCGTCGAATGTCGCATCAGTCGTGTCGAACGGCAAGTCCTTTACATCGCCAATTGCCTTTGCGTTCTCGCAGTCGTCCTTGGACGGCGGAGGGGGTGTAACTCCCTCACAACTAATGCTCAGCAAGCCCAGACCGGTTTCGAGGTCATAACCTCCGACCTCGATCATGTACTGATTGCCTGCAATTGCTTCAAAAACGACCTGTGACTGACGAGTACCGCCGATGTCATCATTGCACTGGATCATATCCTCATAATCCAAGTCAGGTTCGCACCCTTTCCAGACGGCGAGCTTCGTATCGTAGCTGCTGCCGGCCAGGCTGACAATTACCTCGCCCGTGCATGAAGCTGTATAGCAGAACCAGATATTTGGACTGTACATGCAGTAGTGCGGGCCGTCCTGGGTTGCACTCGTCGTGTCGAACGGCAGATCCGTTACATCGCCGATCGGTTTTGGGTGACTCCTATCGTCATTGGACCCTGAAGGAGGCGGTGTGCTCTCGGAACTGATAGTCAGCACTCCCTCACCAACTTCGTCGGAATTGTAGCCCATAACCTCGAAAAGATAGTCGTGGCCGGCTGTCGCCTGGAAGGTGATCTGAGATTGAAGAAAACCGCCGAAGTCGTCATTTCGTTCGATGATATCACCCGATTCCGGGTAACAATCACCGGTGTCATAGACGACCAGTGCGGTGTCAAACTCGCTGCCAAGGAGGCTGACAATTACTTCACCAGTGCCGCCTGCCGTATAAAGATACCAGAGATTTGGGCTGGTAAAAAAGTGCCCCGGGCCGTCGAACGTCGCGCATGTAGTATCGAACGGCAGATCTGTTACGTTGCCGACCTGGTCGGCTTTACTGCAATCGTCATTAGTTGGCTGGCTGGACTGATTATCACAACTGATACTAATCATGCCCTGACCCTTGACGGAGGGGTTGAATCCCCCAACCTCGATCAGATACTGGCTGCCGGCCTTTACAGCGAAAGTGGCTTGTGATTGCTGGCCATTGAAGTCGTCGTTGCTTTTAATCAGGTCGCTAAGGCTTGGATAGCAATCACATCCGTCATAGACTGCGAGCTTGGTGTCGAAATTACTGCCGGTCAGGCTAACAGTAGCACAACCGTTGCATGTGGCAGTATAGCAGTACCATACGTTTGGGCTGTTAATATAGTGTCCCGGGCCATCATGTGTTGCATTAGTGGTGTCGAATGCAAGGTCTGTTACATTGCCGACCGCCTTTGCTTTGTTACAGAAGTCGTTGAGTGGAACAGCTCCAAATGTGACGTTTGCGGCACCGAATAGTAATACCAACCCGCAAACCAATACTAAATTCGATCTAAACCATTTCATAATTTAAGCCTCCTAAAACAATAACTGGTTTTTAATTTTGAAACGTTCCTTCCGGACATTCCATATATTATTAAGGAGCAACAAATACACAATGAGAGAAAAAACGCGTCCTTGCCACTCCTCACTAATAGATACAGTGCCAGTATCGGCAGAATAGTAACACATTATTACAGCAAAAAAAAGAAAAAATTGCGGTATGGCGTTTTTTTTGCTCACTTTGAGAGCAAACGCCGAAACCTGCTTTTTCTCTGCGTAGGACGCAAATCTGCTGCGTCGGATGTGCTTTTTGGCACTATTTTTTGTAGGCCTCTTTCGGGTCGTAGACCTTCTCTTCAATAAACTCCAACTCTTTATCGAATTTTTGCTTCAATGCCCGGTAAAAACAGGATTGATAGCCCACGTGGCACTGGCCGGCATCGACGGATACCTTGAGAATCAGGCAGTCCTGGTCGCAGTCGACAAGTATCTGTTCCACTTTCTGCCGGTGGCCGCTTTCTTCGCCTTTTTTCCACAATTTTTGGCGTGATCTGCTGAAATATGTGGCGTATCCTGATTGTATTGTAACATCGAGCGACTGACGATTCATATAAGCGACCATGAGCACCTGGTGAGTCCGGGCGTCCTGTGCAATGGCGGGTATAAGGCC
>CAZSOR010000295.1:0-3822 GCA_964608395.1 uncultured Pirellulales bacterium
GACAAAAACCGGGAACCTCTTGAATTTATGACAGTATACTACGCGAGCACCCTTTAAAATCTTCATAAACCATTAGCAGTATTGACTTAACGTCATTTTGCCCATTCGAAAATTGGCTTTGTTTTTTCAAATTAGCGACGAATTAATCCCAATCGCCTACACAAAATTGGCTTTTTTTGCATATTTTAGTTCAATTTTTGCTTCTTTTTCCCCTGATATCACCCTGTTTTTTCATTAACCGCAGATTTACCCTGTGAGATGCCGGCTGAGCCTGTCTTATGGGGTGAACGCGGATGCTCAATGCTCGAAATTCTCTAACCCTCCAATTCTAAACACGACATACAACATACGAATTCGTTATGTATTATACGAAAATATTATTAAAAATCAACCAAATTCCAGAAAAAATCTCCGTGAGACGGAACTCGATACACGATTCTCGACGCCGGATTTTGTCTCCTGTCTCCAGCCCAAAAAGTACCGGACACGCATGGCGGTTTCTTAAGCTGTATATAGGTCTTTTTCGTAATTATTGGATGTTTTAGGCGCCGATTGACGAAATTACTTCTAAATGCAGTTCTTGTTCTTTTTTGCGGCAAGAGCAGTATCTTTCAATTCATACGCACCCTTTTGCCGATGCGGTGGTTTTTTATGCATCAATCCCTTGAGGAACCGTCATTCGTGCTAATTCTCCCCCCACGCGATTGTCAGCTCCTTCTTTCCCTATAGCGCTGTGACCCGTTTCAGAAAATCGACGGATTTGCCTTTATCAATCGTTGAGTCTGGTGTGACTATCAGGTCGTTGATCGTCTTGCCTTCAAACTGCGTTACCCCCCGTGAATTTCGGCCAGACCAATGACGAAGCAAAATTGTGGAGCGAAGCAAGTCTCTCTGGAACATTGAGACCAGTACGGTGTTGACGATCTTTCCGGGATCGACGCCGACAAAGTAAAACATGAATACTGACCGATCTTCGGCGAGAAACTCAAGCATTTTGTCAAGGTTGTATGCTTTGGGATTTGAATTCAGGATCATGATTTTCGTTTTTACGTCCGTTTCGGTATCGAATGCATCGAAATGTCTGTGGTAGTCGCCCAGCGTGTTGTCCGTCTTGAACTGGGGAATGCCTCTGTTCCCAACCTTCAAGGCGGAGATGAGCTGCTGACGCAGTGATTCATCCTCTCCGGCAATGAGATACTCGATAATCCGACCGCGAACATTGACATTGTCAATGAGTGCGGCCAACAGAATCTCTGTCTTGAACTTGTCAACCTGCTTATCTAACTCTGCCTTGAGTACGGAACAATCGTCGGCATCAACAAAGCGTATCGCTCGATGTGGAGCGTTGAGAATTGTGGCTGCTGCTGTTTCGCTCACGTGATACTTGGTCCCCGATGGGATAATGTTGTTCGTCGCTTCCACTAGCCGGGTCAGGTTACCCTCAAATCCAATCCCTGCATGAATTTCATAAAGCCTGCCAATGTTCTCAGCACTGTTAGAGATTCCCTCAAACTCCCGGACAATGTCAGACCCGTTGAAACTTCCTCTGATATTGTTTTCTCTGAGTTCTTGCGAACTGTGGCTTATTTTCCTCAGGAATGTTGTATTCGCGATCAGGCAGTAATTCTGTGATGGGGTTACGAGACACACGATGAACGGACGGTCGTCGTACTTATGAAGGTTCGATAGGGGCAAGATAGTGTTCCCGAAATTGCGACCAGCCGACGAACTGAACCGCAAGGCGTAGTCGGTACAGTAGTAGACTGAACGGTCTTTGGTAAGATGGAATGCATCTGCCAAGATGCGTGCCAAGCGCGTCTTGTCGTTGATTCCGTCATTCTCTTTGATTACTTTCAACAGTCGGTGCAGGGCGTCAGGCATTAAATAACTCCAAGGTTTTGCCTTGGGATATCTCGGCCTCTTTCCGTGGCTTCTGGTCATTCAGGCTGTTTCGCTCCCAGAACACGCTGTCTGCGTATCCTTGGATGCTCGTGTCACTTTCTGCCTGTCTCAAGCGTTTTGCTGTCCAGCAGCAGTACTCTCGGTTAAGTTCAATTCCACAGAATCGTCGGTTGAGTTTGTGTGCAACAACGGCCGTTGTACCACTCCCAAGGAACGGGTCGAGTACGAAATCGCCAGAGTTCGAGCTTGCGAGAACGAGTTTCGCAATCAGCTTCTCGGGTTTCTGAGTGGGATGGTCTGTGTTTTCCGGCATGGACCAGAAAGGGATTGTTATATCAGACCAGAGGTTTGACGGGTGCGTAAGCCTGTAGTTTCCATTCTGCGATTCTTCCCAGTCTTTGGGTTTTCCATCGTCAGATCGGTAAGGTGCAATGACACGCCTCTTAAGCTTAACGTCGTCAACATTGAAACAGTAGTTGTCCCCGACTGTGCAGAACCAAATATCTTCGGTGTTGTTCTTCCAGTTAGTCTTTGCTCCGCGTCCCTTTTCTCTCTCCCAAGTTATTCTGTTGCGAACATGGAGGTGCTTGTCCAGCACAGGAAAGACGAGATTGGAGGTCTGCCAGTCGCTGCAGACGTAAAGGGACGCTTTGGGTCGCAACAGAGGGAGGAGAGATGAGAGCATTCGACCAAACCAGGCAATGTAGTCCTCTGCTTCACGGGAGCGGAAAACATGGCCGTTGTAGTTCTTTGTTAGATTGTAAGGGGGATCTAAAATCAGGAGGTCCACGAATCCGGTCGGTAGAAACGGAATTGCGCGGTCGAGGTCTTGGTTGATAATACGATTAGTCAACAATTCTGGGCTTGCTGGCTCCGTGAGGCGCAGCAAATCCGTCGAGAGCGATGCCAACTCCGCCTCCGTGCAGGTCAGCGTTCTATTTCGTGGCGCACGTTTCTTCATCTTTTCTTCTTGGTCTAACATAATGTTATGTGGTTTTCCTGATAATACCTAACATGCTACTGCAAAAACAAATGTTGACAACAAAAATGTCGTAAAAAACACTTTTGCCTATCTCGATAATACCAGAATTTGAATATTATCAGTAAAACTTGATACTACTCAGATGCTGAAAGTATCCTCAGATATATTGAAAAGTTTCAGTGCAAAATCAGTGGACATCTTAATTACTTCTCCCTTTCACTGATGTCTTTCGTATCTCGGATAGGGCTCTCCAAACGGATGCGTCAATCCTTCGACTCCACTCAGAGCCTGCCCTGAGCACGTCGAAGGGACGGCATCCATAAATTTTAGATTATCACATTTTGGTCCTTTTGTAATCAAATTTTCTTTGTTTTTTGCCACAACATGTAGCGGTTCGGATTGCGTTACATTATCAGCAATTGTATAGTACTTTCTGCTCGAACCCGGATTCCTCCACTACGTCCCGATACTATTGGGACTCCGGTCGGAATGACGGCGCGGCTTGAAGTCAGTTCGATTGGCCCCTCACTCGCGCATATTGAGAATCATAATCTTGCTGAACAGTAAAACTCGACTATAAAAGAAAAGTGCCGTAATTTCTTTCTATTTGATGAACGAGTCGAAAACCCGGACGCTCTTCCAGTTATCTTCGTTCTGTTCGATGAATTTGAAGTGGTCGGGGGCTTTCTGGTACTGGTCGTGGTAGTCTTTGCCATTGAACACGATGTGCAGGCTGACTTGCCAGTCGCGAACATTTACATCCCGTTGGTGTGCCTCGACCACCTCGCCGGCAGCGAAGAAAACGATGCCGGGATGGTTGCTCAGGTATTTATAGCAGTCGTCGACGAGTTTTGACCTGGCGGCTTCGGAGTCATCGTTCAAAGTAAAGTAGACGTCGTGGATGAGATGGTGTGGTTTCTGTCGCTTTATAACCAGCC
>CAZSOR010000295.1:3922-6168 GCA_964608395.1 uncultured Pirellulales bacterium
ATACATTACGAAAATGATGCTCCTATCGATGCCTTAGAGGGCAAGAAGGTGGCGGTTGTCGGCTACGGCAGCCAGGGCCATGCGCATAGTCAGAATCTGCGCGATAGCGGCGTCGAAGTTGCGGTCGCCGAGCTGGAAGGGACGGACAATTACAAGCTTGCAATCGAGCATGGCTTTAAGCCAACCGATATAAAAACAGCTATGGACGGTGCTGCTCTGATCATTGTGACGCTCCCGGATGAAGTCCAGGCGAAAATCTACGCTGACCATATCGGGCCCAACCTGGTAGCGGGCCAGACGCTCGGTTTCTGTCACGGTTTCAATATTCATTTCAAGTATATTGTGCCGCCTCAGGATGTGAACGTTGTGATGATCGCTCCGAAGGGGCCGGGACATCTGGTTCGCAGCGAGTATGAAAAAGGCGGCGGCGTGCCGTGCTTAGTGGCGGTCCAGCAGGATGCGACCGGCGATGCGAAGCAGATTGCCCTTGCATGGGGCAACGGTATCGGCGGCGCCCGGGCGGGTATCATCGAAACGACGTACAAAGAAGAGACGGAGACGGACCTGTTCGGTGAGCAATGCGTTCTTTGCGGCGGGCTGACAGCGCTGATCAAAGCCGGTTTCGAGACGCTGGTCGAAGCAGGATACCAGCCTGAAATCGCCTACTTCGAATGTATGCACGAGGTCAAGCTGATCGTGGATTTGATGTATCAGGGCGGGATGAGCTATATGAGATACAGCATCTCCAACACCGCCGAGTATGGTGACCTGACCCGCGGGCCGAGAATTGTCCCGCCGCAGACCAAGGCCGAGATGAAGAAGATCCTGGCGGAGATTACGTCCGGCCAATTCGCCAAAGAATGGGTCAACGAGTATAAATCGGGACTGAAGAACTTCAACGAACTATACGACAAGGACCACGACAGCAAGCTGGAAAACGTTGGAAGAGAACTGCGAAAAATGATGAAGTGGATCGATTCTAAAGAAGTCTAACGATTGACTTACAGAAGGAGGATTGCAATGCGGCCCAAGATGCCTGTAGGGTGTGCAACTTGTTGCACACGCGTAATCCTAAAACGCTACGAGGCTGCGAATTTCAGGATTGGGAATCGCAGATTGACTATTGCTGTGTGCTGTTATGCCGGGTTGCTTTTCGGTATTCTGCTTGCGGGTTGTTCCGCCGTATCCTCACCGGCCGGAGCGCAGGGTAAGAAGCTTTTCGAGCAGCAGGAGCTTTCGGCACCATACGAGCAGATCACGCTGAAAAAGAGCCTCACTCTCGATGCGCTGCCGAAGATTCGAAGGTCCCGAAGCGAGTCCGGTTCGCTCCTGGCGGAAACTGAGATGGTCAGTCACAGCGATCGCGTTGTTGCCTCGCTGGGACAGAGCCCGGATGACTCCAGGACCTGGTTCAATATGGTGACATTTCACAAGTACCGGCTCAACGTTATCCGGAAGTACTTCTTTGCCGTCGACGACAGGGCCGGGAGTTTGCGAACCCGGTCCAGGCGAGGTCTTCGCTTTGATTGCGAAATTGTACTGGGAAAAGAAGTGCTCGGCGAATCTTACACATCTGAAAACGCAAGGCAAATCGCGATACTCAGATACGTCCTGGATTCCATTCGCAAGGACATAAAAGAGCTTGGCGATGATGTCGATGTGCCCGGGCAGTACAATCAGAAACTGGACGTCTGCGGGATGCTCATCAATCAGATGTTCGAGACGGTGCTGGTAAAACTCGAAGCGTCACCCGTGCTGGCGATGAGACTGAGCCAGGCCGGCGGGGCCGAGTTCGATCACATCAACTTTAACAAGGGCACGCTCCGGATGGTTGTCGCGGATGACGCTGTCGCGGTCAAGGCCCGCTTCGGCGCGTTCGCACACGGCGAGAAATAATCATTGTTCTATTAAAAAGAGTGGGTCTGTAAGCCGAGTTTTGTATCCCGCCTATAAGACGGGCGGCGACCATTTATCTTGACCAACCGTTGCCGGTTGGCTCTGCCTTGCGGCAAGCGACCTACCCGCCGGCAGAGCGGCTATTAACCGCTCGTACTCGAGCCGAGTTTCCGGCTGCTTGGTCTTGCAGGCGGTGGGGTTTACCCTGCCGGCACCGTCACCGGCGCCGCGGTGCGCTCTTACCGCACCATTTCACCATTACCTGTCCCCGTGGGGACATCGGCTGTGTATTTTCTGCGGCACTTTCCCGCGGGTCACCCCGGGTGGCCGTTAGCCACCACCGTGCCCTG
>CAZSOR010000296.1:0-3392 GCA_964608395.1 uncultured Pirellulales bacterium
GCCGGCAATGTCGCCGAGTGGACCCTTGACTGGTACTCGACGTCATATCACGCCGGCCTGGATGGCTTCCGAATGGTTCGGGGTGGTTCGTGGATGGCCGTGGCCGCGGCCTGCGATGCCATCACGGGGGCCACGCAACTGCCGCTCAAGGAAAGCAGCATCATGGGATTTCGGGCAGTCAAAGAACCGGGTAAATCACGCTGAAAAAAGCAGGTTGACGCTATTGTTTATAAATTATGGATGATAAGCACTTACTATAATGGAGAATAGCCTCATGCCCACAGCAACAATGGCGATGGATCCGATTGACCTGGCGATCATCGTTGTGTACCTGGTGGGTATTGTGACAATAGGTTGCCTGGCCGGTTTTCGGCAGCGTCGTACGGCCGAAGGTCAGGGCTATTTTCTCGCCGGCAGAACATTAACATGGCCTGTGATCGGGCTGGCACTTTTTTCGACAAACATCTCAACCGTCCACCTCGTGAGTCTCGCCGAAGAAGGCTACACAAACGGTCTGGCATACGGCAACTTCGAGTGGATGGCGGCTTTTATCCTGATTGTGCTGGCACTTTTTTTCGCGCCTTTTTATCTGCGTGCGAAGGTTGCAACATTGCCTGATTTTCTTGAGAAACGTTACAGCCGGCCGTGCCGTGACTGGCTGGCGATGTTGTCAATCATCTCGGCGATTTTCATACACATCGGTTTCTCTCTGTACGCCGGGGCCATTGTTCTGGAGGGGATGTTCGGAATCAACATCTGGACGAGCATAATTCTGACGGCTGTTCTGACAGGCCTCTATACCATCATCGGAGGCCTGCTGGCGGTGGTCTTTACCGAGTCGATTCAAACAATCGTCCTGGTCGCGGGAGCGGTCTGTGTCACGGTCATAGGGCTTTATCACGCAGGCGGATGGTCCGAG
This sequence comes from uncultured Pirellulales bacterium, assembly GCA_964608395.1. GTDB lineage: Bacteria > Planctomycetota > Phycisphaerae > Sedimentisphaerales > Anaerobacaceae > JAFGPJ01. Next base: position 920 of record CAZSOR010000296.1, read on the forward strand.
TTCGTCGCAAGCGTCGAGCCTGTCAAACTCACCGTCCTGCGGCCGCACGGCGATTCTTCCAATCTGCCCTGGTACGCGGTCTTTCTCGGCTATCCGATAATTGGCATCTGGTACTGGTGTGCCGACCAGACAATAGTCCAGCGCGTGCTGGGAGCAAAGGACGCCAATCACGCGAGGGTGGGGCCTTTGTTCGCCGGCTTTATTAAAATCCTGCCGGTCTTCATTTTCGTGCTTCCGGGCTTGATCTGCCTGGGCCTGATTAACCAGGGCAAACTGCCCGACACGTTGGAGCACCCGCGGTATACCTACTCATTCATGATTAATAACCTATTGCCCGTCGGACTCAAAGGCGTTGTTGCCGCGGCGTTGCTGGCGGCATTAATGAGCACGGTCTCCGGGGCTCTTAACTCGATTGCGACGCTGTTCAGCTACGATATCTACAAACGCTGGCGTCCCCGGACGTCCGACAGGGCTTTGATTGTCATAGGTCGGCTCGTGACATTCATCGCCATGATTGCCGCCATACTCTGGTCGCCTCTCGTAAGTCACTACCCCAGTATTTTCCAGGGAATTACCGCGGTCATATGTTACATCGCTCCGCCGATTACGGTGGTTTTTCTTTTCGGTGTCTTCTGGCGTCGGGCCAGCGACAAAGCCGCCTTTACTACGCTGTGGCTCGGATCGATTATGGGATTCGCAGTCTTTCTGCTCGACTGGTACAAGGAGCGAATACCCGGCCTGATCGTTAAGCTTCTGGAATACATTGAAGGATTCACAGGCCGGTCCATCGGCTTTGATTTCCATCACGGTACCGGCTGGAAAATTCCACCCATGATGGCGACTTTTTACCTGGCGGTTTTGTGCTCGGTCATCCTGACCGTCGTATCGCTGCTCAAGCCCCATCAACACACGGCCGAAAGTGAAAAACTCGTATGGAACAATCCGATTGATGCGCTCCGCGACAAAGGCTGGAAGGGCATCGGAAACTACAAATTTCTTGCGGCCCTGCTGTTTGTGGTAATGATTCTGCTCTATATAAAATTCAGCATTAAACCATAACCCGGGCAGGAATTCCGGACTTTACCTGTAAAAAGAAGAATTGCTTCCCATATTGAAAGGAGACGTTGCAATGAAAACCCTCACTAAACCCGCCATAATCGTTTCGACCGTGACATTGCTTGCCTTTTATCTGGCACTGAGCGGATGTGCGCAGCAAAAAATGCAGCGATACGGCAGCGTTATCGGATTGAAGTCGGAGAAAATCGAAGAGTACAAGCGGCTGCACGCGGACGTCTGGCCCGACGTGCTGAAAATGATCGAACAGTGCAACATCCATAACTACTCGATCTACCTCGACGAACTGGAGCAGGGCAATCACTACCTGTTCAGCTATTTCGAATATACCGGCGACGATTTCAAGGCCGACATGGCCAAAATGGCCGCCGATCCGACAACACAAAAATGGTGGTCTTTCTGCGAGCCGTGCCAGAGTCCGATACCGACCAGAAAAGAAGGCGAATGGTGGGCGAATATGGAGGAGGTATTTCACTACGAATAACTCATAAACAGCGAAAAGACACTTGAAAATCCGGCCTAAATTGTTTATAATATATTGAACAGGGCGATAAATTCAACGGGGGGAACCTTTAATCGGGAGTGAAGAATTGTGCAGCCGGAAAATGAGATGATGTCGAATCAAATGTGCCTGAAAAATGATCCGGGGCATAAGCAACAAAACAGGCAGAAATCGACCAATTACCTGATGCTCTTTGTTTTTGCGGCGATGGTAATCTCTACTTTGAGTTTGGACAGCAAAGCCGATGAGAACGACTGGTTTGTGTATTTAGGCACTCAGGAAGCCAAAAAAGCTCCACGTAAGAACATCAATGCCGCCGAGGCGCTTCCGCCGCTGCCACTGCCGGCGACTCCATTGCGGCGAACCGAACGAAAGAAACCACCGCAGCCCGATTACCTGGTTGGAAAGGTGATTTGGGGCCAATCCGTTTCTTTCGCCGACAGCACAGGAAAAAAAATGGATATCGCCGACTGGAACCTGTGCCCAACGGACACGGAGAAGTTTGTCGCACAGGCCCGGGCAATGTATTTGCAATATCACTGGCAGAATACCAACCTTAACGATTTTCACTTTGACCCGAAGAAGCTGCCGGCCCTGTTATTCAGCGGAGTACGAACCTTAAAACTCAGCGATTCGCATATCCAGGCTCTGCGCGATTACGTATTGAAGGGCGGCATGATTATCTGTGACTCGATAGCCGGGTCGCCATACTTTTAGGAGTCTGCGAAGAAGATTTTTCTCCGGGCATTTCCGGAATGTCGTTTTCGAACAATCAGCCCCGATCATCCGCTCTATCATATTATCGTGGATGTCGACAAGGTGACTTATAAGGGCAACGAGGGACAATCCATGCCGTTCATGGAGGGAATTTATATCGGCAGTCGAGTCGGTGTGCTC
>CAZSOR010000296.1:3492-6129 GCA_964608395.1 uncultured Pirellulales bacterium
GTCAGGGTGAATCTCAAACGCGCCGGCGTCGATCTCGAAAAAGACGACCTCTCATCGTATCCGTTTCTTTACCTGACCGGGCTGGATGATTTTTCCTTTTCCCAGAACGAAATCGGCGCCCTTCAGCGATATCTCAATGATGAAGGTGTGCTTTTGATAAATAACGGCCTGGGACTGGGCACGTTTGACGCGGCAGTCAGGCGCGAGCTGAAAAAGATTCTGCCCAATATGTCACTACAGCCGATACCGGCCGGCCATAGTATTTACAACAGCCTGTTCGATGTTTCAACCGTGCGGTATTCACCGTCGCTGGCCAAGAACAAACCGGAGTTGAATAATCAGCCGTACCTGCTGGGAATCACCATCGACGGTGACCTTAGGGTCATTTACAACCCTTACGACCTTGAGGCCGGCTGGCTTGAAGTTTATTACCCGATGATGAAAGGTTACGAATCCGTTTCCTCGCAGCGACTGGGAATAAATATGATTATATACTTAATGACCCATTGAGATGGAGTTTCTATGTCAGGCAACATCGCATCTACAGTACAATGTCCCGAATGCGGCAAGACCTATAAGCTCAGCCACGCAACACCGGGCAAAAAAGCCCGTTGCAGGTGTGGGTGCGAATTCGAAATAACCGCCGAACAACTGCCGGCGGACGACTCACAGCAATCTCAGAAAATTGAGATTTCCGATGAAGAAGTTCTTGCGGCGGTCGAGCGGCTGGCAAAAGTAAAAGCGGCAATATTGAATGAAGTGGGAAAGGCTATCATCGGTCAGAAAGAAGTTCTGGAGCAGATTCTTACAGCATTTTTTGCCGGAGGTCACTGTCTTCTGCTGGGCGTTCCGGGCCTTGCAAAAACGCTCATGGTTCACAGTCTGGCCCAGACAATGCGCCTGCGTTTTAAGCGTATCCAGTTTACGCCCGACCTGATGCCGACCGATATTACGGGAACAAACATTCTGGAAGAGGATCCCGATACCCGGCAGCGATCGTTTGCGTTTCACAAGGGGCCGATTTTTACAAACGTGCTCCTGGCCGATGAAATCAACCGGACACCTCCAAAAACACAGGCGGCCCTGCTCGAAGCGATGCAGGAGCACAGGGTGACAACCGGAGGCAATACCTACGACCTGCCCTTGCCTTTTTTGGTGCTGGCAACGCAGAATCCTTTGGAGCTCGAGGGCACTTACCCTTTGCCCGAAGCGCAACTGGACCGTTTCATCCTGCTGGTAAAAGTCGATTACCCGAACCTCGAAGAGGAGCAGAAAATCCTGCTGTCAACAACCGGCTCCGACGGTGAGACGCTAAAGAGTATGATAGATGCAAGGTCCGTGACAATGTACCAGGATCTGGTCAGGCGGGTTCCGGTCAGCGAGCACGTGGCGAACTATGCGGCAAGACTTTGCCGCGCAACCCGGCCGCAGGGAGATGTTCCCGATTTTATTCAAAAATACGTACGTTACGGCTGCGGTCCGCGCGCCGGGCAATCCCTGCTCCTTTCCGCCAAGGCACACGTCGTCCTGAACGGGCGATTCAATGTCTCCTGCGATGATATTCGCAAATACGCCTTGCCGGTCATGCACCACCGGGTGATACTCAATTTTTCCGCCGCCAGCGAGGGACTCGATTCCGATGCCGTAATCAACAGACTCCTGGAGAATATATCGGAATCGCAGTAAACCAGCATTTATGATCGGCCGAGTCCATGAATGAATCAGGCGAATATCGCTATCTTCCAGCCCACATGGCTGAACGTCTTCGCGGCATCGAAATCGGCGTGCGCAGGCCGATGGACGGCAGCAAGCAGGGCCAGCACCGGTCGCCGGCCTTCGGTTCATCGGTGGAGTTCGCCGAGTATCGCGAGTACATGCCGGGCGACCCGATCTCGCAGATTGACTGGCCGGTTTACGCCCGAAGCGACCGTTATGTAATCCGGCGATTTCACGAAGACGTCAGTATCCGCTGCTACGTGCTGCTCGATATCTCCGGGAGCATGGGCTACAAAGGCAGCGGGACAATGAGCAAGATCGAATATGCCTCTTATCTTGCCGCGTCAATGTTATATGTGATGATACAGCAAAGTGATACCTCTTCATTGATCACGTTTGACAACCAAATCCGAAGCTACCACGAACCGACCGGCACGTTCATCCGGCTAAAGCCGATGCTGCTGGACCTCGAAAACCTCAAACCGGGTAAAGCCGGCGACATCGAAGCGGTCCTGCACAACGCCGCGGAACTCATCAAAGGCCGGGCTTTGGTAATGATTATTTCTGACTTTCTACAGGAACCCGAGAAAATCATCAGGGGCATAAACCATCTCTATCACGATGGCAAGGATGTAACGTTATTTCATCTGATGGACCCCACCGAGATGAACATGGCGATATCGGGCTTGGTCGAAGTCGTATCGATGGAACAGGAGGGAAAGCTGATTGTGGACTTCGGGCTGATCAAGGAAAGTTATCTCAGACAATTGCGGCTTTACCTCGACCAATTGCGAACCGGCTGCCAGAGAATTCGCGCGGACTATATCTTCGCCGATACCGGGATGGACGTGTACGATGCCATCCTGCAGAGGAGGAAAATCGGATGATTTTTTCAACGCCCATTTTCCTTTATTTTCTGCC
>CAZSOR010000297.1:0-6116 GCA_964608395.1 uncultured Pirellulales bacterium
CGAAAGGGGTCGACTCGACCGCGCCAAATAATGAATGCAGCTTTATCACCGCCGCAGATGAAGACATCACTTATCAGTTCAGAATCGCCGATAATAAGCTTTATCTGATAACAAACAGTGATGCGCAGGAGTACGTTCTTTGCGACAATGTTACAGCTATGACTTTTACTAAGACTATCGTGGTCGAAGAAGCGGTAATAAAAGTCAAAAGCGTTCTGATTTCCATGACGGTCGTAAGCGGCAATGTTCAGAGGACGATTTCCGCCGCCGCAGCGATCAGAAGAAATTTGAATTAATTACCATAAAAAATCCTTGCCTTTTAAATTCATCCCGGCCATAATAACCTCTAATGCCCTTTGGGGCGGTTAGCTCAGTTGGCTAGAGCGCCTGCTCGACACGCAGGAGGTCGTTGGTTCAAGTCCAATACCGCCCATTTCCCAAAATTGGCTTTGAATTGGCTTTGTTTTTTCGTGCTCCGCAGGCCGGTATATTGCCATAATCTCCTTTCAAAAAAGATTTTACGCCAATTTACCCCACCGGCAAATTGGCTTTGTTTTTTCAAATAGCCTTTTCAACCCCCAGAGCATCTGGGGGCTAACTAAGATTGGCTTTGTTTGGCTTTGAATTGGCTTTGTTTTTTCGACGCCCGAAATTGCAAAAATCTTCATAATCACCTTTCACATAAGACTTTGCGACATTTATGCCCTACCGCAAATTGGCTTTGTTTTTTCAACTTAAGCTCAATTTTTCGTCGTTTTCTACTCTTTTTCACCTGTTTTTTGCATTATTTTTGCTTGTTTTTTCTATATTTCTCAATTCTACATTCTAAATTCTAAATTCTTTCGACCCGGCACCAGCGGTGCGGGCTAAAATTCGTACTCCGTAAGGAGTCCCGAGGACTGCGTTCTCCGTGATTCTGAATTCTGACTCCTGTATTCTGTATTCTATTCGTTAATCATTATACGAATCTAAACGGAATAAGGCGGGCAAATTATAAATAAATCTCCGTGAGACGGCGGTCTTAATTCGTATTGCGTACTGCGTAGTGCGTATTTCGTGCTGGGGATAATCAACTTAAATCAGACACTGATTAACACTGATGAACACGGTTTCTTTGCCTTCGATGTTGGACATTCGTTATTCGATATTGGATATTCACAGAGGTTATAGCTCCTGTCTCCTGTATTTCTTCATCCTGAGCGGAGTCGAAGGACTGTTTTTTCCACCTTTTTCGTTTTTTTCACTTTTTTAAAATTCATAGGTAACATTTACCCCGTGAGATACGCCGTGTATAGCGAATGGTCGTTTGCGAATAGTCGATAGTTGCCGGCCGTAGGCCGTCAGTTTATGCTCTTATGCCTTATTCTCTTATGTATTTTTACGCTTTTGTATTGAAAAACCGATGAAATAGTCTAAATTATTCATTAACAAGCGATAAGAGACGGAAGTATTGATGGGAGTTTTTCTGGAGATAAATAGGTTTTTACAAGAAAATGTATCGGACACCTAATGCGTCATTGGCGGGAATTAAGTATGGTGTCCCCCGAAATACCCCCTAGTATTTCTCCTAGTATTTCTAGTATTTCCCAAACACGGAAAGTATGAATCGCAAATAAGCAGCGATGCCAAAAAGATTGAAGAACGGGAAAAGGAAGTATTTGCACTTACAAAAGAATGGGGATTTTGAATAAGGCGGTAATTTATGAAACACGAAAAACAAACAAGCAAAGACTTTTATCGACACACTGAAACCGGTGAAATCTTCGTTTAGTGCCCGGTCATTTCGTGCAGATGATATTTATTTTTCTTCGTAAATTCTGTAACTGCAAGAACTAAGAACGAAGCAAAAGAAATTGCGCCAAAAAAATCAAATTTTGGTCTTTACACATTATCAAATTGCGATTAATCTAACGATACTTGTTTAATGGGTTTTACCACTATATCTTGCGTAGCTCCCGGTTATTATTCAATATTGTGGGCAAGATGAGGCCAGAAAAGCCTCACACGAGACAACTAAGTTAAGCTCATAGTTCCGGGGGGAATTTATAAAGCTTCCATTTTTCTTTCTCGGCTCAAATTCCATCCCGGATGCACATTTTCCGATGTAAACTTACAGGGGATTGCTAAACATCTTGACACAAACTAATCCCTTTGTGAATGAAATTATTAAATATGTATCGGGTATTAGAGTGATATTGCATAAGTATAGCAAAAACAAGGAGATACAAGGAGACTCAACACTGACTGAACATTAATTACAACAAGTGTTTGACTAATGAAGCAATTTTGATATTTTGAAGGATAGCATGAAAATGAGTAAAAACAGACTGATAAAAAAGGCCGGGCTCAGTTGCACCTGAGATTCCGGCCAAATATCGGGTTAGGCACGGATGGCCTTACCGACACAGATTTTGCGAAGATTATTCAAAAAAGATAATTCGTTCGCAACGGCTATCCAAATCTACCCCTCCTCAAACCATTTGTCAATTTTAAAAACAGCAAAAGATAATTTTTTACTCACGACGATTTTATGACACAGGAGGTCGAAATGTTAGATACAAACCTATATACTGCAAGTCAGATAGCCGACCAGCTCGCGGAACCACCCCAGCGAGTAACCTACATCATCCGCAAGTACCGTCTCAAGCCCGTGCAATGGGTGGGCATTATCAGGCTTTTTGATGAGCAGCAGGTCCAGGCTATCAAGGACGGTCTTTATTCTATTCAAGTGAGGTGCTCCTAATGGTAAGGCGAAAGAACGTGGAAAACGAACGTCGTCGGCAGATCAAAAAGTTGCTGGAGGCGAGTTTGCCTACTGAGCGACGTCATATACGCCAAAGGGATGATGAAGGGCTGCGTTGGCGAGCTGAACTTGAGGGCAAAAATAGGGACAGCGGGGCTGTTGAAAAACATGAGATTGCTTCGTCGCTACGCTTCTCGCAATGACAAAAGGATCATTTTTGCGTCATTGCGAGTGATTCGAAGAATCGCGCGGCAATCTCAGGCGTTACAATGAGACTTTTTCAACAGCCCCACAGCCACCTATTAAAAAACTATAATGGTTAGGGACAATACATAAAAGACATATAGAATACAGAAGAAAAAAAACTTCAATATACGGAATCAGTAAACGTCACTTTTTAACCACGGTGGGGCTACTTATCAATGATTATTGATTAATGATTAATGATTATCCACAGGATGCCTTACGGCATTGATTATTTCTCTGTACTACAATCTTTCATCTTCTCGTTTTTTTGCGTGTTTTTTATGAACTATATTTATAAGTTTTTTTTGAAACAACGACATACATTTAATTTTTTATCAGTAGAACTTTTTAAAACAGTGTTAATCGGTGTAAACTTGTCCTGAGCGAAGCCGAACGGATCCGTGTCTAACTGTTTGGTTGCGGCCAAGGGCGAAGCCCGAGGCCGTGCTTTGAACTCGGTGTTCTCTGTGGCTAAAATCCGTTAAATCTGCCGGCGAAGGCTATGGAATTTCTGCCGGGGCGGGCTCTTCTGCTTCGGATGATAACCGGTTTTCGAACCACGTTCCTTTCTCGCTGTTCCAGATCCGGATGTCCGTGATTTCCACCTCCGTCTTTAACTCGTCAGCGTAGAAAACGGGAAGCCCCCTGTGAGAAGTAACAAAGTACCTGCGAGAGCCGGGCATAAGCGGGCCGCGCCAGTCGTCATCGGCGGCGATGGGTGTGGCCGCCCATTCGTTCGACTCGGTAATAATATCATTGCGAGAGGTCAGAACGACTACCCGCAGCGAAAGAAGCGAGACGACCTCCTTGCCGTTGTTGACGACCTCAATCTTCGTTCTTAACCTTCCGTTCTGGTCCGGCATCAGGGTCGTGTTAGCCGTAATATCGAGCTTGCCGCTGTAATCCGGCTGGCGGCGATCGTTGAGCATGTCGGCCAGGGCCGGCGGTAGCGACTTTTGTAATTCGGGCAATCCGCGAATGGCTGCCTCGGCCAGCGTGACAAGCTCCTCGGTTTTTTCGCCGGCAAAGTTCATGCCGTAGATTATCACTGCCGTACAGCTAAGGATCAACGCAATAATAATAGCGCTTACTCCCATGGCCAGTGCCGACAGGAACGTATGTCTCTTATAAATGATCTGTGGAAAATCGCTCATAATACAATTACTCCTAAATTGTAATTTTGTAGCGGCCACCCCGTGTGGTGGCACTGGGCAGGTACACGGGCCTGCCCCTACGTTAGTCGAGAACCCCGCTAATTTGTTTCGGATTATTTTTCATTTTTTTAAGTATTTTGTGATTTACCGCAAACTCGCCGGCAGCACAAGAAAAAACCTCTTCGCAGCTTCGCGTTACCGGCGAAAAATTCAACCGTGTTTTTGGCGATTCTCCAGCTCGAATCAGCGAAGGATAGCCCTGGCCCAGCGGAAACTTCGCAACTGCGCCAGAAGAAGCAGCAGCATTACCAGGGCCCAGTAACCGGTGAAACGCAGATAGAACAGGACCATGCCGAGCGTGTCGCTAATGTCGGTCGTGCACCATCTGGCCAGCTCGCCCGGAGTATAGGTGGCTCCCATAGCGATGGGGCCGAAGAAATTCTGCCAGGGCAGCAGCAGAACGAATATAATCAGGGCCATATATAACGCCCCGGATATATAGGCCAGGCCCCCGAGTCCCCCTTTGAACGAAATGCCCAGGCCGAAGTACATTATCAGGGCATAAAGCACGGACGTTAATACGAGCATGATATTGGCAATGCGCACAATCGAAGTCAAACGCTCGAATGTCACGTCAAGGCCTAAAAGCCATGGGCTCGGCGATTCTTCGGCCGGCGCTGCGGCCAGGTCGGCCTGTATGCTATCGGCGCCCGGGACAGCCGGCGCTTCGGTATGCGTATTTTCGGCAATTTTAACCTGCCCGGTACTGACAAGCCAAAAGGATCCCTGAAGCAGCAGAAGACAAAGCAGCATAACCACAAACAGCAGGTTCTTCCATTGACGAAATACGTGAGCAGCATTAAGGCAGTCTGATTTGAGATATATGCCCTTTTCTCTCAGAGTAGGTTTCGGGCTCAATGGAAAGGGAAAAACTTCGTTCATTTCTAAATCTCCTGCTCTCATACGTTGCTCATCATATTGTTGCTCTCTCGGCCGGGTGATAAATAGGGCCAATGAACCTGCTGCGAAGATGGGAACAACCCATAATGCTGCTGAAGCGCCTGTTATCTGCGGCAATGTCACACTGCCGAAGTTAAGTATTCTTTCGAGCGGAATGACAACCGAGGGGTAAATCAGTATATAAACGTGAGCCCCAAAGATCATTCCGATAACGGTAACCAAGGCGTCGAGACGCCCTGAAGCGGCGGAAGCCAGGCCGGTGGCGGGACTGAAACCCGTCAGTCCGAATCCTGTTCCGAGCAAAGCTCCGCCAATCAGCACGGTTAGAATTACTGCCGGCTTGATGCTGAAGTTGGCGACTCCGAATAAATCCAGAATCAACGTTCCGAGCATTCCAACAAGCAGAAAAACCGCGACGGTTCGAATAGCATAGAAATCCTTAAGTCTGAGCGCACCGATGATTTTGTCCGGATTTGTCAGTCCGGCAAGGACCAGCGAGGCCCCGAAAATTACGCCCATGATAAGACCGACAATAGGAGTAGACATCACTCTTCCCGCCTTAATCGATTCGGTGCTTTTGGATAAACAAGATAAGCGACGAGCATTCCGAAACCGAACAATGTAATCGTAAATGGAATGGCCGATAGTGATAATTGTGTCCATCCGCTGATAAATTGTTCGGTTATGCAGCCGTGCGCCAATCCGGCGCCGAGAAGTAAGAGAACTCCCCCGCAAAATCCCGCTATCAGGCGCAGCAACACGGGAGCATCATGGTTCCGCTTCCACCAGAGAGATACGGTCCGGACTTTCCATGCCCGCAGGTGCAGGGCGGCCAGACATGCGCCGAGAACGATACCGACATTAAACCACCAGCCGTAGCCGAACTTTTTGTATTGCTCATCACTGAGAAGCGGATGGTTCTCTGAATATTCGGGCGCGACGCGCTCGAGCACTTTGGCGTCGGCAACGACAAACTGTTTTGAAACACTCATCGGTTTGACCAGGGCGATTGC
>CAZSOR010000298.1:0-6100 GCA_964608395.1 uncultured Pirellulales bacterium
TGCTCCTGTTTGCCGTGGTCGTCACCGGCTACTTCGTCGTGAGCTTGCTGATGGTTTCCATGCGTCAGCAGGGAGGAACGGGAGTATTAGCCGGCTTCATCAAATATTGTTGGCCGCCTTTCGAGCTGTTGTATAAATTCGCAAGCGGAGAATACGGAAAATACAGTCTGACCGTTGGAAGATTCAGTGTAACCAAGAGTGTTGCCTGTATCGTGCACAGCCTGATACTGATGGTGGTTTACAGCATTGTTGGAATCGCCCTGCTCAGCAGACGACAGTTTTCACGGCAGCGCGACTGAGTGCCCAAAAATCGGAATTTTTCTGGTATGCAGATAAAAAACAAAATCAATATGCGGATCACAATTGCCTTTGCCGGCCTGGTATTGGAATGCTGGGCTCTTTACGTAGTCGGCGCTTCGCCGGAGCACTGGCGGCCTTCGATGATCGTAAAGGATGAGCCCGCCGCACGCGCCCTTTACGAAACGATGAGCAAGACGATACGGGAGGCTGAGAGCTTGTCCTACAACAGCATTTGCAGTGGTCCGGACGGGCGGGCCTCCTCCTATCAGATTTGGCTTAAGAAGCCCAACTACTTCTACGTGGATGCAGCCAATCTTATGAAATCCAGTACGCTTGTCGGCGATGGTGATTACCTCTGGATCTACTGGCAGGGAAGCCGTCCGTTTCTTACCTTTGACGATGCCGAAAGCCACGCAAAGACACAATTGGATGTTTACATAAAAAAGGCCACACCGGCGGGAAGGAACTCCATCGGGCACGAAATCGCTATGCTCGGATTTACGTGGTACAATACAATTTTTGAGCCGAGCACGCTCCACGGTTACATTGATTCTCTCGATTCCTATATAGACGGCATCAGGAGCCGGGGGCCGGATGATGTCGGGGACCAGGAGTGTGACGTGATTGAGGTCAGTTACATGGATGCCCAGTTGACACGGTATTTCTGGGTATCCAAACAGGACCATTTACCGCGCCAGGTAAAGGAGATCGATCGGCTATCAAGTAATATCGTCCGAGTCGAGGAATGGTCGGATGTGAAACTCAATTCCGAGATACCGCAGCAAAAGTTTACGTGGTCCGTGCCCGAAGGCTGGCGGCAATGGAGCGCAACCGGTCCTGCCGATGTTCTTCTTAAAAGTGGGCAGGAGGCGCCGGATTTCGATCTGCTCTCGGCCGATGGCGGCAGAATCAAGCTGTCGGGCTATCGGGGCAAAATCGTCTGGCTGTTCATGTGGCGAACCGGCAGCCCTTCCTGCCGTGAAGCTATGCCGAATCTGCAGAAACTGCACGATAAGTACGAAGGCAGAGGGCTGGCGATTCTCGGCTTCAACTACGCCGACAACAAACGGATTGCACAAAGTTATATGCGCGAGAACTCAGTGACCTTTCCGAACGTCCTCGATTCGGCCAGCGAAGCTAAAAAGGTGATGCTTCGGAGCTACAAAAATAAAACGCAGAGCGTACCGCTGAATTACATCATCGATTCACAAGGCAATATCGTGGACGCATGGTTTGGCTATGAAGAAGGCAGCAAGCGCGCATCGGCGGCGCTGAAAAAAGCCGGCCTGCAAATTGAAGAATAATGAAGACAAGTTTCGCACATAGATCGAGTCAAACATGGAAAGCCAGGGGCACAAAGCCCAAACAGTAGGATTTTAATATGAGACGCCGGGACAAACATACTCGCCGCCGTTTTAAGACGTGGCATGGGATTGTTGCCCTCGTGCTGTTTCTCCTTGTGTTGTTTCATATATCCGGCAGCTACAAACTGAAAAAACGTATTCAGACCCTGCAAAGCCGGGGCCATCCTGTCAGCTTAGAGGAATTGGACCGCTCGTACAGCCTGCCGCAAGGCGCGCGCAACGCCGCCGATATCTATCTTGCGGCCTTCGCGAATTACAAAGAATGGGACAAGAACGCGATGAGCGATCTTAGCAAGGCATCGTCACCGGCGCGAACCGAATCCCTGGATACTTCGGCCCGGCAGCTTGTGGAGAAGTTTCTGTCCGACAATCAAATAACCTTATCGTTATTATATGAAGCGGCTTCCATCGAGCACTGCCGATATCCTGTCGACTTTACTCGGAGGGACGATTCGGCCACTCCATGGCTCGATAATATGCGGAAGAGTTCCCGATTGCTTCGTCTCGATGCCCTGATTCAATGTGAGAACCAGAATCCCGGCAAAGCCATCGATTCCATTCGGGCGAGCCTGGCCCTTGCACGATCCGTCGACGGCCTCTTGCTGATCCATCGGCTCACTTACGTAGCAGTGCGGGGCCGGACCTACAGAAATATTGAGCGAATGCTCAACAGAATCACATTGACAGATGAACAGTTGCGGACTCTTGCAGGCTGGGTCACGGTCTCCGATACGAGCGATGGCTTCAAACGGGCCCTGGTTGCAGAGCAATGTCTCGGACTACAAGTCTTACAGGCCCCTATCCGGGATATTGTGAGCCAAACCGGATATGGAAAAGGATTGTTCCTGATGCTCATTCCCTGGAAGATGCTCGGACTTTGCTACAGGGAAACGCTGGTGTTCATCGACCTGATGCAGAAGTCCATCGATGCTCTTGAATTACCCGAACCCGAGCGCCTCAAAACATTCGATGCCGTCCAGGAGAGCGTTGGCGGCGGCAGGCAGAAAGGCATCATTGCCTATTTAATCTGGCCGATTTTTGCAAGGACGTTTAATATCGACATTCGCCACCAGGCCCACTGTCGAGTAACACAGGCAGGCATTGCCGTCGAGCGATATCAATTGGCCGAGGGCCTTTTGCCGCAGTCTCTGGACAATCTGGTTCCGGCCTATATCGAGGCGGTGCCGGCCGATCCATACGATGGGCGTCCTTTGAAATACCACATACAGGAAACCGGATATGTAGTCTACAGCATCGGCGAAGACAGTTCCGATGACGGCGGCAACGAAAGAGGCAAGGGAGAACGAGGACCGAAGGGAAAGCCGGCACCATGGGACATAACGTTTATTGTGGAGCGATAGTAGGAAATGAGTTTGTTTTAAATCGTTTTGTGAGATTTGACTATTGGTATTAGCTTTGGTATTATGCAAAAGTCAGAGGAATAAAAAAATGTCCGATAGAAAAAGCGATTCAAAAAGTCTTCCAGCAATTGCGGTTGAGTATGTACATCGGCTTTTGAAAAAGATGCATTATCGCCGGAAGGTTCGGGATGATGTAGAGGCCGAATTGAAGGCGCATTTTGAGGATGAGCTGAAAGACTGCAAGACCGGCGAGGAAAAAGAGCAAAAAGCAAGGCAACTTTTATCCGACTTCGGTGACCTGAAGCTGCTGGCGATACTTTTACGCCGGGCCAAGAAACGCTGCCGGCCGCTCTGGCGAACCGTCATAGCGAGGACATTCCAGGCCATTGGCGTGTTAATTGTGTGCTTTATCTTTTATGCCATCTGGTTTTCCTTCGGCGAGCCGAACCCCCGCATCGATTATGTCCAATTGCTGAACCGGATGAATCAGCCGGAGGTCCTCAACCATGATAATGCCTGGCCTCATTACGAAAAGGCAATCGAACTGTATGTACCCCAAAGCCCGATCGTCAAACAAGTGATTTCATACAGGAGAGGAGGGAAAGCTCGCGAAAACGCGCTGCGGCTGAAAGACCTGTTACGGGATAACCAGCAGCAGATCCAGGCATGGTTCGAGAAGAACCGGAAGTACTGGGACAATATCAATCCAGAACAACAATCAGTCATTCTCAAATGCTTCGAGTATGATTGGGTACCATTTCCCAAGATCGCCTATCAGGATTACAACGAATGGTATGCCACGACATTTTTCCGAATGGCGGAACATATTCTCAGGTGTCTTAATGATGATGCTGAGCTATTGGATCCTCATCCACGTGGAATCCTGCCGGTTCAAGCGCAGCCCGGATTTCCGGGCGATGAGCTGAAAAGCTGGTTAAAGGAAGGCAACATTCCGCCCAATTTTATTCAAGCCGTTTCGGTCGCGGTGCTCCACGAGGCCATCAAGCGATTTTCGAACCTCCCGAAGGACTTTCGTGGAGAGCTTACAGACATGGAGCTTGAATATATAGGTCCCTGGGTCAGGCAGAACGAGGCCGCATGGCAGGAGTTTCTGGCCGGCAGTGCCAAGTCGTACTGCTACCGGCCGTATATTAATGATCCCAACACCAAAAACAAATCAGTCTTTAGCATTCCCATGGCACCTCTTAGCTCACTGAGAGAGTTGGTAAGGATGATAGCCTGGCGCTCACGCATCGACAGAGACCAGGGACGACTACAACAGAGCATAGAGGATTGTCTCGCTATCGCCCGCGCCGCAGGTCATTGGCAGGGCAAGGGAACACTCGTCGAACAATTGGTGGGCAATGCGATAAGCGGCCTCGGCCATGCAGAAATACTGAGTGTCTTAGCCAACCAAATGATTTCGGCCAATGAGCTGCAGCGCTTGCAGGAGCAGATGTCGCAGATTTACCCCGGAGGCTACCCGCTGATAAACATGGAAGGGGAAAGGATCGCATTTTTGGATATAGTTCAGCGTTCGTTCACTGATGGAGGGCCCGGCGGGGGCCATTTAATACCCGGATCGTGGGGTGGGTATATAGAATCAACTTATCCCGACCCTGATGTAGATGTAGATGAGAAGCTATTTTTCATGCCGCTCTACACGGCGGCGAGTATGGCCCACGCAAGGCGCGATGCGACGGTAGCAAAAGCTAATGAAATATACGCTCTGCAAAGCGATGTTGCCAGAATGACCCCTTATCAAAGGCATGCGTCTGATCTCAAAACGGCTGATCAGATAATGTACGAATCCTGGAATAGCTACAGGTTCTTTCTTGTCGGAGTTTTCATGCCCGCTACGTCCAGAATCTCTGAAATTGTATATAGGGGCAAAACTCATCACGAAGCAATAGTGGCGATACTGGCGATTCAGCGATGGCGGTTGAAAAAGGATCAATATCCGGGAAGCCTCGGAGAACTGGTCACTGCCGGATTTCTGAATGAGCTGCCTATGGACCCATGGAGCGACAAGCCCCTGGTCTACAAAAAAACAGATGATGATTTCATCCTCTACAGCGTCGGCTATAATTTCACCGATGACGGCGGCGAACCCGGCCGGGACAGAAACGGCCAAATCAGACAGTGGAGCGACAAAGGCGATGCGATTTTCTGGCCGGTAACCAATTAGCACCCCAGGTTAAATCCTTGCAATCACATTAGGCACGCCGTATCATATCCTGCACAGGTTATAGGATAAAACTGGTAGGGTGTGCACTGCACACCATTGATCGAAATGTTTTTGCAGGAGATGACAATGAGTTCCGGAAGATGCCCCTTAAAATGCAACTGTAATCACAACCTCAGCCGTCGCCAGTTTATCCGCGGTTCGGCCGGAGTAGTGGCGGGCGCTGTTTTGCTGCAGAACAGTTCTGCACTTGCCGGCGAGCCTATGGTAACTCAGAATCCCATCCGCCAGTGCGGGCCGGCGTCGAAATATGTCCCGACGATCAAAGCGGCCTTCGTCCGGCGGAAGGAAGATTACGGCATGCTCTGGCCGGGGGCCGTCTATGACGGTAAGGCCGCTCGAAAAATGTACACCGAGAAAATGTCAAGCACCGCCGCAAAGCTCGGGGCAAAGCTCGACCTCCGCAGCGAACCACTATATAGTCTCGCCGAAGCAGAAGGCTGGGTCGCCGAGGCCGAAGCACAAAAGACCGACGGCCTGATGCTGGTCATGATGGATCGCCAGAAGCATTCATGGCCGAGCGCTACGAAAGTCGCTCACAGCACAATCCCGTCGATTATCTATTCCCCGCTGGGCACATCTTTTACGACCAACACAATCCATCTGGCCGAGACTCCCGGCTGCGTGATTTATTCGACGAACGATTTCGGCCAGGCCGCCTACGGCATGAAAATGCTCTGCGCCTCGGCAAAGATGCGCCGGACCCGCTGCGTTGTGATAAAAGGCAGTGGCCGCTCCGAAGCACCCCTGGCCGATACGGGAATCACGATGCGAGTAGTGCCGGCTACGACTTTCATCGAACAATATAACAAGGCCGCCGAGAGCAAGGA
>CAZSOR010000299.1:0-6046 GCA_964608395.1 uncultured Pirellulales bacterium
AGGAACCAGTCGAAGAAGAAGATTTGCCGAAACGCGGGCCGGCAATGCTTGAGAACTGTGCTGAGCAGGTCGGGCGATTGCTGGCTATTAGTCCCATCAAGAAAGTACTGAAAGTGCGAAAGACGGTAGCCAGACGCCAAGCCATGCCATCATAGCCTCTTACCTTTCGACTGGATTTGTGGCCCAGCTTTATCAGCGATTTTCCCCCCATTTGTGCTTTCTGAGCAAAAGTTTGCTAAGAGCATGCAAAGAGGACCAGAGAGAGAAAGAAAAGCCATTGGGTATATATCAGTGACCAGGTCCGGGATATGCTTGACCAGTACATGCGAAAAAATCGGCCGACCGTGAAGCGGCGAGGCCCGGTATTCTTGAATCGCTGGAACAATCCACTGACCTACCGGAACCTTTACGACCGGATGCAGAAGATCGGCCGGAGTGCGGGCGTAAAGGAACTCAAACCGCATCGGATGCGCCACACCTATTCGACGAATTTCCTTGTTCGTTTTTATTGAATCCATTGTTAAAAAATGTCGAATATGATATATTGTTACAATGAAATATGAAAATTTATTAAAAAAAGTTGGCGATCTACCGTGTTTTTCAACCAGATTTCTGGCTGCCGGGGAGAATCTGCCACAAATCAGACTGCAGTTCGCACGCTGGGTAAAGGATGGCAGACTCATCAAACTTCATAAAGGTTTTTACACATTGGCAGAGCCTTATAGGAAAATTAATCCAGAGTTTTTTAGTATTGCAAATTCACTTAAATCACCCTCTTACGTGAGTCTCCAGTCGGCACTTTCCTGGTATGGTTTGATCCCGGAATTTGTCCCTATAACTACCAGTATTACAACTACCAGACCGCAAGTAATTGAAACACCTTTGAGCCGATTTGAATACAGACATGTCAATAAGAACCTTTTCTGGGGTTATAAAATGCTTGAATTATCGCAAAAGCAGCAAGCCTTTGTTGCTACTGCTGAAAAAGCATTGCTTGATTTGGTTTATTTAACTCCGGGTGGAGACAAGGAAGAATTTCTAAATGAACTAAGGCTTCAGAGCCTTGATAAACTCAGGAAAGATGTTCTCCGGCTATATGCTGAGAAATCTGATAGTCCTAAATTAAATAGGGCCGTAAAAAATATTGAAACAATTATTAATGAAGGTGAAGGTGTCGAGTTGTGAAAGATTATTTAAAACAGCTTATCGAGAAGATTAAGGACAATAATCTGGCTAGATGTATTACACGGGAATATCTTCAAGCCAGGGTTCTTGAAAGTTTGCAGGATAACGGTGCCTTTATAAACTGGGTGTTTGTAGGGGGAACTGCACTGCGATTTCTATATTCCATGCCCCGTTTTTCAGAGGGCCTTGATTTTTCTTTGGTTAAAGCTGGACTTGAAGACGATTTTACTGAGTTAATGAAAAAAATCAAAGGCACCTTTGAGGCAGAAGATTATACATTGACACTCAAAGCTAAGATTGAAAAAACAGTCAAATCAGCTTTTGTGAAGTTCGAAGGCCTGCTTTTTGAAATTGGTCTCTCGCCTCACAGATCTGAAACCATTTCGATTAAGGTGGAGCTTGATACTAATCCGCCTTCAAAAGCTATTTTTGAAACAAGCATTGTACGCAAGCATTGTTTATTGAACTTACAGCATTATGACAAAAGCTCTCTGCTGGCGGGTAAACTCCATGCCTTACTGAGCCGCAAATATGTCAAGGGTAGAGATAATTATGATTTGATGTGGTATCTTTCTGATAGAACCTGGCCGGAACCGAATATTGCTTTTTTGAATAATGCCTTAAAGCAGACAGGCTGGAATGGCAAGAAAATTACTGCCGACAACTGGAGAGAAGTAACTGCATTAAAAATTTCGAAGTATGACTGGGATAAAGTGATTACGGATCTTCGTCCATTCGTAGAGAAACAACGGGATCTAGAGATTCTAACAAAAGAAACTCTTTTGCAATTACTTAAATGTAAAGTCTAATCATTGTTACTCAAACTGACCGATTGTTGAGATTATGATTGTTAAAAACAGCAAACAAAAATGGCCTACTCGGACGATAACACTTGTATCGGCAAGTAATTATCATAAGAGAGGCCATATGATTACAATCGGCAAAATCCCAAAAAAACTGCAAGGTTTTTTCAAGCCTGTTAAAAAGCAGGTTTCCAAACATGTGTACGGCTATTTCTGGTCTATGGTACTGTCTATCTGCATCAGTCATGGCAGTACGATTGAAAAACTCGTCAAGTTGTTGCGGAACAGTACTCATCGCACCAATCACGGCGAATTCCTCTGGCGAAGCATCTGGGATGAATCGATAGTAATGCAGCAAATCGCTCTGGATATGCTCACGAGTCTCTTCAATAAAAAGGACCGCCATTTGTTTTTCATTATCGATGATACCCAAACCCTCAAACGAGCCAAAAAAATGCAAGCCGTTGGCAAACTTCACCACCACGCCACCGGAAAGTATGGAACCGGCCATACTATCGTGAAGGTTGCTTTGTATTATCGAGGTGTTACTATCCCGTGGGGTTCGTGGTTGTACGTCAAAAAAGAACATGCCGCTGGGCTGAAAATTCCATTCTGCAAGCTTACAGAGATTGCGGCCGAGACAATAAGATGTGCGTGTTTGCCGGAGCCTTTTGAGGTTACGGTGTTGTTTGACGCTTTTTATCTTTGCCCCAATGTGGTAAATGCCTGCAAAGAGCGAAAATGGCATTATATAGGCGTAGGCAAGTCGAATAGATGGTTTACGGTTGGTTCGGTTAGCTCTACCACAGGTAAACGCAAACTTGCCAAGTACGGCAGAAATGTTCTGCGAAACAGCGGCATCTGGTGCGACATTACCGGCCTGCGTAAAACTAAGAAATACAGACTGGCTGAGCGGATCGGTAAGTTGAATAAGCTGGGTACGGTCAAGATAATTTTCTCCCGTCGCAAGGGGGAGAGTAAACATATCGCAATTGTCACTGATGATCTGCGTGCTTCGATGAGAAGCGTTGTAGCTGACTATCTGAAACGATGGTCTATTGAGATGCTGATCAAGGACGAAAAACAGCATTTGGGGCTGGGCGATTATCGCGTATTGCGATACCGGGCTGTGGTTAGAAACCTGCGGCTGGTTGATTGTGCCTATGCCTGCCTGACCCACGTAGGGATTAAAACCTATCGTGCACAAGGCCAAAACGAATCCAAGAAAGTGCTGCGACTTGAACCGATTAGCAAACTCAAAGACAGAATGCGTCGGATAGTCTGGCAGGAGAACGTTCAAGATGTTATCAAACATAGTCATGAAAAACCTGTTATCCGCCGCCTGGAAAAACTCCTTGCGGCATAAAATCGGTCAGTTTGAATAAGGTATATACAAATGTTGATCCTGTCCTACGGCATGTCGTAGATCAAATACCGGCTGGTGATTGGCTGTAACGACATCTTCTCCTCCTCTAAAGAATAAAGTCATGTGGAATCAATACGCCTATTGTGCAATACCACCCTTCAACCCATGAGTAACCATTGTCATGAAATCTGCGAAATCTACCCTGCTACGACCGTTTTGCGCATTGCAACCATTGTTATGTGAGTTTACAAGCCAAAAATTTTATCCCTTGCATCGTTGAGTTGATTCAAATATTATGACATCAGTAAGTTCAGTACAGGTTTGGCAAACTCACTGATCCCAGACTATCTCGGAAATCAGTAGAAGATTGAAGGGAGAAATGAAGCTATGATTACCAGGATTTTATTAGGTGTACTGATTGGCGGAGTAATCGGTGCAGTTGTAGGCTATTTCGGCAAGTGTTCCTCCGGCGTCTGCCCACTGACAGCAAATCCTTACCGTGGCGCAATCTACGGTGCGGTAATGGGAGTAGTATTAGCATCGGTTCTCTCGACACGACCGAAGGAGAAACCAGAAGACTCGGGCGCTGTCCACATTGAAAACAAGTCTGATTCTAACGTCGGAGTGCTTAAAGCAAACGGGAGTCCTCTTATGGAATCTTTATCGAAAGAGAGCTTTTTACAAGAAGTTTTTAACTATGAGCAAAACAAAGAATGGAAGTTTGAAGGTAAACTGCCATGCATCGTTGACTTTTACGCGGATTGGTGTGCTCCGTGCAAAATAGTAGAACCTATTTTGCAAGAGCTTGCTCAAGAATACCAAGGTAAGCTCAATATTTACAGGGTAGACACACAAGCGCAGCAGGAATTAGCGGTCGCTTTCGGCATTCAAAGCATCCCCAGCATCCTTTTTGTGCCGCTAAATGATAAACCGCAAATGACAATAGGCGCCTTACCAAAAGAAACACTGAAAAAAACAATAAAGGAAGTGTTGAAAGTTGAGTAATGTGGATTTATCTTCTAATCGCTGCTCTCCCCTCAAAACCTTGGCTCCGACGGCATTCGCAGTGATGTGTCTTGAGCAAGGCTCCGGTTCCCTCCGCCTTACTCAAGACAAGGAGAATTATTGTGAAGTACTCTCATAATAACTGGACCAGAGAATGGGGGCAGGCCACGACTATATCGTCACTTGCTGATAAGTGCTCCGATAATAGTTACTATGTGCAAAGTAGATGTTGACCGGATTTTTGTAGTAGCACAGCGATGCGGTGTGAGTGAAATCCCAACGGTTTTGATTATCAAGAACGGCAAAGAGCTAAAGCGTCTGATGGGGCTGCAACCTGAAACCAAGTATATTGCTATCTTGGACAAGTTGGCTAATCAGAGCAAAGGACAGGTATCACACTAAGAGAGATTTCTAAGCTGCAAGCCATACTTATTGTTGGTACTTCTTAGATGAGAACGAGGTACGATATTACTTAGCTTAAACTTTGGTAATCCGTCTTGTAGTTATATAGTATGGCAGACGGGCAAGGTCCATCGCAATATCGATAGTTATTACTTTGACTTTTTTGCGGCCTGTTTTATAGCACGGTGAAAAACTCAAGATACCTTTAATCCCCGCCGCGGTGAGCTTATTGAATGTTTCCTGAGCGGCCTCGCAAGGAACAGTAATAATTCCAATTTCAATTTTTCTTTGCTGCAATGTCTGTAGGTTTGAGACATCCTCGATCGTGATATTTCCTACTCGTCGACCGATTTTTTTAGGATCATTATCGAACGCAGCGAAAATTTTGAACCCCAATATGCCAAATCCCGAATATGTTAACACGGCCGAGCCAAGGTTGCCCACCCCAACTAAAGCTGCCTTATGAACAGCATTAAGTTTGAGAACTTTTCTAATTTGCTTTACAAGCTTCTCGATATTATAGCCTCTGCCCGGTGTGCCAAAACTGCCGAAATAAGAAAAGTCCTTTCTTATCTGCCATGGATTAAGACCAAGAGAATCAGCTAAGTTATGGCTGGATATATTCTTGTATCCTCTTTCTGACAAAGACAGCAAGCCTCGAAGGCAAATCACCAGCCGTCGAACAGTTTCATCCGGAATTTTATGATACCTCATAAAACACCCCATTCATCGCTTTGGCCTATGTTCAAACAGTAAGAGAGTTTAGGACGATTGTTGCTTATGTCAAGAATATTCAAATAAATAAAAAAAACTATTGACAAAACCAATGAATAAAGTCAGAATACACTTTCTCGTGAACGTGAACACATACACAGAGCTCGAAAGTTTGGATCTGTAAATGCAACGGGTTGTTTACCCAACATCTGAAAAGGTAAAAGGTTTCGCTTGGCTTTTGGTGTTCTCTTTCGCCCTATGGCTGGCTTTGAGTTCGAGATTAGATTGGCCGGAGCTTATTACCGGCGGCGTGGTTTGCCTGATTGTCTGCCTTTTCGCATCTCATATTTACTCAAAGTTAGATTTGCCGCCGCTAAGTATAAAGAGAATTTTATTTTTTCTCGTGTACTTAATTGTTCTTTTCTGGGAGATAATCAAGGCCAATTTCGACGTTGCCTATCGGATTCTCCATCCCAAAATGCCCATAAAACCGGGTATTGTGGTCATAAAGACTAACCTTAAATCTGACATTGCAAAGATGATTTTAGCCAATTCCATTACCTTGACTCCC
>CAZSOR010000300.1:0-1696 GCA_964608395.1 uncultured Pirellulales bacterium
GCTAAATCGATTCGGGCTTGCCGCCGGAGCCGGATTAATCCGCAAGTGCAAATACCAGAACAATCATCGTGATAGTCCGGCTTGTTCGTTTTGTTTTGTATTTAAATGGCCGGCAGCTCGGGTGACGGGGCAGTCTGGTTGCCGTAGATGTCACGTGCTTTAACACGGAAAGTCTGATTTTGTCCGCTTCTTCCGATTTTTACTCTGTATGTGCTTGAGCTTTGCCAGGTGCTGTTGAAGCCGGACCGGCTAGTGCACTCGAAGAAATACTGCACGTTACCGCCGGGATCTGTAGCTTCCGCCGCAGTCATCTCGGCATAGTAGTCGAAGGTTCCGCCGCCGCCAGAGACTTCGTGAGGTTCGCCGCCAGGGGCCCAACGCATGGGATCAGGCGTTGGAGGCTGGAGATCGATGGTGACCTGGACCGAATCGCTGGTCGTATTTTGATTGGGTGATTTGTCCCGAACCTTTACAACGAAGCTGTATGTGCCCTTCGGCAGAGAAGTTAGCTGGTAGACGGAATTATCCTGCCAGTTGCTGTTATATGCCGGATTTGAGGTACAGGCGAAATAATACTCTACACCACTTTCATCGGATGCTGTTGTAGCTACCATACGAATTGAATCGGCTGAAGAGACATAAGGCGCATTTTGCCACGTCGCCGGATTAGGACTCGGAGGCGTGGTATCCTCAGGAAAGGTGGTTGCCGAACTCAGTTCTGAGGAAGCGGTTTCGGCGAGATTGGCTGTGTTGCGAGCGCTTACTCTGTAAGAGTATTCGGTGCCGGCAGCCAGGCCAGTATCTGTATAATTCGATTCCTCCTGCCAGCCGCTGTCATGCCCGCCGAGAGAAATACATTCAAAATAGTACTCCACACTGCTGTCGTCGGATGAAGTGGCGATTGTTGCTGCCATTTCAATTGCAGTTCTTGAGGTTGCGTAAGGTGGGCTCTGCCATTTCATAGGATTGGGATCCGGCGGCTGCGGGGGGAATATCTTCGGCTGGAAGTTGTTTACAAGAATCGCATAATCTGCGAAATCCACCACACCATTCCTGTCCATGTCTTCGGCTAACGGGACTTCATTGGATAACCATTTGTCCGCCAACAGTAACATATCGTTGTAATCCACCCAGTCGTTGGCATCGTTCACATCCGGATTCAGGTCGGCAATATTACCGGCATCCGACATCGACATACTTGCCTGGTCCGTTCCGCCGTAACGACCGATATTGATGCGTTTGCCGTGCGGCCACAATTCCGCCGTCCAATCTGAATTAGGATCATTAGGTTCACCGCCGGCATCTATGCAGGGGCTGGTGAGACTGTCGTTAATCCAGCTTTGGTCAACTTCGCTCCATCTGCCGGCTTGAGATGTGACGTGGTAGTCTCCATCGACCCAGAAGTCGTCGCTTTCATCGGGCGTTTGGTTGTTGTCCCAGTAACCGTTACTGGCAAAAAGCGGGTCGTTAATGGTAATATCACCCGGGCCGTGCGATACGCCGCCACCGAAGTTTCCGCCTTCATTCGAGCAGAACGCATTGTAAGAACTCGTACCTTGTCCATTAATCCCGCCGATGAGGTTTGCACTGTTAAAAGCTATTATATTGTTTCTGATATAACCCGACTGGCTTATAGCTCCACCGTTCTCTTCGGCGATGTTGCCCACAATGGTATTGTTGTATATTTGGGAACAAC
>CAZSOR010000300.1:1796-6032 GCA_964608395.1 uncultured Pirellulales bacterium
TATACCGCCTTTGTTTTCCGATATAGTATTGTATTCTATCGGCCCGTCACAATAGTATATCCCATAGCCGTCGTTGGAACTTATCGTATTGCCCGAGATCACAGGTGCAGCGTTGTCTTCTCCGTGGATGCCGTGACTGCTGCAATCTCTGATAATGTTCTTTGAGATTGTCGGCGAAGTACCGTAACAGTGGATGCCCTTGCCGGTAATAGTAAAGCCTGTAATGACCGAATTACGACCCTCTCCGAAATCGAAACTCACGCTGTAGCCCGAATCGACAGCAATAATCGTTGATTGGACGACGGCCAGGTCATTGGGATTTTCGCTCATAAGCGTAACAGACTTGTTGTTGAATAAAACCATCCGGTTGTAGTTGCCGGGCTTGACAACAATCGTATCACCGTGTACGGAAGAGTCGATTGCATCCTGAATGTTATCGAAGTCCGCAGGTCCATTATTGTCGACAGTGATTGTTATTGCCTGAGATGTGAAAACCGGCAACAGGCATATGAGGGTAAAAACCAGCTTTTTCATCCTAATATCCACCTCCAGTAGAGTATAAATTTACAAATATCTATTTTACTATAAAAACGAAACTTATTCAAGCAAAAAGCGTTTTTTCCTAATTTCATATAGCTTTTAAGCTATTGCGTGGATTGCTTTTGTCAGGCTCCCGAGACCCTGGCCGGGATCTTCTATAAATAAAGCCGGTAAAGCCTTACTTTTTCGGACTAATTCTTTTGCTGTAGAGCCATGGAGCATCCGACAGCTCATAATCTACTATTTCATCTGGTTCGAAGAAAAGCATGATTTCGTTCAGAGCCGATTCCGGGCTGTCCGATCCGTGAATGAGGTTATATCTTTGGGAGCAGCCGAAGTCTCCGCGAATAGTACCCGGCTGGGCTTCATATCCGAAGGTGCTGCCTATCATTTTGCGAACCATATCTACGCAGCCGTCAGCTTCCCATACCATTAAAAGCGACGGCGCCGAACTCATAAACTTCACTGCCGGGGCGAAAAACGGCTTATCCTGATGAGCGGCATAATGTTGACGGGCCAGTTCGGCAGGGATTTGCATAAATTTTGCCGCGACGAGTTTCAGGCCTTTTCTTTCAAGCCGCGAGATGATCTGGCCAGCCAAATGCCGCTGTATACCATCCGGCTTGATAATGATTAAAGTGCGCTCTGTCATTCAAGAGAAGTTTTCGATTTTCGATTTGCGATTTACGATTTGAAATCGGCAAGTGGCAATCGCAAATTCAATATTATACTCCCTCAGCTACAATATAAATTTCCACCCGTCTGTTTTGCGGATTGCCCTTTTTGCCGGGCTGATTTGCCGCAATCGGTCTATATTCACCAAAACCTCGTGCGCTCAGACGCTTCGACTCGATATTGTTACTTTCCATAACATTCAGCACGGCTATTGCTCTATGTGCCGATAAGTGCCAGTTGGTAGGATGTTTTGCTCGTGTCTCAGGCTTTTGAATAGGAATATCATCGGTGTGCCCGGCAATTATTACATCGAATTTCTTGCCTTGTTCGGAATTGAGAATTGCAGTAAGCGATTTTACCGCCTCAATTGCCGATGCCGCCACATTATCACTACCCTTGTCGAAAAGCAGGTCGCTCTTGAATTTTACTATGCCCCGACTCGCATCGTAATCGACCATGTCGTGCTGTTTGGCGAAGTCTTCCAGCAAAGTGCTGAGTTCCACAGGCAATGCCGCTCCGCCCAAAAGCAGCCTTTGCTGCATCGAAGCAATCAGTTCTTTCTTTTTGGCAAGGTCTTCCTCGAGTGCTGCAATTTGCTGCTGCAGCGACTCGACTTCGATACTATCGGTTTGCTGAGCAGCGGCGAGTTGTTTCTTCATCTGCTCGAGTCGCAATGTATTAGCAGCCAGCTCGGCCTGAAGTTGGTCTATGAGCTTTTGCTGTGTATTGTTCTGGATTCGCAGGTCCTGCAACTCCGAGCCGCAGCCATTAACAAGTAAAACACAGGCACATAAACTAAAAATAACTGAAAGTTTGACAGTTCGCATCATTTATTCCTTTCCAAGATGATTAAGATATTTTTACCATCCCTAAAAAACACAAGCCATTTAATAATAGGCCTTTACAACCTAACAAACTTTATTTTCTCGACCCTCGCCTACAAATTAAACCGATTCGTGTATAACCGTCAAGAATAATCTTTACAAAATATCAACAGCTTTTTGACTGCTTATTTCCGCATAAGAAAGTTTTGGTAGATTGTATAGGCAATTTAGTATAAAATTCCATCCCTAAATAATCCTAACCAGAGTAATTTTGGGAAGGGTAGATATAACTTTGAACGGCCTTAAGCTTTGATTTGATATTTGGATATGTTTTTATGAAAGTCTCAGTTGCAGAAAAGTGCGGATTTTGTCACGGTGTTAGAAACGCTATCAGTGTCGCTGAAAAGATTCTGATAAAAGAAAATGATGTTTATAGTTTCGGCCCTATCATTCATAATAAAGATATGGTGGAGCGGCTGGCAAAAAGCGGTCTGAAAACTGTAAGTAAAGTTCAGGATATTCACTCGGGCACGGTTCTTATACGATCTCACGGAGCCGCTCCCAAACAGATAGCGAGGCTTAAAGACAAAGGACTCAACATTGTCGATGCCACGTGCATATTGGTTAAGAGGGTTCAGCACATAGCCGGCGAACTCGAAAGGGATGGTTATAAAGTTGTGATCATCGGCGAGGAGAATCATCCCGAGGTCCAGGCGGTTGTAGGCTGCGCTAAAGATGTTATCGTCATTACCGAAGAGTCGGACCTGCATAAGCTGCCCCAAAATGCCAAGCTGGGCGTTGTTTGCCAGACGACGCAAAGTCCTGACCACTTCGGCAGGATGCTGGGCGCCATGGCAAGCGGCAGTTTCAGCGAGTTGAAAGTGATCAATACTTTATGCAGAGAGGCAATAAAGAGACAGGAATCGGCGGTACAGTTGTGCAGGCAGGTGGATATAATGTTTGTTCTCGGGGGCCTGGAAAGTGCCAACACGAGCAGGCTGGCGGAGTTGTGCAAAAAAGTAAATAAAGAAACATATCACCTCCAAAACTGGAATGAGCTTGATAAAAGTGTGCTTTCCGGCAAGAAATCGGCCGGCGTTACTGCGGGTGCTTCAACCCCTGACTGGATCATAAACGAGTTTGTGAAGAACCTGGAAGTTTCTGATCACGGCGGCGAGTGAGGTAAAGCTTTTCATAAAAAAAAACAAAGTCATTCTTGAAAAAACTATTATTATCTGTTAAAAGTGTCAGATTGGTAAAGTATTGGCGTGATGTAATTTGCATTTGCTGCGTGGGCAAATGGCTTTTTTTTATAATGATTAACCGAAAAATAGTATTTGTGCAATGTTGCACAGAAGCTTATCGGCGTAAATGTGGGGCGCCGATAAGTCGTGAACACAAGCTCCACAGAGGGATTTAATTCGATGGTAGATAGAAATATAGTTAATAAGTTAGGTCTGACACAAGAGAAACTCGAGCAGCAGGTCAACGAGATGTTCGGTGATCAGGAAACTGCGTTTCTGGAGGAAGCTCTGCAAACAAAGGTGGATTTACGTCTGCCGGGTACCATTCTTAAAGGAACTATTGTATCGCGGATAGGAAATGACGTTATTGTGGAGGTAGGCCTGAAAAGCGAAGGGATAGTCGATGCGATTGAATTTGACAGTCCCGACGAGATAGAACCGGGCAAAGAGATCGAAGTTCTGCTTGAAGATACCGACTCTGAAAGCGGCCTTATTCTGTTGAACAAACGCAAAGCCGACCTCATGAGAGGCTGGAAAACAATTCTCGATACGAAACAAGAGGGTGATGTCGTTACTGGCAAGGTTATAAGGCGAATCAAGGGCGGTCTGCTCGTGGATATCGGAGTGCCTGTGTTTTTGCCGGCATCTCAGGTGGATATCAGGAAGCCGGGCGATATCAGCAGGTTCATCGGCAAAGAAGTGGATTGCAAAATTCTCAAGATAGACATAGAAGGCAGAAACATTGTTATATCCAGGCGCAAACTCATAGAAGAGGAACGCCGGAGCAGCAAGGAGAAAATCCTGTCGGAAATCGAGGTCGGACAATTGCGAAAGGGTATTGTGAAAAACATCGCCGACTTCGGTGTGTTCGTGGATTTGGGAGGCCTGGACGGCCTGCTGCATATTTCCGATTTGAGCTGGGGCAGAATATCGCATCCATCGGAAATTGTCGA
>CAZSOR010000301.1:0-6014 GCA_964608395.1 uncultured Pirellulales bacterium
CCCGTAGCAGGCAAATATTGATTTTGAAATAGGAATGAGAGGAAATGATGAAAAGAAGACTACTATTAGTATTTTGTTTGAGCCTATTTTTGGGCGTCGTACCCGCCATGGCGGATATGGTGACTTTCGGCACGGCTGGAGATGGACCCCTGCAAGGCGTGTTGGATAGTAGAACCCTGGAGCCGGTTCCGGGTGTGAGCAGTATAGATGTGGATATGGATGCGTACAACGATTCTGTCGACTCTTACTGGCGCAACACCGCTGTCGGATCGGTTGCTACAATGATTGTCGAGATGGCAGGTTTTGCGACTAACAACAGGTTTGGCATCTATGACCCGGCTGATCCGAGTAATACCCTTGAGTTATTCGATGGAGCCGGCATAGCAGGTAGCACGCATACAGTGATCGTGGCAGCCGATGGGCATATCTGGTTGGACGTTTATGATGCCACTCCCGAGGCGCAGTTCAGCGGCACGTGGTTTGGCTACTATTTGGATTCGACGGTCGGCTACGGCAATGGACTCCAGGATGGTGGTGGATTCTTTTACAGTGACACGAGCCTGAACAATGACGGGATGGATCACATGTTCGCCTATAAGGGCCAGGGCGACACAATTGATTTGCCATCCCCGTGGCTCGACGCTGTAGTGGGTCCCGCTTATCACATTCTGGCTTGGGAAGATCTCGCTGCTCCGTACACTGATGGGGATTACACCGATATGGTCGTGATGGTTGAATCCGTCATGGTCCCCGTCCCCGGTGCCGTTCTGCTTGGTATGCTCGGCTTGAGTGTGGCCGGCGTCAAGTTGCGTAAATATGCATGATAAGCCCGTGCTATACGGGTAGAAAAACCTAAGATTCAAGTATTGATAGGGCTGTGAGCTAAAAACTTGCAGCCCTATTTCTTTGCACAAGCAAGCCCGCAGATTCCCACAGCATAGCACTCAGACGTGTTCTGCGCTCGTAGAATAGACTTGTCTTGCTATTTTGCCTTTCGATATTCTTTTACCCCCAACAATTTTCACATAAATTTACGCGAATGACAGTGCTTCGTGGGGTACGTGATTAACCAAGGGAAAACCATCCCCATCCCGATACACGACAATCGGGATGAGGCTGCCACATACCCTTCGACTCCGCTCAGGGTGAAGAATGGAAGTTTCTGCCTTCATACCGAGCGGAGACGAGGCACAAGCCTGGACCACCGCAAGGCGGGATTCGAGCTTGGGGATGGTCGTGAATCGAGCTTTTCTCTTGCTTGTTGTTCCGGCGAATATTAGAATCCTGCGCTTATGAAGAGGGCATGTATAGTTAGTGTCGGTAATGAGATTCTTTCCGGGCAGACGGTGGATACCAATGCTGCGTACTTGAGCGCGGAACTGCTTACGATCGGCGTGCCGGTTGCCAGTTCTTATGCCATCCGCGATGAGATAGACGCGATTGTGCGTGGACTGAGCCTGGCGAGCGCCGATGCCGATGTGGTTTTGGTAACCGGGGGATTGGGGCCTACCGATGACGATTTGACCCGCCAGGCGATGGCGAAATTTCTCGGCGTCGAATTAGAATTGCACAACGAGCTATTGGAGAAGATACAAAAATTTTTCGCCGCCCGCGGCCGCCAAATGGCGGAGACAAATAAGATTCAGGCGTATATTCCCGCTGGGGCGAAAGCTCTGGCGAATATCGGTACAGCACCGGGGATCATGGCCGAATCGGAAGGTAAATTATTTTTTGCCCTGCCCGGTGTACCGATGGAAATGAAGCGGA
Source organism: uncultured Pirellulales bacterium (assembly GCA_964608395.1). GTDB lineage: Bacteria > Planctomycetota > Phycisphaerae > Sedimentisphaerales > Anaerobacaceae > JAFGPJ01. The sequence goes on from CAZSOR010000301.1 coordinate 1,768, forward strand.
TGTTCGAAGAATCGGTCCGTCCCGAGATTGAGCGATTCGCGGGCGGACAGGCTGTGGTGGTAAAGAAATTAAAGTGCTTCGGAGCGGGGGAATCGACAATCGCCGAACTGCTTGGTTCAATGATGCAACGTGGCAGGAATCCTTTGATTAACTGCACAGTTTCGTCCGGCATAATTACACTGCATATCATCGCTACTTCTGAAGATAACGAAAAGGCCAAGCAAATGGCTGAAAAGGACGAAAAATTGCTGCAAAACATGCTCGGAGAGCTTATTTACGGCGTGTCAGAGAAGTCTCTGGCCGAGGTCGTGGGCGAAAAACTCACCCGGCAGGGAAAAACTATCGCCGTAGCGGAATCCTGCACGGGCGGTTTGTTAGCGAAGCTCTTGACAGATATCCCCGGATCGAGTAAATACTTTACTTTTGGTTGGATTACTTACAGCAACCAGGCCAAGATCAGCGAACTCGGCGTACCCGCCGATCTGATTCAGGAGTACGGGGCCGTCAGCGAGCAAGTGGCTGAGTCCATGGCCCGGGCTGCAAGAAAAAAGGCCGGTACAGATTATGCAGTTGGCATAACCGGTATAGCCGGCCCGGCAGGTGGTAGCGAACAAAAGCCCGTTGGGCTTGTATATATAGGTGTGGATTCAGAAAATGGATGTGATACAAAACGCTGTCTTTTCTCCGGCAACAGACGGTTCATACGACTTCGAGCAGCACAGACTGTACTGAATATACTCCGTTTAAAATTGAACATTTGACTCACTGCGTTGGAAATGTTATAATAGCTGTAACTGGGGCACGCAGTATTTTGAGGAGCATATGGCAAAAAAACGCAGGCATTTGGGTGAAATACTTTATAAGGCCGGGCTGGTGAAAAAAGAAGCTCTTATCGAGGCTATTAAAGCTTCAAAGAGCAATCACAAACGGCTCGGCGAGATACTGCTCGACAAAGGCCTGATAGATGAAGAAAATCTTACCAAAGCAATTGCCAAGCAATTTGGATTGGAGTATATAAATCCGGACACGGCTTCTATCTCGCCCGATGCTGCGAATGCTCTTCCGGAAGAACTCGTCAAAAAACACAATATCATCCCCATGGATATGAGTAACGGCAGGTTGAAATTGATTATCAGCGACCCGACGGATCTGGAGATGATGGACGCTATTCGTTTTCGCCTCAACAGCGATCCCGAGTGCTATCTTGCAAGCCCTACGAAGATTCGTTCCTACTTAGAAGATTCCTTAACCGAAGTGGTAAACGAAGATGACGACAGGCTAAGGCATAGTATTGATGCAACCGCCGCCGAGCTTGCCGAAGCCGGTCACGAGTTGCAGGCGGAAACACTCCGTGCTCAGGGCGCCGACCCCGATGATGATGCTCCGATTATCAGGTTGGTGAACCTTATCATTGATAACGCTTACTATATGCGGGCCAGTGACATCCACATTGAGCCAATGGACGACAGGGTCCGTGTAAGGTACCGTGTCGATGGTGTTTGTCTGGAACGGGACAATATTCCCAAGAACATGCAGGCACCGCTGGTTACCCGTTTCAAGATTCTGTCCGGTATGGACATTGCCGAAAAAAGGCTGCCGCAGGATGGCCGTATCAAGCGTGAGATCGGAGGCCAGGATATCGATTTTCGTGTGTCGTCTCTGCCGGGCGTTCACGGCCCGAGCGTGGTGCTTCGAATTTTGCGCCCGGACGCAGTCAATATCGGTATCGAATCATTGGGATTTGAGCAGGAAAACTACGAGCAATTCCAACGTATAATCAAGAGGCCGAACGGCATTTTTCTGGTCACCGGTCCGACCGGTAGCGGAAAAACCACAACGTTGTATGCCGCGCTGCAGGAGCTTAATAAGCCGGATAAGAAAATCATTACCGCTGAAGACCCGGTGGAGTACAACTTTGCCGGGATGAATCAGTGCCAGGTCAGGGACGAGATCGATTTGTCGTTCGATAAGATTCTCAGGGCGATGCTCAGGCAAGCCCCCAATATCATACTGGTCGGCGAAATTCGAGACGGCGTCGTGGCGGATATCGCTATTCAGGCGGCACTTACGGGACACCTTGTTTTCAGCACGCTGCATACCAATGATGCCCCGAGCGCAATTACACGTTTGATAGATATGGGTGTCAAGCCGTTCCTTGTGGCAAGCTCGATTCAGGCAATTATGGCGCAGAGACTTGTCAGAGTCATTTGCAAAAAATGTAAAACGATCGATGAAAATCCTAACATGGATCATATGCAAGCGCTTGGTATTACGCCGGAGGAGATGAAAAAACGTCCGCCTCAAAAGGGAGCTGGATGCAGTCAGTGCCAGAACACCGGCTACAAAGGCCGAATCGCAATATTTGAGATGTTCGAAATGAACAACGAAATCAGAGAGTTGGCCTTCTCAAAAGCACCTACTACCGAATTGAGAAAGGCTGCGAAAGCCAGCGGTATGAAGACGCTGATGGAGGATGGAAAGCTCAAAATATTCAATGGAATAACGACACCTGCTGAAGTGGTGAGAATTACCCAGACAGAAGGTGCGGCAGTAGATTAAACCAAAAGTAGTTATTGAGGATTTTTTTATGGCAACGGTAAATATGGACAGGTTACTTCAGGCCTGTGTTTCGCAGGGTGCTTCAGATATACATCTTACTACCAACCGGCCGCCGGTGTTAAGAATAGACGGCGGGCTTAGGTCTCTCGAAACCAAAGTTCTTGAGCCGGATGATACTGCGGCTTTGATGAGAAGTATTACGCCCGACCGGAACCAGCAGGAACTTCAGGAAGAAGGCGGCACAGACTTTGGTTTTGCATTTGGCGATCAAGGCAGATTTCGTGTTTCGGTATTTCGCCAAAAGGGCAATCTTGCACTGGTCCTTCGTCTTATTCCATCGAAGATTCTGACCTTTGAGGAAATAGGCTTACCGACAATTTGCAAGGCTTTGTGCCGCAGACCACGTGGGTTGTTCCTGGTTACAGGCCCAACCGGATGCGGCAAGACAACCACCCTGGCTACTATGATAAACTATATTAACGAAAACTTTGACCGCCACATAATAACCATTGAAGAGCCGATAGAATACTATCATAACCACAAGAAATCAATAATTAACCAGCGTTCAGTTGGTGTCGATGTTCCAAGTTTTGGCGAGGCGTTAAGACGTGTTTTAAGAATGGACCCGGATGTCATTCTCGTCGGCGAATTGCGAGACCTGGAAACAATCGAGTCGGCCGTTAGAGCCGCTGAAACCGGCCACCTTGTTTTCAGCACAGTACACACGACCAGCGCCGCAGGAACAATTACCAGACTGATTGACGTGTTTCCCGTGAACCAGCAGGAGCAGATTCGCATCCAGTTAAGCGGCAATTTGATCGCCGTGCTCAGTCAGGCCCTCTGTCCTTTAGCCAAAACCAAAGGTAGAGTTGCCGCTTACGAGTTTATGGTCGTAACCCCTGCTATCGCCAACCTTATCCGCGAGAACAAAACGTACCGAATCGATTCCAGCATTCAAACCGGCAAGAAGCTCGGCATGCAGCTCCTCGACGAGCATCTCTGGCGGCTCTATGATACCGGCACAATCACATTGGAGGAGATGCTCGACAAAGGCCGTCAGCCGGGAGCATTGCAGGATAAGGCCACGGCCAAAATAGAGTCCTTAAGAGGAAAACACAAGCACAAGAAGAAAGCCGCACAGAAGGAAATGGATGATTTAGGACAAATTTTGAGGTCGTAATCCCAATTTTCCGGTCGTGCTTTCTGATTTGTGAATCCTTGCCCCCACAATTGGCTTTGAATTGGCTTTGTTTTTTTCGAGCCCACAGGCTGGTTTGTTGCCATAATTTCCTTTCAAATAAGACTTTGCGCCAATTTAGCCCTACCGCAAATTGGCTTTGTTTTTTCAAATCGCCTTTTCAACCCCCAGAAAATCTGGGGGCTAAATAAGATTGGCTTTGTTTGGCTTTGAATTGGGTTTGTTTTTTTGCCGCTCGAAAGCGTGAAATTCTTCATAATCCCCTTTCTTATAGATGCTTACGTTTATATTGCCCTTCCAAAAATTGGCTTTGTTTTTTCAAATTAAGCCCAATTTTTCGTCGTTTTCTACTCTTTTTCACCTGTTTTTTGCATTATTTTGGCTTTTTACGACCCGGCACCAGTGGTGCGGGCTAAAATTCGTACTGCGTTATGTGTGATTGGACCTATCATTTATCATTAATCAATAATCATTTAGTTTAGTATTATAC